>CANJRZ010000101.1 GCA_947476735.1 Sphingomonadaceae bacterium
GACCAAGGTTCGCGATGACACCTTCCCGTTCGAGATGTTCCGCCAGCTCGGTTACGAGCATTTTGAGATCAATGGCCAGCCGATGCACCACGGCGTCGCGATCATCTCCAGGCTGCCGCTGCACGAACAAGGCCGCCATGACTGGCAGGATAATGGCGAGGCACGCCATGTCGGCGTCCGGCTCGATTGCGGGATCCGGCTCGAGAATGTCTATATCCCCGCGGGAGGCGACATCCCTGATCGCGAGGTGAATCCCAAATTCGGTCAGAAGCTCGATTTCCTTGGCCGCATGATCCGCTGGTCGGAGGAGCTCAGAGAGCCGACCTTGCTTGTGGGGGATTTCAACATCGCTCCGCTTGAGTGCGACGTGTGGAGCCACAAGCAGTTGCTCGACGTGGTCAGCCATACGCCGATCGAGGTTGAGACACTGGGCAAGCTCCAGGCGGCGCACAACTGGGTCGATCTGGGCCGTGTGTTCGTGCCCCCGCCCGAGCGACTCTACACCTGGTGGAGCTATCGCGCGCAGGACTGGGCAGCGTCGGATCGCGGCCGGCGGCTCGATCACATGTGGGCGAGCCCCGAGGTCGCGAAGCTCGCCACCAACCATTATGTCTGCGAGCCTTGCCGATCCTGGACAAGGCCGTCGGACCATATCCCCCTCTTTACCGAGCTTGAGGTGTGAGCTCTGCGGCAGCCCGGGCCGCTGCGCGCGCAATCGATGCGCTCAAACGCGGCTGGCCGGTCGCGGTGTCGGCCAGGGGGAAGCGGCTGGTCGTGCTTGCTGTCGAGACGGCCAATGACGTCTCCCTTGCCGATTTCGACGGCGCCGAACCGGCAGACGTTCTGCTCTCCGCTGCGCGCGCCGCGACGCTCAACCTTGCCAATCAGCGTGAGGCGGCGAGCCCCGCCAGCCCGGCGCTGATCGAGCGGGTCCCCTGGTTAGACCTGCCGACCGCGATTGCCCTGGCCGATCCGGTGCGCGATCTTGCGACACCACTCAAGGGACCGTTCCGCGCAAGGGCCGTGATAGCACCCGAGGCAGCGATGGCAGCGCTGCGGCTGGCCAGGCTCGCCGGCCTGCTGCCCGCGCTGTTTGTCCGTGCGGACGGCGCAGCCGAGGCCGACCTCGATGCCGCGGCGCTCGACGATTATGAGGATCCCGCCCACCTCGTCATCGCTTCGCAGGCGCGGCTGCCGGTTGCGGCGGCCGAAAAGGCCGAGATCGTCGCCTTCCGCCATGTCGCCGACGCCGCCGAGCATGTCGCGTTGATCATCGGCACGCCCGACGGGACGCCGCCACTCGTCCGTCTGCACAGCGAATGTCTCACAGGTGATGTGCTCGGGTCGCTCAAATGCGATTGCGGGCCGCAGCTCAACGGTGCGCTCAGGGCGATGACCGAGGCGAGTTGGGGCATCCTGCTTTATCTGCGCCAGGAAGGGCGCGGCATCGGGCTGATCAACAAGCTGCGCGCTTATGCGCTGCAGGACCAGGGCTACGATACGGTCGACGCCAATCTGCGGCTCGGCTTCGGGATTGACGAACGCGACTTTCGGGTCGCGGCGCGGATGCTGACCCTGCTTGGCCAGCTCAAGGTCCGGCTGCTCACCAACAATCCGGCCAAGGTGGCCGGACTTGAGGCGGCGGGGGTCGCGGTGGTCGACAGGGTGCCGCACAAGATGGGCGAGAACCCGCACAACAGCGCCTATCTTGCGACCAAGCGCGATCGTACCGGCCACCAGTTGTGAGCGCGGTGATCCGCGTCGACAGTGCGGCGCTGAAGCTGACCGGACCGGATGGTGTCGCCATCGCGTGCACGATCGGCCGGGCGGGCGCCTGCTCCGCTGCCGACAAGCGCGAGGGCGACGGGATGACCCCACTCGGCGCCTGGCCGATCCGTACCGTACTGTTCCGTTCCGGACGATCCATGCCGCCGCCCGGGATGCGGCTGCCGTGGCGCTGGGTGCGCCCTGCCGACGGCTGGTCGGATGGGCCGGACGACCCGCACTATAACCGCCCGGTGGTACATCCGCACTGTCACTCGGCGGAGCGGCTTGAACGCGATGACGGGCTGTACGACGTGATCGTGGTGCTGGGCCATAATGACGACCCGCCGATCACAGGCCTTGGCAGCGCGATCTTCCTCCATTGCAGCGAGGGACGGCCGACCGAAGGCTGCGTGGCGATCGAAAAGCACGCGCTGCTGGGGCTGCTGGAGCAGCTCAGGCCAGGCGATGCGGTCGAGATAATCTAGTTTCTGACGGTGCCGAGGAGGCGCCGGCCAGCACTATTTCCCGTCTCTGACCCTGGCGAAATCCGCGATCCCGACCGGCCCCGCCATATTCCCCCAGTTCGTGCGCGCATAGTTGAGGGCCGCCGCCATTTCGTCGTCGGTCAGCTGGTTGCGGAATGCCGGCATTTCGCCTTTGCCATCAAGAACGGTCCGGACCGCGGCGGGCGCCGGTCCGTTGGCGATCTTGCTGCCTGCGAGGGCCGGATAGGCGCCGGGCAGGCCCTTGCCATCGAGTTGATGGCAGCGCGCGCAGTTCTCGGCGAAAAGTTTGGCAGGTTCGGGCCCGGCGAGCGCCGGTGCCGCAATGCTGGCTAAGAGAGATGCGATGAAAACAAGGCGCAAGGCTCTGCTCCTGTGCTGTCTCCTCCCATATTGAAGGTGGGATGTCGGCGGCTTCGGCGCAAGGGCCTTGGCCACCGACATGTTGGAAGTCCCTACTTGGCTGGTTTCACCGCAGTTACTTCAAGTTCGACGAGGAACATCGGGGCGACCAGGTTCGCCACCTGGAAGGTTGAACGGGCGAGGGTGCTGGGGTTTTCCGCTGAACCGAAATATTCCTTGAACCCGGCGTTGAAGCCCGCAAAGTCGATCTTCCCGAGTTTGGGGTCGGCGGCCAGGAAGGCCTGCATCTTGACGACGTCACCCAATGCATAGCCCTTGCTGGCGAGGATCGCCTTGATCTTGCTGAGCGTGCTGAGGGTCTGGGTCTTGGTATCGCCGAAGTCATCGATCGTTGCGGTCTTGGCAGGATCGATCGGATCGGGGAGCTGGCCCGAAAGGTAGAAGGTCTCATAGCCCGCCGGTACGATAACGCCCTTCAGGATCAGTCCAGGCTTGCCGTCAGGCATGGTCGTGGTCAGCCGGTCGACTGGCGCGGTCTTGGCCAGAGCGGGGGCGGCCAGGGCGAAAGCGAGGGCGACAGCAGTGAACATCTTGGTCTTCATGACGGTCCTCCGGGTTGGTCAGTGGGCGGAAATGATCTTTGTGGCTTCGGCTTTGGGTGCGTCGCCCGATCGGACCGCGGCCACCGCATCGGGGGTCACCGGCGATGCGGTATTGCCCCAGCTGGTGCGGACATGGGTGAGTGCGGCGGCGATCTGGGCGTCGGTCAGGTCGGCCTTGAACGTAGGCATGCCGCCCCGGCCTTCGAGCACGACATGGATAGGCTGTTCTGGCCTGCCGAGCACGAACTTGTCGCCCGCGAGCGCCGGGAATGCGCCCTCAATCCCTTTGCCATCCACCTGATGGCAGGCGGAGCAGTTGTCGGTGAAGACCCTGGCGGGATCGAGGGCTGGTTCGGGTGCCGCTGCGACGGTGGGTGCGTGGGTGGTCTGGGCGACGGCGGCGATCCCGGCCGTCAGCAGGGGCAGGCACGTCAGAATGCGCAACACTGTCATCCTTTCATCGCGCGGGCGTGGAGCCGCTCTACCTGCTGCCACGCGCTTTCGAAGGCGCCGGCCTGCCAGCCGCCGATATAGCTCATATGCTCGCCGGCGAGGTAGATGCGGCCATCGGGTTCGGTGAGCACCGGATAGGCGGTGGCGCGGGCCTCGTCGCTCCACATGCCCCACCCGCCGAGATTATATTTCACGCGGTGCCAGGCGACCGAGAAGCTCGTCTCGTAGCTCTCCTGATAGGCAGGGAAAATCTTCTGACCGAAGTCGACGGCCATGGCGGCGCGGTCGGCCGGGGACTTGGCCGAGACCTTCGCGGCATTGGGACCGAAATTATAATAGCCGAGCAGCACGCCCTTCTGGCCTTGCCATCCGGTTGAGGGCAGGGCGATGTTGTTGATGTCGGGGTTGTCGCAGAAGACGTGACCGCCATAGATGGAATGGTCCTCCTCCCAGAAGCGACGCTTCATCTGCAGGCCGATCTTGCCGACCGGCGCATAGGCGCATTTCGCCATCGCATCGGCAAAAGTCGGCGACAAACCATGGTCGATCGACTTCAGCACCGAGAGCGGGATGGTGCAGACGCACCAATCGGCGGTGATCGTCTCGGGCTGGCCGTCGCGCAGCACTTCGACACTGACGCTCTTCCTGGTCTGGCGAATGCGCTTCACTTCGGTCGAGAAGCGGATCATGCCGTCGGGCAGATGTTTCGCGATCGCCTTGGGGATCTGCTCCATGCCCTGAACCGGCTGGAACATGGTGCGCTGCTGGTCCCATTCGGAAATGCCCTGGACCAAGCGCCACAGCCCGCTGTCCAGCAGGTCGTTGAGCTTGTGAGGTGTCGAAGGCTTGCCGGGACCGGGCTCGACCCCAGCGCCGGGCTCGACCAGGAAACCGCGACCCGGCGTGCCCGTGTAGCTCAGGTCCTTCTTTGACAGCGCGCCGAACTCGGTGAGAAATTCGAGGAATTTTTCCTTGTCCTCGGCGTCCATCCGGCTGTCGAGCGCACCCTGCTGTGAGAGTTTGGCGAGGATTTCCGAGCTGTAGCCGAGCATGTCGGCAACCGCCTCGCGCTTGCGCACCGGTTTGCCCGCCAACGGGCCCTTGCCCTTGTCGAAATAGAGGAAGCTTGCGTCGTTGTCGTTGTTGAACAGCTCGAGCGCGACGCCGAATTTGCGTGTGTAGTGCAAGGTTGAATGATGGTGGTAGGGAATCCGCCAGGGCCCGTGGTTGATGTAGAGGCCGTCGTCGAAATCGCAGGTCTGGGTTGCCCCGCCCAGTTCGGTCAGCGAGAAGCCTTTGCGCGCTGTCTGCGCTCGACCGCCGGGAAAGCTGCGAGCCTCGATCACGGTTACGTCATAGCCTGCCTGAGTCAGCTCATAGGCGGTCGCGAGGCCGGCATTGCCTGCACCGAGCACGATCACCTTCTTCGCCTTGGGCGTGCCATCCAGCTTGGGCGGTGCGGCCATCGCCGATCCGATGCCGAAGCCCAGCGCGTCCATACCCGCGAGCAGCATCGCGCTGCCGCCGATCTTTGCAAGGCGCTCCAGAAAGAAACGCCGCGTCAGGGCATTAAAGCCCGGCCCAGTCCCGACTTGGTCCATCCACCGCCCCCATTTTTCGATGATTTGCGATCGCGAACGGCTGCTTTCAGCCTGCTTCGGCGATTCTGTCCTGGCATTGATGCGCTATATCGCGCAGTTCGTCGAGGGTCTGATCGAGCTCCTGGCGTTGTTTTTCGAGCGCATCGATACGCTCGGCCACCCGCTCGAGGAGCCGCTTCGTCTGAGAAAGGTGAAGATCGTCGGCAGTATAGAGGTCGAGGAACTCGTTGATCTGGCGCAGGCTGAATCCGAGCCGCTTACCGCGCAGAATGAGCTGAAGCCGGCCAATTTCGCGGCGCGAATAAACGCGCATCGTGCCCACCCGCTGCGGTTCGAGAAGGCCCTTGTCCTCATAGAAACGAATGGTGCGGGTCGTGATGCCCAGTTCGTTCGCGACGTCCTGAATACCCCGCAGGGGCTGGCGCTCACCGTGCGTCGGCTCATGCTTCGTCATTGTCTCAGCGCGCCGCCTTCACTTTGGCGGCCTCTTCGGCAACCAGTTCTTTCTTGGAGAGCTTGCCGATCAGTGTCTTGGGCAGGCTCTGCCGTATTTCGATCTCGCGTGGCATCTCGATCTTCGAGAGGCGGGTGGCGAGGAATTCCTCCAGTGTCTCGATCGTTGCGCTTTGTCCCGGGCGGAGCACGATGAAGGCCTTGGGCGCCTGGCCCCGATAGTCGTCCGGCACGCCGATCACGACCGCCTCAAGCACGGCGGGGTGTTCGTACAGTGCCTCCTCGATGACCCGTGGATAGACATTGTAGCCCCCGGCGATGATCACATCCTTGATGCGATCCACAAGGAAGAGATAGCCGTCCGGGTCGAGATAGCCGACATCGCCGGTACGGATTGCGCCGTCGATGAATGTTTTTTCGGTTTCTTCCGGCTTGTTCCAATAGCCCTTCATTACCTGGGGGCCACGCGCGCAGACTTCGCCCCGCTCGCCGGTGGGCATGATCAGGTGCGGGTCGTCGAGACTTCGGATCTCGATGGTCGTGCCAGGGAAGGCAATACCGGCGCTGTTATCCTTCACCCCGCCGCCGTCGATCGGATTGCAGGTCAGGATCGGCGAGGTTTCCGAGAGACCATAGCCCTCAATCACCTTTGCACCGGTCACCCGCTCGAATTCCTTCCGAACGTCGAACGGGAGGGGAGCGCCGCCCGAGACGCAATAGTCCAGGTCTTCGAAATGGATCGGGCGCTGGGTCGCTGCCTTGTTCAGCGCGGTCAGCATCGTCGGCACGGCGAGCAGCTTGGTCGGCCGGGTTCGCCGCACGGTCTTGAGAAACTGATCGAGTTCAAAGCGGGGCAGCAGGATCATCAACGCCGCGGTATCGACGCCGAAGTTCAGCACCGTCGTGAGCGCGAAGACATGGAACAGCGGCAGCACCCCCATGATCCGGTCGTGCAACGCTGCATCATGGCCGACATGGAGGCGCATCTGGCGGCAGTTTGCGGTAAGGTTGGCATGGCTCAGCATTGCTCCCTTGGGCACGCCGGTTGTCCCGCCGGTATATTGGAGCACGGCTACGTCGTCGGGCGATAACACCACGGGCGCGAAAGCGCCGCGGCTCTCCGCCAGGGTATGAAAAGCGATATGGCGTCCGTCGTTCGGCCAGCGCGCGATTTCGCTGCGCTTGAACAGTCGGTAGGCGAGCGACAGCCAGTAGGGCAGAATATCGGCCATCGGGCAGACGATGATCTTTTGCAGGCCGCTGCCCTCGGCGACCGAGGTAATCTTGGCGTGGATCGACGCAACGTCGATCACCGCCATCACCGTCGTGCCCGAATCCCTGATCTGGTGCTGCAGTTCATGTTCGACATAGAGCGGGTTGAAATTGACGACGGTGGCGCCGCAGCGCAGCGCTGCGAAATAGAGAATCACGAAATAGGGCGTGTTGGGCAGGCACAGCCCCATGCGCACGCCAGGTCCGACCCCCACCGCCTGGAGCCCGGCGGCGGTACGATCGACCAGAGATCCGATGTCGGCGTAAGTCCAGCGCCGTCCCAGGAAATCGATCGCGTCGCGCCCGCCATGGTCGCGCACCGCAACTTCGATCAGATCGGTTAGCAGCCGGGGCGGGATCGGCGGGGACGCTGGCACGTCCCCGCCGCCCGGGGATGCGGCTCCGCGACTTGCAGGTTGGGGATCAGTCACGGTACCGCCGGGAAGTCATATTAGAAGTCCATCCGTGCGCCGAGGCCGAAAGTGAGCACGCGGTTGGAGATCCGGCCATTGGTCAGGACGACCGTCTGCGCCGGCGATCCCGGATAAAAGCCGTCCGGCCGGTCGAGCGTATTTTTCTTAAACGAGAGATAGTCGGCCGCCGCGTCGATCGTGATCCGATCGTTCCACTTGTATGAAGCGCCGATCGCAAAAGTCGTGCGCGAACCATCGGGTACGCGCGGGCTGCGAGAGCCATCCTGTGTCGGGGTCTGGGCAAAGGCGATGCCGCTGCGCAGCACCAGCTTTTCCGTGACGTCATAGTCAAAGCCGGCCGCGACGCTCCAGACACTCTTGTAGTTCTCGACGACTGCAGCGCTGACCGGTGCTCCGATCCGGATCGCATCGAATTTCTTCCAGCCGGCGCGAATGATCTGTGCATTGATCACGAGCGGAGTGGACGCGCGGACACGGACGGCCGCCGTCGCCTGCCAGGGGGTGCGGAACGTCGTCCGGAGGCCACCAAGCGTGCCATTCCCTCCCGCGAGCGGGCCGAGCAGGCCGGCGGTGGTGATGCTGCCCTTCAGGACATGCTTGACCGAGGATTTGTAACTGAGCCCGACATCGATCCCGTCCGTGGGATGAATCTGGGTGCCGACCGAAAAGCCGAAGTCCCAGCCCTTACCGCGCAAGGTCTGATGGCCGTCGGGCTGCAGTGGCGAGAGGTTGGGGAGCGCGGTAGACAGCGAGGCCTTGCTGTATTCGACGTTCACGCCAAAACCGAAACCCAGTTCAGGGGTCGGCTGGAAGGCGATCGTCGGCTGAAGATCAAAGGTCGTCAGCTTGGTCTTGTCGGCATTGTAGCGCGCCCAGCTGGCTCCGTCATAATTGGTTGTGAAGCTGAAGGGCGAGGTCATCGCGAAACCGACCGCCCATTGATCATTGAGCTTGTAGCCTACCGCGGCGGTGGGCAGAGCGCCCTTGCGCAGCGGATTTCTCGACGCCTGGTTGCCGCCCACCGGGGCGGCCGCCTGGCCCGGTCGGACGATCAGCGTGTTCACGTTGCTGGCCTTGCTCTTGGGCAGGATCGCGGTAACGCCCCCATAGAAGGTGTTCGTCTCATTGCCTGCGATCGCCGCGGGGTTCCACCACAGCGAGGCGGCGCCCTTGTCGGCGGCTTCGCCCGAATATGCGCGACCCGAGGCACGCACCGATTGCGCATTCAGATAGAAAGCGTCGGCGTTGGCAGCGGTCGCGACCATGAGCGCGATTGTCGAGGCGGCGGCTGTCAGGGCGTTACGGCGGAATCGGCAGCTCATCATCGGATCGTTCCTCTCTTGTCACCGTTGCGTATTGGCGCACGCCGGTCCAGCGTCACACCCGGTGCTACGAACGGGTCGGAGATGTCGATGCGCCAAGAATTGCAGAAATGCACCTTGACGTATAGGGCAATCACCATACCTTAAAGGCAATTGGTTTGCGGCTGTTGCAAGAAGGCCGCACTACAGGAGATCAGATCCCATGCAGAAAGCCGTTATTGCGGGTTATGCGCGCTCGCCTTTCCACCTCGCGGGTAAGGGAGATCTGGCCCGTGTCCGTGCCGATGATCTCGCCGCCCAGGTGATTCGCGGTTTGATCGACAAGAGCGGGGTCAAGGCCGATGATGTCGAGGACATCATCCTTGGCTGCGCCTTCCCCGAAGGCGAACAGGGCCTCAACGTCGCAAGGCTGATCGGGTTGCTGGCCGATCTGCCGCTCAAGGTCGGCGGCATGACAGTGAACCGCTTCTGCGGCTCGTCGATGAGTTCGATCCACATCGCCGCGGGTCAGATCGCGATCGGCGCGGGAGATGTTTTCATCTGTGCCGGTGTCGAGAGCATGAGCCGGGTGCCGATGATGGGCTTCAATCCGCTGCCGAGCCCCGAACTCGCAAAAAAGCGGCCCGGCGCCTATTCGTCGATGGGTGAGACAGCAGAGAACGTCGCCAGCCAGTATCAGGTGCCGCGCGCCGCGCAGGATGCCTTTGCCGTTGCCAGTCAGAAGAAGGCCGGAGCCGCACGCGACGCCGGCAAACTCAAAGACGAGATCGTCCCGATCAGGACAAAGAAGGGCATGGTTGAGGCCGATGGCACACCGCGCCCCGACACGACCGCCGAGGCGCTGTCAGCGCTGAAGCCCGCCTTCGACGCCAACGGTTCGGTGACGGCCGGCACCAGTTCGCCGCTGACCGATGGCGCAGCGGCGGTGCTGGTAACCAGTGAGGAATATGCTAAGGCCAATGGATTAACCATATTGGCTCGCATCAAGAGTGTCGCGGTGTCGGGTTGCGAGCCCGAGATCATGGGCATTGGTCCGGTCTCCGCATCGCGAAAGGCGCTTGAACGCGCCGGCCTTGCGGTCGGTGACCTCAATGTGGTCGAACTCAACGAAGCCTTTGCCAGCCAGGCGATCGCCTGCTCGAACGAGCTCGGTCTCAAGCCCGAGACGGTCAATATCGACGGCGGCGCGATCGCGATTGGCCATCCGCTCGGTGCCACCGGCGCGCGCATCGTCGGCAAGGCGGCGTCGCTGCTCAAACGTGAGGGCGGCAAATATGCGCTCGCGACGCAATGCATCGGCGGCGGCCAGGGCATTGCCACCGTGCTGGAGGCAGTGTGATGGCACCGATCAGAAAGGTCTGCGTGATCGGCGCCGGCACGATGGGCGCCGGCATCGCCGCCCAGGCGGCCAATGCGGGTGTGCCGGTGCTGCTGCTGGACATCGTCCCAAAGGAAAGTTCGAATCGCAATGCGATCGCCGAGGGCGCGGTCGCTAAGATGCTCAAGACCGATCCGGCGCCCTTCATGTCGAAGGCGGCGGCGAAACTGGTCGAGGCCGGCAATATCGAGGACGACCTCGCCCGGGTCGCGGAGTGCGACTGGATCGTCGAGGCGATTATCGAGCGGCTCGACATCAAGCAGGATCTCTACGCGAAGCTCGAGAAGGTCCGGACCCCAGGCACCGCAATCTCGTCGAACACCTCGACGATCCCGCTGGCCCAGCTGATCGAAGGCCGTTCGGTCGCTTTTGCGGCCGATTTCCTGATCACGCATTTCTTCAATCCGCCCCGCTATATGCGGCTGCTGGAGATCGTCACCGGCCCGAAGACGAGCAAGGAAACCGCCGCGAAAGTTGCCGCTTTTGCCGATCGGGCGATGGGCAAAAGCATCGTCTATGCCCATGACACGCCGGGCTTCGTCGCCAACCGGATCGGTACCTACTGGCTCCAGGTCGCGGTCAACGCAGCCATGGATCTCGGCCTCACGATCGAAGAAGCCGATGCCATTGGCGGCAGGCCGATGGGTGTGCCCAATACCGGGATCTTCGGGCTGATCGATCTTGTCGGGATCGATCTCATGCCGCTGCTCCTGAAAAGTCTCGGCAGCACCCTTCCCAAAGATGATGTCTTCCATGCGACCGTTCGGCCGATGCCGCTGGTCGAGAAGATGATCGCCACCGGTTTCACCGGCCGCAAGGGCAAGGGTGGTTTCTACCGGATCAACCGCGACGCGGGTAAGCGCAAGGAAGCGATCGACCTGGCGACGGGCGATTATCGTCCGACGATCAGGACGCAGGCGCCACGCGGCAAGCTTGCCGAACTGGTCGCGATGCAAGGCAAGGCCGGCGCGTTCGCCTGGGCTGTGCTCGGTCAGACCCTTTCCTATGCCGCGAGCCTCGTCGGCACCATCGCCGATGACGTCGTCGCGATCGATGACGCGATGAAGCTCGGCTACAACTGGAAATATGGCCCGTTCGAGCTGATCGACCAGCTGGGCGCGGGCGCGTTCGGGAAACGGCTGGCAGGTGAGGGACGCGCGGTGCCCCAGATTCTACAGACCGCAGGAGATCGCAGCTTCTACCGTATCGAAGGGAGCAAGCGTCAATTTCTCGATCTCAAGGGCGACTATCGGGATGTCATCCGGCCCGAGGGTGTGCTCCAGCTTGAGGACATCAAGCGCGGCGCCAAGCCGATCATGAAGAATGGTTCGGCGGCATTGTGGGACATCGGTGACGGAGTGGCATGCTTCGAGTTCACCTCCAAGATGAACGCGCTCGACGGCGATACGCTCAAGCTGCTCGGCCAGGCGGTCGAGCATGTGGCGAAATCGATGAAGGCGCTGGTCGTCTATAATGAAGGTACCAATTTCTCGGCCGGCGCCAACCTCGGCCTCGCCCTGTTCGCGGTGAACATCGCCGCCTGGGGCGAGATCGAGAAGCTCGTCGCGGGTGGCCAGCAGGCGTACAAGGCGATGAAATACGCGCCCTTCCCGGTGGTCGCGGCCCCCGCTGGTCTCGCGCTCGGCGGCGGTTGCGAGATCGTCATGCATGCCGATGCGATCCAGGCCTATGCCGAAACCTATATCGGGTTGGTCGAATGCGGTGTCGGCCTCGTTCCCGGCTGGGGCGGATGCGGCGAGTATATCGACCGCTGGGTCAAGGCGGGCGTCCTGCCGCGCGGCCCGATGCCCGCGGTCGCCAAGGCGTTCGAGACAATCTC
>CANJRZ010000102.1 GCA_947476735.1 Sphingomonadaceae bacterium
CGGTGAACCTGGGCCCGAACCACGGAAAATTGGCCGAAACGCCGATATCCAACGCCATATCATCCCCTCCGGTGAAAAAGTGCGTTGGCCTCCCGGAAAAGAGCAGCCGCGCGCCTCTGACTTGTCGCGAACAATTATCGGCGGCGCCCGATCAAATCCATGATCCTGCGGGCCAAGCGCGGCTGGCACGTCAGTCAAAAGGAATAGGGCGGACAAAAAGAATGGGGCCGCATCGCTGCGGCCCCATCCTCTCCTATCTCGTTGCGCGCCTGTCGGGCTTACATGCCGCCATGGCCCGGCGGCATCGCGCCCATGCCCGCCTGGGCGGGAGCGATGGCAACCAATTCGACATCGAAAGAAATAACCGCATTGGGGGGAATGACTCCCTGGCCCGCTCCCATTTCGCCATAGGCGAGACTGGGCGGCATCCAGAATCGGTATTTGGCGCCCTGGTTCATCAGCTGCATGCCTTCAGTCCAGCCCGGGATCATCCCCGCAACGGGCATCGGACGCGGCTTTTCTTCGCCACCGGTCTTCGTGGAATCGAACACCTTCCCGCTCAGAAGCTTGCCTGTATAGTTGACGAGCACCATATCGTTGGCAGTCGCCTTCGGCCCGGTCCCTTCTTTAAGGACCTCATATTGCAAGCCGGACGGAGTACGGTTCACCCCCCCGTGCTTGGCGTTGGCCTCGAGAAACTCTTCGGGCGCCATAGCCATCGTGACTTGGCTCGCCGTTGTGCGCAAGCCGAGGAAGATGCCGGCAGCGATGATTGCGGCGACGCCAATCCAAAGCTTGACGAGAGAACCCTTCGCGATCGGACGAAGGGGAACGGCGGTCACTTCCGACATAAGCAGCTCGCTCTCTCTGCAATTGATGTGCGGGTCGCCATCCGGCAGCCCCCCGAATCGGGTTACGCCTTACTCAAACAAAACGCCAGATGCTTAGCGAACGCCGTCACGCTCCATGCGCTTGCGCTCAAGCTTGCGGGCACGGCGGATGGCAGCAGCCCGCTCACGAGCGCGCTTCTCCGACGGCTTCTCATAGTGGCGGCGCAGCTTCATCTCGCGGTATACGCCCTCGCGCTGCAACTTCTTCTTGAGCGCGCGCAGGGCCTGGTCGACATTGTTATCGCGAACGATGATCTGCATAAAAACCCGTTTCTCCAATCATTTGCGAGGCGAGCCATCCACGCCGCCGATCCGACGGAGTCTCCAGCCACACGCAAAAAAGCATGCCGTCGCGAAAGCCATCTCGCGCCGGGAAGCGCCGCCCCTAACAGCGGGTCCATGATTCTTCAAGCGAAACCGGCGAAAATTTGCGCTGCACCAAGCCCCGCTTCGCGTTAAGACGGGCCATGACCAAGTTCACCGTCAACGGCCAGCCGGTCCATTATAAGATGGATCCTACGACCCCCTTGCTGTGGGCGCTGCGCGATGCATCGAACTTGACCGGGACCAAATATGGCTGCGGTGCCGGACTGTGCGGGGCCTGTACCGTCCACCTCGATGGACAGGCTGTGCGCTCCTGCCAGGTCCCGATCGGGGCTATTGAAGGCACGTTCGTCACCACCATCGAGGCGCTTTCGCGCGATCGCAGCCATCCGGTGCAGCAAGCCTGGGTGGCTGAAAATCTGCCACAATGCGGGTACTGCCAGTCGGGCATGATCATGGCGGCAGCTGCGTTGCTCGAGAAGAACCACGATCCGAGCGATGCCGAGATCGACGCGGCGATGACCAATATCTGCCGCTGCGGCACCTATCCCCGCCTGCGCCGGGCCGTGCGCCGGGCAGCCCACGTCATGGCGGGACAAGAGACGATCGCCGCGGCCCCGCCGCCGGGGATCGATCCGGCGGATGCCGCGCGCGCCGTGCCGGCGCTGGATCCAAGGCCGGGCGACTGACGTCGTAATTCTTTCTGATTGCTGACGATCGGGTTCAGCCACGGCTCAGTTGACCAGGCATATCGCGATACGAGCCTGGCGATGGGCCGGACTTTGGAGAGTATTTCCGATGCGTAAGCTTTCGAGGACGATGATCGGCTTGCTGCTGGGAGCGACGGTTGTCGCCCCGATCGCCGCACAGGCCCAGGAACAACAGCGCGAGCGTGGCGGCGGATGGCAGCGCGGTGGCGGCGATGGCGGCGGCGATAGCGGCGTACCACGCGGCGGATGGCAGCGCGGAGGCGTCGAAGCTGGCGACAGCGGCGCTCCACGCGGCGGCGGTCAGCGCGGCGGTGACACCGGTCAGACCGATGTTGGCAATGGCCGCTGGCGAAGTGGCAGCGATCGCGGCGCGATGGTCGACGGCGATACCCGCCGCGAGGCGATCCAGCAGGCTCGCGAAGCCCAACGCCAGGTCGAGCGCCCGGCGCCGGTTGCACAACCGCAGACATCCTCCGGCGAAGTGCGGCCGCGCTGGCGCGGCAACGCTGGCCAGCCGTATGACGACAGCCGACCGCAGGAGATCCAGGGCCGGGTCGACCGAGGCCCCGATATGGTGCAAACCAACCGTGATCGTCGAAGGTGGAACGGCAGCGAAAGTGACGGCCGAGACGAACGCCGCGATCGTGATGGCGACCGCCGAACCCGCGACCGCGACCGCGACGACAATCGCAACTGGGCTGGTGATCGCCGCGACTGGAACAGGGACGGCTATCGCGACTGGAACAGCGACGGCAACCGGAGCTGGTCGACCGATCGGCGCGACTGGGGCCGCAACGATCGTCGCAGCTGGAATCGCGACTGGCGCAGCGACCGGCGCTACAGCTGGCAGGACTATCGCAGCCGGCATCGCAACGCCTATCGCCAGCCACGCTATGAAGCACGCCACGGCTATAGTTATCGCCGCTGGTATCCGGGCTATCGCTGGGACTCCTGGTACTACAGTTCCAGCTTCTGGATCAACAATCCCTGGTCCTACCGACTGCCACCCGTCGACGGTCCCTATCGCTGGGTTCGCTATTATGACGATGTCGTGCTCGTCGACATTGAGACCGGCGAGATCATCGACATCATCTACGGCTTCTTCTGGTAGTCGACCTGTTCACGATTTTCGAACCGGCCGCGCCTCTTTTGCCGCAAGATCGGACCGGACCGACAAAGTGAATAGCCCGGCGGCAGCGATGCCGCCGGGCTTCTGCCGATTGGCCCTGCCCGGTTCCCAACCGGAATCCCCCCCGACCCCTTCAAAACTTTCATTTCGCTGACCAATGCATTCGTGCCCGGTTCAGGGCGGTTGTGCGAATCAGGAACAACTGGAGGCCAGGATCATTTCCGGGCCATGCCCCGAGTTCTCGGGATGTCAGTGATAGGAGAAATCCAATGCGTACACCCATCATCCTCGGCCTTTTGGCTGCGATGACCCTGCCTTCGATGGCACAGGCCCAGTCATGGCAGGAAGCACGGGAAAGCCAGCATCAGGTCCGCGATGAGCGTCACGATCTCCGCGACGCGCAGATGCATGGTGATCGGCGCGAAATCCGCGAGGAACGCCAGGATCTGCGCGAGGCCCGTCGGGAAGCCCGAGGGGATTGGCGCGACTATCGACAGTCTCATCGTGACGTCTATCGCCGACCCGCTTATGTAGGTCCTCGCGGACATGCATATCGGGCCGTCAGCGTCGGTTATCGTTTCGCACCGACCTATTATAGTTCGCGTTATGTGATCTCCGATCCCTGGCGCTATCGCCTGCCAGCCTACGGTCATGGGACGCGCTGGGTCCGCTACGGCAATGATGTGGTACTGGTGAACCTGCATTCCGGCCGCGTCCTGGAAATCCACCGCGGCTTCTTCTGGTAGGAAGCGGGCAATGGAGCCCCGGCCCTTTCGCCGGGGCTCCTTGCATCAACTGTATTGGGAGCATAGCACGGGGAAATAGCTTTCAGGACCTTCCCCCGATGACCCCAAAATCTTTGTTCCTTTCCGTCGCACTGGCCAGTTCGGCAATTTCCGTGATCTGTCCGACGTTTCCCGTTACCGCTGCCGAGAAGGCCCTGCCGCGGGCGTCCGTCGAGGACGGTTTGCTGGCCCAGCTATTTCGCGACAGCGATGAAGCCAATCTCAAGCGCAATCCGATCAACGCCATTTACCGAGGCGACATGCGCTATGCCGATCAGCTCGGCGATTACACGACCAATGCCTATTTCGCCGCCGAACGTGATGCCGCCCGAGCCGATCTCGCCGCGCTCAAGCGCATCCGGCGCGAGCGGCTAAATCCCACCAACCAGATCGCCTTTGACGTGTTCAAATGGCAGCGGACGATCGACCTGCGCGGTTACGCGCCCGAGCTTGTGGCCATCGCCAGAGAGCAGCCGATCAATCATTTCACCGGCTTCCACAACGCCTATCCAGGTTTTGCCTCGGGCGAGGGCGCGGCGCCTTTCAAAACTGCCGCCGACTATGAGAATAATCTGAAGCGGCACCGCGAATTTGTGGTGATGGTAGACCGCTGGATCATGTGCTTCCGCGACGGGATGAAGTCGGGCGCGGTCGAACCCAAGCTCGTCGTGAGCAACATGATCGAACAGCTCGACCTCCAGTTGAGTCAGGGGGTTGAAGGCTCGACCTTCTACGGGCCGGTCAAGGCGTTTCCCGCGGAGATGTCGGATGCCGACAAGCTGCGCTTCAGAACCGAGACCGCCGCAATCATTCGCGACGGCATCTTCCCTGCCTACAAGCGACTGCGAGATTTTCTAAAGAATGAATATCTGCCGGTCGCGCGCGACAGCGTTGGACTAGGCGGGATGAAGGGCGGCGCGAAACTATACACCTATCTGATCGAGACCAATACCACTGTACCCATGAAGGCCGAGGATGTTCACCAGCTCGGTCTCAGCGAGGTGGCACGGATCACCGCCGAGATGGACAAGATCAGGCAGAAGGTTGGCTTCCAGGGCAGCCTTGCTCAATTTTTCGTGTACCTTCGCGACGATCCCAGGTTCCAGCCGCCAAGCGCCGCCTGGCTGCGCGATGAATATTTCCGCATTGGCAAGCGCGTCGACAATCGGGTTCGCGAGCAGTTCTCGCTGATCCCCAGGACCCCGCTCGAAATCAAGGCGGTCGAACCTTATCGCGAGAAGACCGACGCGGGCGGCAGTTATCAGCAAGGAACGCCCGACGGATCGCGCCCCGGCACCTTCTATTTCAACACCTACGATCTAAAATCGCGCACAACGCCGGGGATGGAGACGCTCTATCTCCACGAGGCGGTGCCCGGTCATCATTTCCAGATCAGCCTGGCGCAGGAGAATGAGTCGCTGCCCGCCTTCATGCGTTTCGGCGGCAACACCGCCTTCGTCGAAGGCTGGGCGCTCTACGCCGAGACGCTGTGGCCCGATCTTGGCATGGAGACTGACCCTTATCAGCGCTTCGGCGGCCTTTCGGATGAGATGCTGCGGGCAATGCGACTTGTGGTCGACACCGGCATCCACGCCAAGGGTTGGACCCGCGATCAGGCGATCGATTATATGCTCAGCCATTCTAACATCGGCAAGACTGACGCGACCGCCGAGGTCGAGCGCTACATCGCGATCCCCGGACAGGCGCTCGCATACAAGGTCGGCGCGCTGACCATCATGAAGCTGAAGGACCAGGCCAAAGCGGCGCTGGGTGCAAAGTTCGATCCCCGCGCTTTTCATGCCCAGGTGCTCGATAGCGGCGCACTACCGATGACCGTGCTCGAAGCAAAGATCGGCACCTGGATCAAAGCCAGCCAATAAGATTCACCCCGGAGACCCCGGGGTGAAGTTTATTGGAGCGCCTCCGCGATCAGCCTGCGGCTATTTTCAATACCGTAGAGGGCAATGAAGCTGCCCATGCGCGGCCCCTGCTCGGCACCGAGCAAGGTCTCGTACAGCGCCCTGAACCAGTCGCGTAGCGACTCGAAGCCGTAGGACTCGTCCTTCCCGATCGCATAGACCTCGTTCTGAATGTCCTCAGCCGAAGCGTCGGCGGGCATCCCCGCCAGCTTTGCATCGAGCGCCTTCAGCGCGGCTGCCTCGTTCGCCGCCGGCCTGCGGCGCTGGAGAGTGGGCGCCACGAAATCGCGATGATAAGCCACCGCATGGCCGATCAACCGGTCGAGCTCGGGATATTTCTCCGCGCTCGCATCGGCAACATAATTGGACAGGTAGCCCCAGACCCGGTCCTTGGAGGCATCGCCCATCACCCCGACGAGGTTGAGCAGCAAGCCGAAGGTCACCGGCAGCAACTCGGCCGGGACGCCTTCGAGGGTCGCGCGGTGGATATGGTGGACCGGGTTGCCGAGCCGCTGTTCGACCGGCTGGCCGGCATAATTGCCGCGGAACTGCCAATATTCGTCCACCGCGCGCGGGATCACGCCCATGTGAAGCTGCTTGGCCTTCTTCGGCTCGCGATACGCGTAAAAAGCGAGGCTCTCCTCTGGGCCGTACGTCAGCCATTGCTCGAGACTGAGGCCGTTGCCTTTCGACTTGGAGATCTTCTCGCCCTTCTCGTCGAGGAACATCTCATAGTTGAAACCTTCGGGCGGACGGGCGCCAAGCTCGCGGCAGATCTTCGACGACTGGATCACCGAGTCGATCAGGTCCTTGCCCGACATCTCGTAATCGACGGCCAGCGCGATCCAGCGCATCGCCCAGTCGACCTTCCACTGGAGCTTGGCCTTGCCGCCGAGAATGCTCTGGGTGATGATCTCACCTTCATCCTCGAAGCAGATCAGCCCGGCATCGGCATCGACGACCGTAACCGGCACCTGGAGAACGATGCCGCTGTTCGGACTGATCGGCAGCACCGGCGAATAGGTCGCCTGGCGTTCCTTGCGCAGCGTCGGGAGCATGATCCCCATGATGCCGTCATAATGGCGCAGCACATTCTTGAGTGCCTCGTCGAACTGGCCGCCCTCATAGGCCTCGGTCGACGACCGGAAATCATAATCGAAACCGAAACGATCGAGAAACTCCCGCAACGTTGCATTATTGTGATGCGCAAAGCTTTCATACTTGCCGAACGGATCAGGGATCTTCGTCAGCGGCTTGCCGAGATGTTGACGCAGCATCTCCTGGTTCGGCACATTGTCGGGGACTTTGCGCAGTCCGTCCATATCGTCGCTGAAGGCGATCAGCCGGGTGGGGATATCCGACATTTCTTCATAGGCGCGACGGACCATCGTCGTGCGCAACACCTCGTTGAAGGTGCCGATGTGGGGTAGGCCCGACGGACCATAGCCGGTTTCGAACAGCACATAGCCCTTGTCCGGCGAACCTTTGTCGTAACGCTTGAGCAACTTGCGCGCTTCCTCATAAGGCCAGGCCTTGGATACGAGCGCGGCAGCGCGCAGGGCTTCGGGGGTGATCGGATCGGACATGATGGCGCGCTCTTAGCGGGACGCCGTCACCAAACACAACCGCCCTTCATTCGTCATGCCTGACATCGCGCTCCAGCGCTGTTTGTTGTTCCCCAATCGTTCCCGACATCTTACATTGGGAATCGCATGTCCCTCACGCCCCCCTATCCTGCGCTGCACGCTACCCATGGCGGTATCTGGATCGCTTCGCCCACCGGCGAGGTTCGCGGTATCGGGCGCGGGGAGGCAGCGGCGCGGGCGGCCGAGACACCAATGATCGTGCTCAACGCAGCAGTCACCGCAACGCGCCTGGGAATCGCCGAACTCTCGGGGCTCGACCTGCTCGAACTGTTCGCCTTCGTCCATCCTGCTCGCTTCGCGGTGCCGACCACGGCGGGCCTTGCCCGCGCGCTCGACCTCGCGCCGCCGGTCGACGATGCCCGTGCGCCGGCTTTCCTGATCGAAGCCGCGCAGGCCCTTCTCCGGCGCGTTGCCGAGCCCGAAGGCTGGGCCGAGCGCGAGGGCGCCTGGAACAACGCCCAGTCGCTCGCCCGACTAAGCTGGCCGTGGAGCCGCGCGGTCGGTCAGGCTATCCGGCAGCCATCTCGGCCCGAACGCGGCCTGTTCGCGCGCTTGCCCGAATGGGATGAGGCGGCAACGCGGCCCCCGTCGCGCAACATCCAGCTTGGCGAGGCCGAGACCCTCGAGCGGCTCGCCGGGCTGGTCGGCAAGGATGCCGAGACGCGTGAAGGACAAAAGACCTACGCCGTCGCCAACGCCCGTACCTTCGACCCGCGGCAGGGCGAGGGCCGACCCAACCTCATTCTCGCCGAGGCGGGCACCGGCATCGGCAAGACGCTCGGCTACCTCGCTCCCGCGTCGCTCTACGCCGAGCAGGCTGGTGGAACGGTATGGATCTCGACCTTCACCAAGGCGCTCCAACGCCAGCTCGACCAGGAGACGCAAAAGCTCTTCCCCGACCCGGTCAAGCGGCGCGAGAAGGTGGTCGTTCGCAAGGGCCGCGAAAATTATCTATGCCTGCTCAACCTTGAGGATGCGCTGCAGGGCGGCTTCCAGAACCGCGCCGCAATCCTTGCTCAATTGGTCGCGCGCTGGGCAATGTATTCGCGCGATGGCGACATGGTCGGCGGCGACCTGCCCGGCTGGCTGCCGACCCTGTTCCGCCGGGCGGGCTCGACGGCGCTGACCGACCGGCGCGGCGAATGTGTCTATGCGGGCTGCCCGCACTACCGGAAATGTTTCATCGAACGATCGGCGCGCGCCTCGGAGGGCGCAGATATCGTCATCGCCAACCATGCGCTGGTCATGATCCTTGCTCAGCGCCGCGCCGACGAGGGCCATCCGCTGGGCCGGATCATCTTCGACGAAGGCCATCACCTGTTCGACGCCGCCGACTCGACCTTCGCAGCGGCTCTGACCGGTCAGGAGGCGATCGAACTGCGGCGCTGGATCATCGGCCCCGAGTCCAAGGCGCGCGGCCGCCGGCGCGGCCTTTCAGCGCGGCTGTCGGACGTCGCCAGCTATGACGAAGAAGGCGCTCTGGCGATCGAGGCGGCATCGGCCGCCGCCTCGCAGTTGCCCGCCGACGGCTGGCTCGGGCGGCTCGGCGAGGATCTTCCGCTCGGCCCGGTCGAAAAGCTGCTCGCAGCGGCGCGCGCCACGGTCTACGCCCGCGCCAGCGCGCAGGATGCAGGCTACGGGCTCGAAACCGATGTCGGCGAGCCCGATCCGGCGCTGATCGATGCGGCCCAACCGGCGATCGAAGCGCTCGAAGCGCTGCTCAAACCCATGGCACGGCTGCGCCAACGCCTGGCCGCGGTGATGGAAGACGGGCCCGACTGGCTGGATGGACAGGCGCGGGCACGCATCGAGGGCGCAATCGCAGGGCTTACACAGCGGGGACAACTCGTCGCTGCGTGGATCTCAATGATGGCGCGGCTCGGCGGCCCGCTCGACCCGGACTTTGTCGACTGGCTGGCAGTCAACAGGGTCGAGGGTCGTGAGCTTGATATCGGACTTCACCGCCATTGGCTCGATCCCGCCCGACCGCTCGCGGAAACCGTTATCAAGCCCGCGCACGGGGTGCTCGTCACATCGGCGACGCTGCGCGATGGCGAAGACTGGGCCATCGCCGAAGCGCGCAGTGGCGTGCCCTATCTTGATCACGCGCCACGCCATGTGGCGGTGCCGAGCCCGTTCGACTATGCCAGCCTTGCCGAAGTGCTTGTGGTCACCGACCTGAAGCGCGGCGACGTCGCACAGCTCGGCCAGGCCTATCATCGCCTTATCGCCGCAGCGGGCGGCGGCACGCTTGGCCTGTTCACCGCCATTTCGCGGCTGCGCGCTGTTCATGCACGGATCGCCGACCGTCTCGCCCGCGACGGGCTCCCGCTTTATGCCCAGCATGTCGATCCGATCGACACTGGCACACTCGTGGATATTTTTCGCGACGATCCCCACGCCTCGCTGCTCGGTACCGATGCTCTGCGCGACGGCGTCGACGTGCCCGGCGAATCGCTAAGGCTAGTGGTGATGGAGGGCATTCCCTGGCCGCGACCGACCGTGCTGCACGCCGCGCGCAAGGCAGCCGGCGGAGGGAGCGCCTTCGACGATAGGATCGTGCGGATGCGATTGCGCCAGGCATTCGGCCGGCTGATCCGCAGCGCGCGCGACCGGGGGCATTTCGTTTTGCTGGGCGCCGCGACGCCGTCACGGCTGCTCGATGCCTTCCCCGGCGGGGTGCCGGTGCACCGCGTCACGCTCGATGAAGCGGTCGCACGTGTTGCCGCGCGCGACGCGCGATCGCCAGTCTTTCATCCGTCGCATCTTTCGGGCATCACCTGAGCGATACGAAGGAGTGCGCGATCACTGTGAAGAAACTGACGCTGCTGCGGCACGCCAAATCGGGCTGGGACGATCCGGTCGCGCGCGATTTCGATCGGCCGCTCAACGCCAAGGGCAAGCGCGCTGCGCAGCGCGTCGGCGAGTATCTGCGCGAGCATCGACTCCATTACGACCATATCCTCGCATCGCCTGCCGCTCGGGTGGTCGAAACGATCGAGCATCTTGCCGAGGGAATCGGCGAGACAATCGCCCCGGCCTGGGACAAGCGTATCTATCTCGCTTCGGCGGTGTCGCTGCTCGATGTCGTTCAGGAAGCCGATGACCGTTATGACAACCTGCTGCTGGTCGGCCACAATCCCGGACTGGAGGACCTGGTTCTGATGATGGTGCCCGATCGTCCTGGCGACGAAGCACGCGATCAGATCGAGGAGAAATTCCCGACGGCGGCGATTGCGGAGATTCGTTTCCCGGTCGAACGCTGGGAAGATGTCCGTCCCAATAGCGGCGAGCTTTCGCTGTTCGTCCGACCCAGGGATCTTGATCCCGCTCTGGGACCGGATGAGCATTGATCTGTTTCCCGACCCTCGCAGGTCAACGAAACGTCAATCCATATCGGCGGCGAGTGCCAGAACGAGCGATTCGCGAATCGCCATCAGCTCCGTGCGGGCGGGCGACGGAAGGTTGGACTGGTTGACGACAAGCACCGGTTGCGGCGCGATTGGCGCGGGAGGCGGCGCGGGGTCGGGATCGCCGGCCGAACCCTTCTGAGCGAGGAGCTTCTGGACTCCGCGAATCGTGTAGCCCTGCTCGTTCAGGAGTCTGTGGATGCGCCGCACGAGAGCAGCATCGGCGGGACGATAATAGCGCCGGTTACCGGCCCGCTGAAGCGGGCGAAGTTGCGGGAAACGCGTTTCCCAATACCGCAAGATATGCTGCTGAATGCCGAGCTCGGCGGAAAGTTCACCGATCGTGCGAAACGCGTCCTCGGCCTTTTCTCCACCGGAATTCATTGAAAAGTCGCCTTAATTTCCTGCAACGATCCGATCGCGCAGCATCTGGCTGGCCCGAAAGGTAAGTACGCGGCGTGGCCCGATCGGCACTTCGACGCCGGTCTTGGGGTTGCGGCCGATTCGCTGTCCCTTCTCACGAAGGATGAAGCTGCCGAACCCGGAAATCTTCACATTCTCGCCCTTGGCGAGAGCTGCACACATATGCTCCAGGATCTCTTCGACAACCGAGGCCGAATCGGCACGTGACAAGCCGATTTCGCGGTGCACCTCTTCGGACAAATCCGCTCGCGTCAATGTCCCCCTGTCCACCGCCATACCGCCCCCCAATGCGTTGAGTAACGGGTACCTTACGGATTGTGCGGCACGAATCAAAGCCGTTTTACAAGGGCTTCGACGCCGGTCTGCGACCTCAATAGCGGATAACCGCCGCGCCCCAGGTGAAGCCGCCGCCCATTGCCTCGAGTACCAGCAGATCGCCGGGCTTGATCCGCCCGTCGCGCACTGCCACATCGAGCGCCAGCGGCACCGAAGCAGCCGACGTATTGGCATGCTGGTCGACCGTGATGACCACTCGCTCGGCTGGCAGGCCCAGCTTTCGCGCCGTCGCGTCGAGTATCCGCCGATTGGCCTGGTGCGGCAC
>CANJRZ010000103.1 GCA_947476735.1 Sphingomonadaceae bacterium
CGCAAATCACGCGTAAGCTGTTGTCCGATCATGTCGAACAGCGCGTTGGCAAGCGGCCCATGCGAGACCCGCAAAGCGGCAAAATCGCAGGCGGGCAGGGTGTACACTATTGCGTCCTCGCGCACATCGATGGCCAGCGGCCAATTGGTTCCCGCAACCATTGCCGCCGCGCCTACCAGCATTCCCGGGCCATAGATTAGCTGCTGCTCGATACCCCCGTTGACCTCAAGACCGGCGCGGAGCGCGCCACGCGCGACAATATGAAGCCCGGCAGCCGGTCTGCCGGCCTGCTCCAGGAGAGTACCGCGAGGCGCATCGATCCGCGTCACCAAACCGCCGAATTCGCGCCAGAGATTGGCGTCGAAACCGTCAAAGCCCGGAAAACTCCGGAGCAAGTCGAAACAATCGAGGCTGACCGCCGACGGGACTGGCACGAGGGTCCGAACCGGACGCGGCGCAACACCGTCACCGATGATGCCGGCGATGTCATCGAGAGTAGAACCAGTGCGTCGCGCCACTTCGCCGCGCAACCGGTCAAGTATTTCAAAAGCCGCGGCGCGCTCGCTCGCCCTCAGCGCGCTGAACCGGCGCAGGTCGATTCGATAGCCGAGCGTCGGCGCAGCTGCGCGCGCTTCTGCCGACCGCCTTCCGCCATCGAGCAGGCAGAACTCGCCGATCACCCCGCCTGGGCCGACGCGCGAAAGCTCAACCAGACCGTCGCCCGGTGTTCTCGCGCTGAGCACCACTTCGCCACTGGCAATCAGATAGACACCATCAGCCGGGTCATTCTGCGCGAACATGCGGTCACCCGCTGCCAGCGCGAAGCGCTCCGCCGCCAATCGGACATCGGCGATGGCGAAGGGATCAAGCCCGGCGAACAGCGGAATCGACGCCAGAAAATCGTGAAGATAGGGAAGGCCATCGTCACCGCTGCCCCCGATGCGCCGACGCATGGTTTCGGCGAGGTCGACGCCGGTCGCCAGAGCCGGTTCATGAACCCACGGCTGGACGAGATAGCTTCCACAATACCAGCAGTTGCGGATGCCCTGCATCTGTCCGATCCGCGCCGCCGCGAGATCGCCACCGACGCCCGCCGCCGGGTGGCTGAGGAAGTAGTTGGCAATGATCGTCTCAGGCGCCGGCTCGCGAAACGGGTTCATCGTCACGAAGATGCCGTCGGCTCCGTCAAGCTGCGCCAGTTTCGCGGGGTAGAAGCTGATCGTCGGACGAATGGCAGGAAGGCCATTCTCGCTGAGGACATAGTTATAGGCGCCCCATGCTTCCTCATAGTCGGGCATCAAGGCGCGATCACGGTGCACCGTGACTCGCGCCCGGTGCCATCGCAAGGAACCAAAGACTTCCTGTTCTTCGCGACTCGCATCCTCAAGCAAAGGCAACAACTGCTCGCCCCGCACCGCAAAGACGGCATGGTCGAACATCTCCTCATGGCTGTCGCCGTCGCGATCGGAAAAGCGCACCCGAATGCCGTCGGGCCGACGCGCCACACCGATCACCGGACTGGCGGTCAGGACCCGGCCGCGGTGCTGACCCAACCAGCGCGCGAAGGAATCGCCATAGCTCGCCATTCCACCCTTGAGGACATTACGATCCGCCGGGCCGGGACCCGCGATACCGTGAATGCGCCAGAATGCGACCAGCCCGCGAACGGGATAGGTTCGGGGATCGCAATCGGGCATCGGAAAGCTGCCCTGCGCGCGTGGATAGAGATATCGATCGCGAAACTCCTGAGAGTAGCCGCGCCGGTCGCAATAGGCCGCCAGCGTTTCGTCGCGCGCGCCGGGGTCGTCGAGCACTTCGATGCACTGCAGCCGAAACCGCGCAATATCGGCCGCGAACTGGTCCTGGTCCGCGAATGGTGTAACCGCGTGAATGCCTTGTTCATCGGAGTACCAGGCCGTGCGCCCATCGGGGTGCATGAATGAGGCATTCTGACAGATCGGATGATATTCGAGGCCAAGTTCGTCGAACAGTGCTCCGACATTGGTGAATGTAGCGCGGTTGAAATCAGAGACGCCAACGTCGATCGCGATAGTCCGCCCATCGGGCAAACTCACGTCGCATGCGAGCAAATGGCCTCCCAGGCGTTCTTCGCGCTCGATCAGCGTCACTTCGTGACCGTCTTTTGCAAGCCCCCATGCGGCGCCCATGCCCGCTGCCCCGCCGCCAATCACAACCGTCCGCATTGTCTCCCCCCGGTCCTTTCGCCTCCGCAACGTCGCACCGGCCTTGAGGCAAGGTCAACTCCCGCAGCATCGGTCGACCCGCAACCGGCGGCACGGCGTTAGCCACATTCAGAAAAACGTCGCGGTCATCGCTGGTCGGCGATATGCCAATCTGCTGAGGTCGATGGGAGTGGCCCGAATGAGCATCAGGATCGGCATTGGCAGCGGTCTGACGATCCCGATGACGCCGGCGGTCTATTGGCAATGGGTGCAGCTGTGCGAGGACAGCGGCATCGACAGCATCTGGCACAGCGAACAGATCATCGGCCAGGTGCTCGATCCGGTCGTGCTGCTCTCAGCGCTGGCGGCGCGGACGAAGCGGTTGCGGTTCGGCACCAACGCGATCGTCGCCGCGTTCCGCGATCCGATCGTCCTTGCCAAGGAATTCGCCACAATCGACTATCTTGCGCCGGGACGGCTACTGCCAGTGTTCGGGGTGGGCAACGCCGCCGATCCCTATTGGGCGGCAACCGGCAAGACGCCGGGCACCCGCGGCAAGGTCTCCAACGAAGCGATCACACTGATCCGCAGCCTGCTCGAGCAGGAGGAGGTCAGCTTCCATGGCGAGCATTTCCGCTATGAAGGCCCCGGGGTCTGGCCGCGGCCGTCGCGGCCGCCGCCGATGTGGATCGGCGGGGATTCGGCCGCGGCGATCCAGCGCACCGCCACCCATGGTGACGGCTGGCTCGGCGGCCTTACCCCGCCCGACAAGGCCGCCGAGGTCGTCGCCGGCATCAAGATCGCCGCGGCGCAGGCGGGGAGAAGGATCGACGAAGATCATTATGGCGTCACCGTACCGATCCGGATCGGCTCGCCCGACGACCCCGCGGTCGCGGCGATGCGGGCGAGGCTGGCGGCGCGGCTCAAGCTGATTGACGGCGATCCGCGGGGCGATCTGCTGGCGGTCGGCGACCCCGACGACATCGCCGCCCTGTTCCACCGCTATGTCGCGGCCGGCGTCCACAAATTCGTTGCGGTGCCGATCGTCAATGATGCGGAAGACCTGCTCGCCCAGACCGAATTGCTGGCGACCAGGATATTGCCAATGGTCGAGGACCGCGTGCCGGCCTGAGACCAATTTGAATTGAGTGCGACTCGTCCCCCCTCCTCCTCAGGGGAGGGGCTTTATGAGTTCTGATCAGTGAAACTCGGTATGAGCCGTGTCATCAGCGGAATTCGAGCAACCCTTCGCCATTATCGAAATTGCGACGGCTGAGTTGCTGCTCGGTCACTTCGAGACGCGGGCTCGTGTAGGTCCAGCAGGTTCCCCGGAAACGCTGCCCAATCTCCCCCATCTTGCCGGGCTTTTGCAGATAGAGGTGCGACTGCGAGGTGAAATAGCCTTTATTCAGCACCAGCGCGGCCTCAAGTGCATCACCTTCAAGTGTGTCGACCGCCCAGCCGACAAAGCCCTTCATCACGTGCCGACCGGCAAAGGGCGCGGGGCCCTGGATGATGTCATCGACAACCCGCCAGCTCAGCGTCGGCAGGTCGTTCACGCGCAGCGACACCTCCACCTCAAGGCCCGGCGGGTGATCGGGCGTTGCGCAATCATAGCGCCGCACCGTCTCGTCGCGACTGGCATGGGCGATCGCCCACCAGACGAGGTCATAGCCATGGGTGCAGTGTAACCGCGCCCGACCATCGGCATAGAATTCGGACAAAGGCGTCGAAAGCGGCGTACCGACAAGGTTGCCGAGCTGGGCCATCGCGCTGCCGCAGGTCGACATCGGCTGGCGAATGAAATCGGCCTCGATCCCTGTGACCCTGACACCGTCATGCTCGACGCGGCAACGGATCGCATGGACGCTGTCCTCGAGCTCCCCGATCGTCGCACCGTCGACATTGGTGAGGCGGACAGCCCGTCGGCAGATATGCTGGCCATATTCGGGATCGGGCGCGGGAACATAGATCATGGCCCGCGCGGCTAGCACAGGCTGACCACGCTGTCAGCGCCTTCGCGAGGTCGCCGGCACCAGCCGCAGCAGATCTCCACTGTCGGTCAATATGTAGATCAGTCCGTCCGGTCCGGTAGCGATGTCGCGGAGGCGATCAACATTGTGGAGCACCGTTTCGACCAGGGTCGCACGGTCATCGTCGACAGTGACGCGGAACAGGTCGCGCTGCTTCATCGAACCGATGAAGAAACTCCCCCGCCAGCGCGGAAAGGCGGTTCCGCCATAATATTCGACATCGGACAGTGCCGGCGAGGGTACCCAGCTCGCAACCGGCTGCTCAAGCCCGGAACGCGCGGTATATGACGGCACGGGCACAGCGTCGTAGCGATGTCCCCAGGTGATAACGGGCCATCCATAGTTTCGGCCCTTGCGGACATGGTTGAGCTCGTCGCCGCCACGCGGTCCATCTTCGACGTTCCACAATTCGCCCTTGTCGTCGAATGTCAGCCCCGAAGGCTCGCGGTGGCCATAGCTCCACACATAGGGAAAGGCGCCGGCCTGACCCACGAACGGGTTGTCGGCAGGCACCCCGCCATCATCGCGGAAGCGCAATATCTTGCCCTCGGGCCGCGTCAGATCCTGGGCCGGCTCATCCTCGCCGGTTCCGTCATAATCCTTGTTCGAACTTGGCGTGCCGACATGAAGCAGACCCTTTGCGTCGAACTTCATTCGCAGCGAGTCGGTCGTCTCGACCGGGAATTCCGCGATCGCGAGGTCCTCGATCCAGCGACCCTCGCGGATGCGGCCGCGATGGATCGTAGCGATGATTGACGACTGGTTGGGCGCTGGCACGGCGAGCGCCCGGGCGGTCAGAAGATAGACCCAGCCATTGTCGCGATACTGCGGATGAACCGCAACGCTGAGCGTCCCGCGGCGGAACCATTGCTTCATGCCACTGATGTCCCCCACCGGGGCCCCGGCGATCGGTTCGGGCAGCAACCGGCCATGATCGACCATGCGAAGCGCGCCGCCGGTCTCGGCAATCAGAATATTTCCATCGGGCAGGAAATCGAAGGCGTAGGGCTGACCGACCTGGGCCACTCTCTCAACCCGGAAATCCTCCACCGCGCTGTGGACGACACCTGGCGGCGGCCCCTGCGGCGTATTCCGCACGGCGCGGACCCGCTCCTCGGGGGTCAGTCGCGCTTCGCGATCCTTGAGCCAGGCAACGATGTCGTCGATCTCCTGGTCCGAGAGATTCTCACCGCCTTTCGGCAGCATGAGCGGCATGAAGCCCTGGCGGATATTGCGGGCAATACTCTCCGGGTCGCCGCCATGTTTCCAGGTCGGACCGACCAGCGGCGGACTGGTCTCGCCCATCGCGCCGACGCCGTGGCAGCCCTGGCAGCTGCTCCGCGCGAAGATCGCCGCGCCCCGCTCCGGGTCACCCCCTGCCAGCGCCGTCCCCGCCAGCATCAGGGCTGACGCACTTGCCAGAAAGGCCAGCGCCCCGCTGCGCGCGCCCATCATCGGGCCGTCCGCTCGAAGGCGGCGCGCAATGCTTCACGCTGGTCGCGCGCGTGCATCTTTGTCAGCCGCGCCTCGGTCACCATGTCCGAGCCATGATAGACGCCCGGATAGACATGGAGCTCAACCGGGACGCCGGCCCGCGTCAGGCGCCGCGCATATTCAAGATTCGCCTCCAGGAAGAGATCGAGCGCGCCGACACCGATGAACGCAGGCGGAAGTCCCTCGAGATTCTCTGCCCGCGCCGCCGCAGCGTAGGGCGACACGCCCTCGCCGCCCGGCTCGTGGCCGAGGATGCAGCGCCAGCCGAAACGGTCGAAATCGTGCCGCCAGCCGAACTCGCCGGTATAGGGATGGCGATCGGCCGGCTGGCGATCCTCGATCATCGGATAGACGAGCTGCTGGTGGATCACCGGGACGTCGCCCTTGTCGCGATTGTAGAGCGCAAGCGCCGCGGCGAGACCGCCGCCCGCACTCTCTCCGCCAAGCGCGATCCGGTTCGGATCGGCCCCCAGCTCGGCTGCATGCCCGTGAAGCCATTTGAGCCCGGCGTAGCAATCCTCGACATTACCGGGAAAGATCGTCTCGGGCGCGAGGCGGTAGCTGACCGATACGACGACGCAGCCGAGATCCGCGGCGAGCGCCCGGCAGGGAAGGTCGCTCTGATCGGCGCTGCCCATGATGTAGCCGCCGCCATGGACATGATAATAAGCGGGCCGGCCGGCGCCTTTGTCCTCGTGGCTGTAGATGAGCAGCCGCACATCGGGCGCACCGTTCAGGCCGGGCACATGGACTTCGCTGCGGACGATGCCGGGTGCGGGCGGATCACCGCCACCACGCGAAAAGGCGGTCGCCATCCAGTCGCGGGTGGCCTGCAAATTCTCGAGTGTGAAAGGTTCGGTAGGAAGATGTTCAAGCGCCGGCGCGAGTTCCGGGTCGACGAGATGCCGTGACAACAATGTACCTCTCCTTGTCCGCGATTTGCCCTTGCGCGGTGGCGCGCTATGGGTCGCTGCGAATCCGAAGTTGAGAGGAACCCCAATATGAGCCTGTCGTCAACGCTCGAGCAGGACGCCATCGAAGCGCGCGAGAAGGAATTGCTCGACAAGCCTCTGCGCGTCGCGCCGCTCAGCGACGACGAGCTGGATCCCGATGCGAGCAAAACCGTCGCCGCCATCCGCGAGGTAATGCGGCTGCCACACGGCGGCGACATTCCCGACTTCTTTCGCATCATGCTCAAGCATCCTGCGCTGTTTCGCGCGCAGATGGATATCGGCATCATGATCGTCGGCCCGAACGCGAAGATTCCGCGGCGCGAGGCTGAACTCGCCATCCTGCGCCTGGCCTGGCTTGTCCGCGCGCCGTTCGAATGGGGCGAGCATGTGAATATCGGCAAGAAATTTGGCATTACCGATGAAGAAGTAGAGCGGTCGACCCTGGGCTCAACCGCTTCAGGCTGGAGCGACCATGATCGCGCGATCGTCAAGGGGGTCGAGGAACTGCTCGACGATACCTATCTGTCCGACGCGACATGGTCAGCACTCGCCGCGACCTGGGATGAGGCGCAGATGCTTGAATTCAGCGTGCTGGTCGGCTGCTATCTGATGGTGGCGATGATCCAGAATTCGATCCGGCTGCCGCTGATGAACGACAATACCGGACTGAAGCGCCGATAACGGAGCTGCCGCCCAAATATCCGAAGGACCGCCGATGCCGACCCTGACTCCCGTCGACCAGCCCGAGTTTCTGACCGCGGTTCATTATGTCGCCGCGCGGATCAGGGAGAGCGGCTGGGCGCCCCACTTCATCATCGGCGTAGGCCGTGGCGGACTGACCCCGGCAGTCTATCTGAGCCATGCGACCGGCATTGCGATGCTGTCGATCGATCATAGTTCGCACCTGCCCGGCTTCTCGGCCGAACTGCTCGTCAAGCTGGCGGGAAAGAGCCTGACCGAGCGTTTGCTGTTCGTCGACGACATCAACGACAGCGGAACCACCATCGCCCATGTCAAAAGGTCGCTCAGCGAAGCCGGAGGCGATCTTAGCAATGTCCGCTTCGCTACACTGATCGACAATGTCGTCTCGGCAGAGAAGGTCGATTATTGCTTCCGCAAGATCGACCGCTCGGTGAACAAGGACTGGTTCGTCTTCCCCTGGGAGCAGCTTTCTCCGGTCGAGAAGGTGATCGAGGATTCGGCGGTGGTGCCGGAGCGGCTGGCATGAGTGACAGGCTTGCACCCGAAGAGATGCGACGCAAGATCACCGAAACACTCAGCCGCTTCGAAACCGACTTTCACGACCCGGAGAAGGTGCTCGAACATTGCCATGAGGACCTCGACTGGTGGGTACCGGGCGACACCAAGATGTCCGGCCATCGCAACCGCGCAGCGATGCTCAAAATGGTCGAGGGGCTATCGGGCTTCAGCGACAGCGGGATGCCGTTCCGCCCGACCGGTTTCATCGTCGAGGGTCATCGCGCCGCGGTCGAAGCCTGGTCCGAGGTTCGGTTCCGCGACGGCCGGCATTATCGGAACGAATATCATCTGCTCGTCGAGTTCAGGGACGGCAAGATCTGGCGGGTGAAGCAATATTTCGACACCAAGAAGGTGGCGGACATTTTCGGAGAGTAGGAACGCCGCCCCCGCTTCTAGCGAGGGGGCGGCGTTTATCGTTCACTGCCAGGCGGGCTGCTGGCCGGTGCCCTGCCACAGCTGAATCAGATGATGATCGTCGTCGTAGAAGAGGAAGGTCCGCGCCTCGCCCATGCTCCAGACATAATCGGTCTGGGTCTTGTAGCCGGCCGCGCGGATGCGGTCCCACCAATAATCGACGTCGTCGACCCAGAAACCGACCTCCATGACGTTGGTCTTGTAATATTTGAAATTCTCAGCCGGGGTCTGCTGCATCGGCGGATTGATCGACTCCTGCAGCTCGAGCATCGCGCCGCCCGGCGAGGTGAGCAGGGCGACCGTCGTCTTCGGCCCTTTCATCCCCCAGATGTCTTCCATCAGCTCTGACAGCTTGGTGTCCGAGCCGCCCTTGTCCTCATCCGGGCCGACGAACTTGCCCTGGAGTTCGAAGTCGAACACCTCGGTCCACATCTTGATCGCGCGATCGAGATTGCTGACCAGGATACAGATATGATGAAAGCGCATTTTCCTCTCCCCTCGGTCCCGGACGGACCGGCTGATGTAATCCGGAAGAACCATGGCGGGCCGCCATGGCCTTGGCAATGACGGCTTTGGTTACGCCTTCCAGCGCAAACCGAGCTGCGGCATGCCAATCACCGCCCCGCCGCACGTAACCGGCGGCACCTCGGGATCGAGCTCGAAATCGGGGATCCGCCTGAGCCATTCGCCGAGAAAGAGGGTCAGCTCCATCCGTGCGAGATGCTCACCGACGCAGCGGTGGACGCCATTGCCGAACGTATCATGGCCGCGCGCATCGCGGTCGAAATCGATCTCGGTCGGATTATCCCAGATCCGCTCGTCGATCCCGGCGAGCGGATCGACGACCAGCAGATAATCGCCTTTTTTCATCGCCAGCCCCTTACGGCCAACGTCGGACTTGATGATCCGTGCGGTGACGGCGAGGCCGAAGCGGCGCAGATATTCCTCGGCTGCCCGCCCGACGATGCCCGGCTCGGCGATCAGCCGGCGGCGATGTTCGGGGTGCGTCGCAAGGTGCCAGGCGGTGAAGGTCAGCATATTGGTGACCGTATCGAGCCCGCCGATGAAGCTGTTCATCGCCATGCCCATCACTTCTTCCTCGCGTTGGAAGCGGGGATTTTTGCGAAAGCCGACGATGCGGCTGAACATGTCGTCTCCGGGGTTTGCGGCGCGGTCGTCGAGGATATCGCGCAGGAAGCCCATCACCTTGGCGGTCGCCCATTCGCGTTCGTCCTGATTCTTGGCGTGGACGTAGGACGTCGCCCAGGACACGAACTCCTCGCCCCTGTCGGTCGGCAGGTCGAGCATGCCGAGAAAGACATGGACCGGCATGACCCGCGCGAAATCACGCTGAAACTCGCATTTCCCGTTCGGCACGATCCTGTCGATCAGCGCGCCCGTCATCGCGCGGGTGCTGGCGGTCAGCTTGCGGATACGGCCGGGCGCGAACACCGGATTGAGCACTGCGCGGAAACGGGCGTGATAGGGCGGATCGACATTGGTCGGCGGCATCAGTGTGTTCATCGAACCGGGCGGCAGGATGAACTCCTCATGGCTGAATATCTCCGCTTCCTCGCGGACCCAGCGGATGTCGTCGGCGCGTGAAACGATCCAGTGGCCGCCGTTGCGCGGTGTCCAGAGGATGTCGCTCGGATAGCCATGGAGCCGCTTGAGCGCGGTGTAGATGTCGCTTTCCTCGATCCCGGCGGGATGGAGATAGTCCCAGTCAATCACGACATCGGCCGGAATGTGGCCGGGGGCACTGATGGGATCGGGATGGTCCGCCACGCTCTGCTCTCCTGATCGGCGGCGGATTCGCGCCCGCCCCGTGTAAAGCGATCCTACCGCAGAAGCGCGGCATCCTCCAAGACCATCGCGGCCCCCTTCTCCGCGATCATCAGTGTCGGCGAGTTCGTGTTGCCCGAGGTGATCCGGGGCATCGCCGAAGCATCGATCACCCGGAGCCGGTCGATGCCGCGCACCCGCAGCCGCTCGTCGAGCACGGCGCGGGGGTCGGAGGCGGTGCCCATCGCGGCGGTGCCGACCGGGTGGAAGATGGTGGTGCCGAGCCGGCCCGCTGCATCGACCAGTTCATCATCGGTGCGGAGCTCGGCACCGGGCAGATATTCCACCGGGCCATAACCGGCGAGCGGCGATCCGGCGGCGATCCGGCGGGCGAGCCGGAGTCCGTCGACCGCGACACGGCGGTCTTCCTCGGTCGACAGATAGTGCGGGGCGATCAGCGGCGCATCATGCGGATCAGGGCTAGCCAGCCGGATCGTCCCCCGGCTCGATGGCCGGAGATTGCAGACACTCGCCGTGAAGGCGTCGAACGGGTGCAGCCCGTCGCCCCATTTGTCGAGCGACAGCGGCTGGAAATGGAACTGAAGGTTGGCGGTCGCATGGTCGGGCGACGACCGGGCAAACATGCCGAGCTGCGACGGCGCCATCGTCAGCGGCCCGCGCCGGAACAGCGCGTAGTCGATCCCCATCCAGCCGCGGCGGAGGAGGTTGCGATAGTCGCCGTTGAGGGTGCGAACACCGGACACCTTGAACACCGGCCTGATCTGGAGGTGATCCTGCAGATTGGCGCCGACGCCGGGCAGATCGTGAACCGCCTCGATGCCCATTGTGGCCAGGTTCGCCGCGTCGCCGACCCCCGAGAGCTGGAGCAGCCTGGGCGACATCACGGCGCCCGCCGACAGGATCACCTCACCCTCGGCGCGCACCGCATAACGCTCGTCGCCGCGACGGAAGACGACTCCGGTCGACCGGAGTCCGTCAAAGCTGAGCCGCTCCACCTCGACCCCGGTTTCCAGCCGGAGATTGGGCCGCCTGAGCGCCGGCTTGAGGAAAGCCCGCGCCGCGCTGACCCGGCGCCCGGCACGCTGGTTCACCTGAAAATAGGAAGAGCCTTCATTGTCGCCCCGATTGAAGTCGGGGATCGGCGCGATACCGATACTGGCCGCGGAATCGCGGATCGCATTGAGAATCGTCCAGCGGACGCGCGGATGTTCGACCCGCCACTCGCCGCCCGCGCGATGATGCTCGGCATCGCCGTCGATATGGTCCTCATGCTTCAGGAACCAGGGCAGCACATCGCTCCATCCCCAGCCGGGCAGGCCGAGCTGACGCCAGCCATCATAATCGGCCGCCTGCCCGCGCATATAGATCATCGCGTTGATCGAGGAACTGCCGCCGATCACCTTGCCCCGCGGATAGGCGAGCCTGCGCCCGCCGAGACCGGGCTCCTCGACCGTCTCGAACATCCAGTCGGCGCGCGGATTGCCGATCGCGAAGAGATATCCGACCGGGATGTGGAACCAGATCCAGTCGTCCTTGCCGCCCGCCTCGAGCAGCAGCACCCGGTTGCGCGGATCCGCTGACAAGCGGTTGGCGAGCAGGCACCCTGCGGTGCCCGCGCCGACGATCACATAATCA
>CANJRZ010000104.1 GCA_947476735.1 Sphingomonadaceae bacterium
GAACAGGGTGAGCAGGGCAACGAGTGCGCCGGTGGACACGAGATTGCACCACAAAGCCGCGCGGGTGATCTGCGAGACCCGGTCCCAGTGGCCGGCGCCGATATTCTGCGCGACCATCGTGCTCACCGCTACGGATAGCGCGGTCGCCGGCAGCGCCACGTAGATCCACAGTTGCTGGGTCACTCCATAGGCGGCGACCGTGTCGACCCCATAGCGGTTGGCGAGCCCCATCATCAGCACCGCCGAGGAGGTGACGACGATCATCTGGAGCCCCATCGCGCCGCCCTTGCGGACGATCACCCCGAGCAGCGACCAGTCGGGCCAGAGATAGGTCCATTCATGGCCGCGCAGCCTCAGCGGCAGGTCGCGGGCATAGATATAGACGACAATGCCGAGGAAGCTCACATAGTTGGCGACCAGGTTGGCGGTCGCCGAGCCGGCTATTCCCATCGGCGGGATCGGCCCGAAGCCGAGGATGAAGAGCGGATTGAGCGCCAGGCAGAGCAGCACGCTCAGGATCATGAACCAGAGCGGGGTCACCGAATCGCCGGTGCCACGCAGCGCCGTCATCATCAGCGTCAGCAACAAGGTCCCCGGCATGGCGAGGCAGGTCACCCGCAGATAGTCGAAGGCATAGGGAAAGAAGCTGTCCGGCGTCGCCATCCAGCGGAGCATCGTCTCCGTCGTCTGCCATGTGATCGCGGCGAGGAGCAGGATGGCGAGGGTAAAAAAGCCGAACGTCGTGCCGAGCGTACGACGCGCAGCGGCGATGTCGCGCCGGCCCACCGCCTGGCCGATCAGGATGGTCGCGGCCATGCCGAAGCCCAGCACGAAGCCGAGCAGAGTTCCGATCATGATGTTGCCGTTGGCGGTCGCGGCGAGCGCCTCCTTGCCGAGGATGTGGCCGACCCAGATCGCGTTGATCGAGCTGTTCAGCGATTGCAGCGCGCTGGCGCCGAGCGTGGGCAAGGCGAACGCGATGAGCGTCGGGAATATCGGGTCACTGGTAAGTTCACGCCGACGCTTCGAAGCCACCCTGTTTCTCCCCTGATAGGCCCTGCCGTGCCTTGTTTCGGCAGGATCGCGGGCGCAGCGGACAGGATAGGGGGACGCGTTCCGGATTGGCAAGGCGGGTCGCCTGCGTCCCCCACGACTAGAAATTCTACCTATTCGTCCCGGAGCAACTGAGGTGCCCCCCGATCCGTGGCGTCCATCGGTCAAAGCAAGTGAGTTGGGTTGATTGATGAACCAGGAACTAAGAGCGTTTGTTGCGAACCGTTTCGATGCGGTTCATTCCGCGAAGCCCGTCGTGAACTATCCGAGCTGGTGCACGGTTGACGATGCCAGCGCTAGGCCGGCCGCGACGCTCGGCTATCGGGTCGCCTCCGAGGGGCAGCTGTTTCTCGAAGCCTATCTCGATCAGCCGATCGAGACGATCGTGTCCGAGCTGTTCGGAACGGCGGTTGCGCGTGGCGACATCGTCGAGATCGGTTGCCTCGCTTCGACGCCTACCCCGGCGCTGCTCAAGCTCTGGCACGACGTTGCCGGCCGCCTGCAGGGGACCCACGAATTTGCCGTCGCGACGCTGACCCGCCCGCTGCGGTCGATGTTTGCGCGCATTGGCGTGCCGCTGGTCGAGATCGCCAGGGCCGATCCGGCCCGGGTGACCGACGTTTCGGCCTGGGGCCGCTATTATGAGCTGGAGCCGGTTGTCTGTGCCGGCTCGATCGAACTCGGCGCAGCTGCCCTCAGCGCCTATGCGGCCCGGAGCCAGCGGAATTGAGCGCGCTGCTCGACGCCATCCTGCTCGCCGCCAAAGAGCATGGCAGGGCGATCGCGCTCGACGGCGGTACGCATTGCCTGCGCTATGACGAGCTGCCTGTGGCCGTCGCCGACATGGCGACGATGATTGCCGACGAGATCGGCCCGCACGCCGGTCCGGTCGGGCTCCTGCTCGACAATGGCATCGACTGGGTGCTCGCCGATCTCGCCTTGCTGAAGCTTGGCCGCGCCTCGGTGCCGCTGCCCCCCTTCTTCACCGAGTCGCAGCGCGCTTCGGCGCTCGCCGATGCCGGCGCCGTCGCGCTGATCGGCCCGGCCGGGATCGTGCCGCTCGATCATCAGCCGGCGGCGATCCCTGAAGGGACCGCCAAGATCAGCTACACCTCCGGATCGACCGGCAGCCCGAAAGGCATTTGCCTGTCCGAGGCGCAGATGCTCGCCACCGCCAAGGCCGTGATCGATCGGGTGGGCCGCGACCAGGCGGGCGTGCATCTTCCGCTGCTCCCGCTCGGCGTGCTGCTCGAAAATGTCGCGGGGCTTTACGCCACGCTGATCGCCGGTGGATGCTATCATGTCCGTCCGCTCGGCGAGCTCGGCATGGCGAGCCTGTTCAACCCTTCGGAAGACAGGATGATCGATGCCGTCGCCGCCTCCGGGGCAACCAGCCTGATCCTCGTGCCCGAGCTGCTGGCGCGGATCGTGTCGGGGCTGCGTCGGACGGGACGGCGGCTGCCTGCGCTGCGCCTCGTCGCGGTGGGCGGCGCGCATATTGCGCCGGCGTTGCTCGGCGAAGCGGCTCAGCTCGGCCTGCCGGTCGTTCAGGGCTATGGGCTCACCGAATGCGGTTCGGTGGTGGCGCTAGAAGAATTCGCCGAGTCGGAGCGGGGCACGGTTGGCCGCCCGCTCGGCCATGTCCGGGTTTCGCTCGCCGACGACGGCGAGATCATCATCGATGGCAGCCTCTGCCTCGGGCAGGTCGGCGCGGTCCGGTTGCCGGGCCCACTGCAGAGCGGCGATATCGGCCGGATCGACGCTAGGGGCCGCTTGTCGGTCACCGGCCGCAAGTCGAACCTTATCGTCACCGGCTTCGGTCGCAACATCTCCCCCGAATGGATCGAAACCGCGCTGGTCGCCGAACCGGCGATCGCACAGGCGATCGTCACCGGCGATGGCGAGGCGGCGCTTTCGGCGCTGATCGTCCCGTCCTCGCTTGCTGCCGACGTCGGGTCCGCGGTCGCGCGGGCCAATGCCGGCCTGCCCGAATATGCCCGGATCGGCGCATGGCGGGTGACCCGGCCGTTCCTGCCCGCAGACGGCACGCTGACCGCCAATGGCCGTCCCCGCCGCGCGCAGATTCTGGCCCGGGAGCAGGCGATGCCGTTCTTCGACCGGCTCGGATTCGCGACCTTTGCGGCGCGCGGACGGCTGTTTGAAACCCCTCAGATCCAGGCCGGTCTCGCCGGGCGGATCGGGCGCGAAACCTATCTCGCCTATCTGGCGCAGGCCTACCATCATGTCCGTCACACCGTCCCGCTGATGCGGCTGACGCGGTCGCGGCTGACGGACAAGCCGCGCCTGGTCGCGGCACTCGACGACTATATCGCCGAGGAAGAAGGCCATGAGGCCTGGATCCTCGCCGATATCGACGCGGCGGGCGGCGATTCCCATGCCGCCGTCACGCGCGGCCCGTCGCCCGCCACCGCGGCGATGGTCGATCACGCCTATCGGACGATCGGCGAGGGCAATGCCGCGGCCTTTTTCGGCATGGTCTATGTGCTCGAGGGCACCAGTATCCTGCTGGCCCAGGCCGGAGCGGATGCATTGGCGTCCAGCCTTGGTCTGCCGCCGGAGGCCTTCACCTATCTCACCTCGCACGGCGCGCTCGACCAGGATCATATGCGTTTCTTTGAGACGCTCGTGAACGATCTCGACGACGCCGACGACGAGGCGGCGATCATCGCCATGGCCAACGCCATGTTCGATCTTTTCGGCGGTGTCTTCGCCGCCATTCCGATGGAGGAAAATCTTGCTGCAGCTTGACGGAAAGCGGATCGCGATCACCGGCGCCGCCGGCGGGATCGGCACCTTGCTGTGCCGCTGCCTGAAGAAAGAGGGTGCGACGATCATCGGCATCGACCGCGTCGCCTGCCCCGAAGCCGACGAGACGATCCTTGCCGATCTCGGCAGCTTCGAGGGAATTACAGCACTTGGCGAGACGCTTGCGACGACCCGGGTCGACACGCTCGTCAACCTCGCCGGCATCCAGTATTTCGGGCCGTTCCAGGATCAGTCGCCCGAGAATCTCTGGGCGGGCTATATCATCAACCTGGTCGCACCGGTCATGATCTCGCGGGCGGTGATCCGTGCCATGCGCGAGCGCGGCGAGGGCCGGATTGTCAACATCGGCTCGGTGTTCGGTGCGATCCCCTTTGCCCATTTCGTCAGCTATTCGAGCGCCAAGGCCGGCCTCAAAGGGTTCAGCCAGGCGCTGCGCCGCGAACTTGCGGGCAGCGGCGTCGAGGTGACCCATGTCGCGCCGCGCGCAGTGAAGACCGCGCTCAACTCGGCACAGGTGATGAACCTCGCCGCGCTGACCAAAATGAACATGGACCCGCCCGAACTCGTCGCCAACCGGATCGCGACGGCGATGATCCGCGGCGAGCGCGACGTCGTGATCGGTTTTCCGGAATCGCTGTTCGTCCGGATCAACGCGCTCGCCCCTAACATGGTCGATCGCGCCCTTGCCGCCAATGATCGCAAGGCGGCGGCCCTGTTTCAATAAACCGAATGGAGTTGGACATGAACTTTCGTATCAAGACAACCGCCGCCTTTGCGGCGCTGCTGCTCGGCATGGCTCCCGCTCATGCCGATCCCGTGGTGGACCGCACGATGGCGCTCGCCGGCACCTGGGCGCACATCAAATATGGCACGCCCGAAGCGAGCCAGGCCGATGCGATGGCCCGGCTCAAGGCGCAGGCCGATGCCGCCGTCACCGCCATGCCGGGCCGGGCTGAACCGCTGGTTTGGGACGGGATCATCACCTCGACCCTCGCCGGCCTGAAGGGCGGATTCGGCGGGCTTTCGTTCGCCAAGGAAGCGAAGGGTCTGCTCGAGCGGGCCCAGAAGATCGACGGCAATGCCCTCGACGGATCGGCCCATACCAGCCTGGGCGCGCTCTATTATCAGGTGCCCGGCTGGCCGGTCGGCTTTGGCAACAAGGACAAGGCGCGCGCCGAACTTCTCGCCGGACTCAAGCTTAATCCGCGCGGTATCGACGCCAATTATTTCTGGGGAGACTTCCTCTACAATCAGGGCCAATATGCCGATGCCGCGAAAGCGCTGAGGACGGCGCTCGCCGCTCCGGCCAGGCCGGGACGCGAGGCTGCCGATGCGGGACGGCGCGGCGAGATTCAGAAGCTCCTCGGCACGGTGAATGCCAAGCTCGGGAGCTGAGCCAGGGAGACGATCCGTCGCGGAAGAGACAGGGGTAACCGACGGGCTGGTGGCGACGCTGGCCGAGCACCGCCCTCAGCTGCTGCGTTTCTTCACCAGCCGAACCGGCGACGCAGCGGAAGCGGAGGATGTCGTCCAGGAGATATGGATGCACATCGCCCGTGCGGAAACCGGGCCGGTGACGAACCCGCTCGCCTATCTGCATCGGGTCGGCATGAACATCGTGCTCGATCGTGTCCGCGAACGCCGCCGGCGCGAGCGGCGCGAGCAGGACTGGTCGGACATGGCAATCGACGCGACAGGTGGGGAGGCGGTCGACGCCTCCCCTTCGCCGTTCGCGGTGGCGGAAGGCCAGCAGCGCATCCGCGCGCTGGCCACCGCGATCGATCATCTGCCGCCGGGCGCTGGCCGCGTTTTCCGCCGGCACAAGCTCGACGGTCTGAGCCATGCCGAGGTCGCGGAGGAATTCGGGATCAGCCGAAGCGCGGTGGAAAAGCATATTGCGGTGGCGCTCAGGCATTTGCGGACGGCGCTCGAATGAAAAATTTTTCGAACAGCAACTGGGGTGGCCGGCACGTGGTGCCGTCTGGTGTTCAGAAATCATATGGAGGGTTTGGAGGTCGCTATGACCCAGCCTGAGGCGAAACAGGAACGGATAGGGCAGGAAGCGGCCGAATGGCACGCCCGGCTCGATTCGCCCGAGATGGACTGGGAGGCGTTCGGGCGCTGGCTCGATGCCGATCCCGGGCATCGCGCCGCCTATGACTCGGTCGCTTTGCTCGATGCCGAACTGATTTCGAGCCGCGCCGCGATCGTCACCGCTTTGCCCGCCAATGATGATGAAGCGCCGCCGGTTTCGGCAAAAGCGCGCGGCGTTCGCCGCTGGTGGGCGGGCGGCGGCGTTGCGATTGCCGCGGCCATGGTCGCCACGATGGCACCGCAAATGTCCTTTTTCGCGGCGGAGACGCTGGTCGCCTATCGCACCGGTCCGTCAGAGACGCGGACCGTCAATCTCAGCGACGGCAGCCGCATCATCATCGACCGGAACAGCGAGCTGGCGCTCAATGACGACGCCTCGCCGCGCATCGAAATGAAGTCGGGCAATGCCTGGTTCGATATCCGCCACGATCCGAGCCGTGCGCTGGTGGTTCAGGCCGGCGATTATCAGGTCCGTGATATCGGCACGCGCTTCGAACTGGCGAGCAATGCTGGCCAGCTCAGCGTGGCGGTCGCCGAAGGACAGGTCAGCATCGTGCCGCCCGGCGGCGAAGCATTGAAGCTGGCGGCTGGTCAGCGCGTCGACATTGCGACACGGACCGCCGAGGCGCGGGTTCGCAACGCCGATGCCGCAGCAATGGGCAGCTGGCGCACCGGCCGCCTGATCTATGACAATGCGCCGCTTTCGCTGGTGGCGACCGATCTCTCGCGCTATGCGGGCAAGGCCGTTTCGGTCGATCCCGCGATCACCGACCTGCGGCTGTCAGGCGTTTTGAATATCGGAGATGGTCCGCAGCTTGTCGGAGAAGTCGAGGCACTGCTGCCGGTCAGGGCAACCGTGGACAAGAAGCGCATACATCTCGCTGGCGCTGGCCAGCGTTAGCAGCATCGCCGCGCCTGCCCAGGCGCGGCCGGTTTCAGTCGATATCGCGGCCGGCCAGCTCGACGCCGCTTTGCTCGCCCTGTCGCAGCAGACCGGCCTTTCGGTCGGCATTGCCGGACAACTCCCGCATCATCGCAGCCCAGCGGTCAGGGGCCATATGGAGCCCGCCACGGTGCTCCGGCGCCTGTTGCGCGGCAGCGGCCTGCGGGCGACTTCCGCCGGCGGCAATCTCTGGCGGCTCGAAGCGGTCCGCGCGACAGCGCCGCGCGAGGATGCGGCCGCCGTGCCCGGCGATGCCGGCGACATCATCGTCATCGGCACCAAGCGCGACGAACTGCTCCGCGAAATACCGGTGTCGGTGACGGTGCTGCGCCCTGATATCGTCGATCGGCTGCAGGGCGGCCGCGGCGTCCATGATCTGATCGGCGGCGGCGAAGGCGCCTTTGCCACCAATCTCGGCCCGGGGCGCGACCGCATCTTTCTGCGGGGTGTCGCCGACAGCGCCTTCAACGGGCCGACCCAGGCCACCGTCAGCCTGTATCTCGACGAGGCGCGCGTCAGCTATTCCACGCCCGATCCCGATCTTCGCCTCGTCGATGTCGATCATGTCGAGCTGCTGCGCGGCCCCCAGGGGACTCTCTATGGCACCGGCGCGCTGGGCGGGATCGTGCGGATCGTTCCCAACCGCCCGAACCTTGCACACTGGTCGGGCGCCGCGGCGATCGAAGCCAGCACGACCGCCCATGGCGGGCCGGGCGGTGGCGGCGAATTCACGATCAATGCACCGCTGATCGAGGATCGCCTGGCGATCCGCCTCGTCGGCTATGGCGATCGCAGCGGCGGCTGGATCGACGATAGCGGGTGCGGCAGGCGCAACGTCAATGATGTGCGCCGCTCGGGCGGGCGGCTGGCGGCGCGCTGGCGCCTGTCCGATCGCTGGACGGCCGATGTCGGCATTGCGGCGCAGTGGATCAATGCCGATGACAGCCAATATGCCGTCCGGGGCCTGCGCCGGTCGACCGCGGTCGCCGAACCGCATGACAATGATTTCCTCGCCGCCACCGCGACGATCCGCGGTTCGCTCGCCGATCTCGATGTCGTCTCCACCACCGCCTATGTGACCCACGAGGTCGGCAGCATTTACGACGCCGGGGCGGTCGCGGCGCCCCGGGGCCTGCCGGTGCCGCTCGGCTTCAGCGATCTGCGCGAGCTCAAGCTTACCAGCCAGGAATGGCGGATCAGCGATCCGGCGGCGGCGCGGCCATGGGTCGGCGGGATCGCGTTGCTCAGCGCCGAGAACAACTATATCGGCCGCTTCCTGCCGGCGGGCGGAACTCCGGTACAGGCGCTGTCGCTCCACAGCGATGCGTTCGAAGCGGCGGTGTTCGGAGAAGCGAGCCAGCCGCTGAGCCGCCGCCTGAAGGCGACGCTGGGCGGCCGTCTGTTCCTGTCGCGCGTTGACAATGAACAAACGGGGCAGTCCCGTCGCCGGGCGCGCCAGACCGGGCTGACGCCAAGCCTGACCCTGTCCTGGCAGCCGGCCGACGACAGGCTGGTCTGGCTGCGCTATGCCGCCGCGATCCGGCCGGGCGGCATCAATCCCGATGGCGATCCGCGGATCGACCGGTTTCGGTCGGATCACCTCAAGAGCCTCGAACTGGGCTGGCGGCTGAAGCTTGGCGATCGGGTTCGGCTGAGCGGCGCGTTGTTCGGGCTGCGCTGGGAAAATCTTCAGAGCGACGTGATCGGCGCCGACGGCTTCGTCCGCACCATCAACGCCGGCACCGCCGGCAATGTCGGGCTCGAGCTCTCCACCTCGCTGAACCTCGCGCCGTTCTCGGTCGAAGGCCATCTCACCATCCAGCATGGCAGGCTTGATTCGCCGTCGGCCGCGGCCAATGCGACCGGCGACGACAATCGCCTGCCGGTCCTGCCCGACTATGCCGGCCGGATCAGGCTCGGCTGGCAGCGCGATTTCGGTCCCGTCGCAACCACCTGGTTCGTCACCGCCCAATATGTCGGCAAGGCGCGGCTGAGTTTCGATCCCGGGCTGGCGCGGTCGCAGGGCGGCTATTGGACCACCGGCGCCGGGCTGACCGTCGGGTTTGCGGACTGGCGCGCGGCACTCACCGTCTCGAACCTGTTCGATCGGCGCGGCGACAGCTTCGGCTTCGGCAATCCCTTCTCGTTCCGGCAGATCGACCAGCACACCCCGATCCGCCCGCGCAGTTTTGCGCTGCGCCTCGAACGGGATTTCTAGGGCGTGAACATGATCCTTGCCTTTTACGGGCGCCCCGCCCGGAATCGCCGGTGGAAGCCATGACACCGGGTAGCGAAGGCACGTCCGGAGGCAGCGGTCGCACATCGCCGCCGCGCATCGCCTTCTTCTTCAACGCCCAGGCGCATCAGCTGCTGCACGGTATCACCACTGCAGAAGCGCTGGCGATCGGCTGGGACGTCCGCGTCGACATCCTGTCCTCCACCCAAATCAACCTCGATCTCGCCCGCCAGGTGGTTCTCCCCGAACACCGGCATCTGCTCCATTTCGAGCTGATCGGCTCGCCGCTCGCCCGTTGGATCGCCGCGCGGCAAAAGTCGGTCGTGCCGCCGAAGCTGCTGACCTTGTGGGCGGTACGCAAACGGCTCAACCAATATGATGCGATTGCCCTGCCCGAACGGACGTCGATCCTGCTCCGCTCGCTCGGCGTCAAACACCCGAAATTCATCCACATCGATCATGGCGCCGGCGATCGTGCCGCCGGCTTCGACAAGCGCATCGCGCTGTTCGATTTCGCACTGATGGCGGGGGAGAAGCATCGCCGCCGGCTGCTCGAAGAAGGCCTGGTGCGCGAGGATAATTCGGCGATGGTCGGATATCCGAAATTCGATGCCGCCGATCGGCTGCGCGATCCCGACTGGTCCCCCTTCGCGGATCGCAAGCCGGTCATCCTCTACAATCCGCATTTCTCGCGCGAACTGGGCAGCTGGGCGACCCATGGCGGGGATGTGGTGCGGCACATCGTCGAGTGCGGCCGCTACAATCTGATCGTCGCGCCGCATGTCCGCCTGTGCGACAGCCCGGCCGGCCGCGCCGCCGCCGAAGCCATATTCGGCCCTTTCCGTTCGGCGCCCGGCGTGTATCTCGATATGGGCAGCCAGCGCTCGATCGACATGACCTATACCAGCATGGCGGACATCTATCTCGGCGATGTCAGCAGCCAGGTCTATGAGTTCCTGCGCACCCCGCGCCCATGCGTCTTCATCAACAATGACGGCCGGGCCTGGCGCGACGACCCCAACTATGCCCATTGGCGCTTCGGCCCGGTGATCGACAACAGCAAGGAGATCGTCGCCGCCCTCGACGAAGCGGTGTCCGGCCATGGCGCCTATGCCGCGATCCAGGCGGAAGCTTTCGCCGACACCTTCGGCACCACCGATGCCAATAGCTCCCGTCGCGCCGCCGCGGCGATCGCGGGGTTTATGGGGGTGGCGCCGCGGGGGTGATGGCCGGATCGAGGCGCGAAAGCGGAAAATGGTCGGGGAGAGAGGATTCGAACCTCCGGTCCCTGCCTCCCGAAGCCAGTGCTCTAACAGGCTGATCTCCCCGACGGAAATCCGGTCGTCTGTATCGGCTTCGGGAGCCGACCGGATGGAGCCAGGTCAAAGAGCCGGCTCGATGATTGTGGCATCGGCCGCTGCGCATTATATGATGCGTGATGATTGATGCGTCGTGAGGAATATTATGCGGACGACAGTGGCGATCGACGATGATGTGCTTATCGCGGCCAAAGCGATTGCGCGGCAGAAGCGCACGAGCGTGGGCGAAGTCCTGTCCGATCTCGCCCGCCGCGCATTACGTCGCCCTTCGGCACCGGCCGTTCGCAACGGGATCCCGCTTCTACCGGTGACGGATGAGGCCGCCCCGGTCACGATCGAGACGGTCAATGCCCTTCGCGACGGGTTGCCATGACCTTTCTGCTTGATGTCAATGTGCTGATCGCTCTGATCGATCCCGCCCATGTCAGCCATGATGCCGCGCACCATTGGTTCGAAACGACTGGCAAGACATCCTGGGCCACATGCCCGATCACAGAGAATGGCGTCATCCGTATCGTCGGTCATACCAGCTACCCCAATATGCCGGGTTCGACTGCGGATGTTGCGGCGATTGTCGGAAAGATGCGGTTATTGCCCGGGCATGTCTTCTGGGCGGACAGTCTGAGCCTGTTCGATTCGGTCCACGTCGATGTTTCGCAGGTGCTGACTTCGGCGCAGGTGACGGACAGCTATTTATTGGCACTTGCGCGGGCGCATGGCGGAAGGCTGGCGACATTCGATCGACGGCTGTCTGTAAAGGCGGTGGCGATGGGCAAGGAGACGCTTCACATCATCGACAATATTTGAGTGCGAGCCGAGCCCGCCTGAATGTCGGCAGGAAAGTGGTCGGGGAGAGAGGATTCGAACCTCCGGCCCCTGCCTCCCGAAGGAAGGCCCTTCTAGGATTCCCGGCGCTTTGCGGCGCTAGGAAATCCGAAATGCACGTGAACAGGCACGGAACAGAAGGTGAATATAAGCCATTGGCACCGGACTCACACCGGGCGATGGTTGGCGGGGTCGCACGCCCCGCCCAGCCGCTCGGTAAGGCAGCTGCTGGCAAATGCTCGCCCTTCGCGACCCGGTCCATCAGCAGGTGCCACTCGATTTCGGCGTGCTCCTTGGCCTTATCGCGAAGGAAGTCGCCATAGCCGTTGAAAAGTATCCATTCGGCGACGACCATCGGGCGTAACTTTGTCTCGCGCGCGCTCGAGCGATCAGGCCGCTTGCATGATCGCGATGGTTTGCCCTGTTGGTATCCAGTTCCAGGGGAGCAGTTCTTCGATGCGGGTCTGTGGATGATCCGGCA
>CANJRZ010000105.1 GCA_947476735.1 Sphingomonadaceae bacterium
AAGCGGCGGCACGGCCTGAGCTGCTCGCGGCAAGCGACCAGCAGATCGAAGACGCGATTCAGTATGCCGACCCGATGGTGCTGCGCGCAATTCTTTACCAGCTGACCGGTGATCCCGATGTGTCCACCGTCGAGACCAAGACGATCCTGCGCGGCTATTATGAAGGCATCATCCCGGCCCACGAGGAAGATATCGCGATGTTGCGGACGAAAGCGGCCAGCTTTCTGAAGAGCTATCGCGATTCAGGCGCCGGGCCAATCGGCAGCGGTCCGTCCGAACGTTTGCCCACCAGTCTCGAGCTGCTGTTCGGTGCCCCGATCCCCCGGGAAAATATCGACCTCTACCTGGAGGAACTGGCGCTCGACCCCTGGGCGCGGGCGCTCCAATGGCAGGCGGAACCCGACTCCGAGCGGCTGCGTGACTTCAGCGTGACGATCATCGGCGCCGGCATGGGCGGGCTCAACGCAGCGCTCCAGCTCAAGCATATGGGTGTCCGCTTCACGGTGATCGAGAAGAACGCCGGTGTCGGCGGCACCTGGCATGAGAACCGCTATCCCGGCGCGCGGGTCGACACGCCGAGCCGGTCCTACACCCACATCTTCGGCGTCGATTTCCCCTATCCCAACCCATATTGCCCCGGCTCCGAGAATGAGCGGTACTTCAACTGGATCGCCGACAGCTATGGCCTGCGTGGCGACATCATCCACAACACCGAGGTTGAATCACTGACCTGGGACGAGGCTGCGGCGATGTGGGAGATCCGCGCACGCGGACCTGAGGGCGAGCGAATCTTCCGCTCCAACGTGGTGATCACCTCGGTGGGGTTCCTCAACCGGCCCAACATCCCCGCGATCGAGGGCGCCGACAGCTTCCGCGGCAAGTCATGGCACAGCGCCCGCTGGCCCGAACATGAAGATTTTCAGGGCAAGAAGATCGTGCAGATCGGTACCGGCAGCACCGGTTATCAGATGGCCGCCGAGCTTGCGCTTGCGGCCGGGCACCTCACCCTCTGCCAGCGCACGCCGCAATGGCTGTTCCCGGTGCCGGGTTATCGTTCGCCCTTGCCCGCCCAGATCGGCTGGCTCGATCGCAACCTGCCATTCCACACCAATTTCATGCGCGTGCGCAGCGCGAACAATGGCTGGTTCATCAAGATGACCACGATCGACCCCGAGTTCGACGATCCCCATGCGTGCAGCCCCAACAACAAGCGCGCGCGCGACGCCTGCATCACTTTCCTCGAAAGCAAGATCAGCGATCCTGGGTTGCGCGCGAAGATGACGCCGGAGCATCCGGTCTGGTCGGCGCGCGCGGTGGTGGTCGACACCGAGTATAGCGTGCTCGACGCGATACAGGCCGACAATGTCACCCTGGTCACCTCGGGGATCGCTCGAATCACCCCCGACGGCATCGAGGATGCCGATGGTGTCCGGCACGACGCCGATATCATCGTCTACGCGACCGGCTTCAAGGCGTGGGAATATCTGTACCCGATGAAGGTCACCGGCAAGGGAGGGCGGACCACCGAGGATCTCTGGGCACCCGACGGAGCCCGCGCCTATCTCGGCTGTATGCTGCCGGGCTTTCCCAATTTCTTCTCGATCTACGGCCCCAACACCAATGGCGGCCTGCCGGTGGCGACGTTCCATGAGATGACCGCATGGTACGCGATGCAGTGCATCGAAAAGCTGATCCTCGAGAACAAGCGATCGATCGAGGTCGGGGAGGACGCCTATTGGCGCTACAACCGTCTCGTTGACGAGAAGAACAGGACCAAGGTTTGGAGCGACCCCAGGGCGCACAATTATTATTGGCAGGAAAATGGCCGCTCGGCGACGATGAACCCGTTCACGCCACCCGAGATGTGGCACTCTCTGCGCAAACCGGATTTCAGCGATCTCGAGGTGCGCTGATCGCACTGCGGCATCGATCTAGCTTCCGTCGCCTACGGTCGGAATGGTCATTCCATGATGCTCGGCGAACAGTTTTGCGCAGAGTTTGCGAGCCTGTTCGCGGACGGTACGAAGATGAAGGTCAGCGGTCCGCTCCGACAGGCCGGGTTCGATGCTGCCGATGTGCATGGTTGTGGCCGATTTCATGGCGAAGGCGTGGAACAGGTAGCGGCCGGAGACCTGCCGCAGACCGTCCCTTTGCCCCTGCTCGTCAAGCCAGGCCTCGGGCGCTCCCGAGGTCGTTATGCAGAGGAGATGGGCGCCACTCAGCAACCCTTCGCCCTCGCGCGCTCGAATCTGGCGGGCACTGACCCCGCTGCCGATGACGCGATCGACATAGCCCTTCATCATCGCGGGCGGCATGCCGAACCATATCGGGTAGATGAACGCGAAGACGTGGCATCCGCGCAGTGCATCGAGTTCTGCCTGGACGTCGGGGGGCACCTCGTGACCGGTCCGGCCCGGCAGCTCCGCTTCTTTCAGGACTGGATCAAAGCCAAGCCTGTATAGATCCCTCTGGACCGCCACCTGGCCATTGTCCCGCACAGCGTCGCAATAGGCATCGGCGATCGCCGCATTGAAGCTGCGCTCGCCGGGGTGGGCGAGGATGACGGCGTGACGAATAGCGTCGTGGTTCCGGACAGACATGGGAGCCTCCTCGCGTGCCGAACGGGCCGTGCGATATAAAAGTTCCTGGACGGAGCGGCATATCAGTAGCTTCCCCAATGTCCTGTGCCGGACGATGCGGATGATAAAGGTGCATGACCCTTGTTCATCAGCTCATCCTCGCGACGAGCCTCGTCGCTGGTACCGTGATCTTTCACCTTGCCGGCCTGTCCGTCCTGCTTGCGCTGTTGCGGCAGCATCGCCGGAACAGCCGTAAGGAAAGGGTTATCTTTGATGTCGCGGCCGTACTGATCGCAGCCTTCGGCCTTTTCTCGCTGCACACGGTGGAGATCTGGGCGTGGGCGGCCGCTTACCACCTGCTGAATCTGCTACCAGGGTGGGAAGAGGCGATCTATTTTTCGACGACGACCTATGTGACGATCGGTTATGGAGATGTTGTCCTGGATCGAGGTGGACGTCTTTTCGGCGCGATCGAAGGGGCCAACGGCATCATCCTGCTCGGCTGGTCGACCGCCTTCTTCTTCAAGATTGTCGATCGGCTCAAACTCCTCGAGCGCGACATCGAGCGCAGGGATTAGGACCGAGCCGACCGCACGTCAGTTGTGCGGACGATCCATGTCGGGCGAACGATCGCCAGTGCTACGCGTAGCGGCAAAGTGGCGGCTGATTCCCGTAATGAGAAATCCGAGGCCCTGGGCCAGGAGATCAAGACCGATGAGGGCGCCAATCAGCCACAGCGAGTTTCTTGGCCAATCGATGCCGATGATGACGCCGACAATAATGGTCGCCGCGCCTCCGAGCAGCACCCACTCGGCACGGTGCTGGATACCAATCACCAGACGGCTGACGCCCGAGATGACGAGGGTGATCGCCAGCGCGAGCGCGAGAACGGGTTCGCTCACCACTGGCTCGAAGAGGACGGCCAGGCCTGCCAGCAGGTAGAAGGCGCCGCTGATGGGCCAGAGCCATCCGGCATCTGCACGGCGAACGCCGATTTCCTGGCCGAAATGCAGGGCGCTGCCAGCCAGCATGACAAGCCCTATGATGAAGGTGCTGATCAGCGAGGCGACCGCAAGATGCCCGAGCGCCAGGCAGCCCAGCAGGATGAACGCAGCTCCGAAGCCCAAAAAGCTCCGCCTTGGCCCTTCGGCCAACGGCGGTGCATCCGTTGTGTCGACGTCTTTGAGCTGCGCGTTCATCGGCTGTCTCCCATGCGAGAACCATATGTTTGGCGTCGTCAGACTACCCTTCAACATCCGTAACTCTACGGAAGGGCGCATCCGCACATTTACCAATGTTGGCAATGGCTGCGGACGCCTAGCCATTCGGCCATCTTAGCAATGATGGAGGCGGGCATGAAGAACATCCTTTTGCTTGTGCATGATGATGTCGGTCAGGAAGCGCGGCTTCAGGCGGCGCTTGATATAACCAGAGCGCTTGAGGGCCACCTCAACTGCCTGGACGTTGCGATCCTGCCGATGGTCGCCGGTGATTATTGGACGGGTTACGGCACGGCCATGCTTCTTGAGGAGGAGCGCACGGCCGAAGCCGCAAACCGCGCCAGGCTCGAGCAGCGCATGGCTGGCGAAGGAGTCCCCTGGACGTGGCTCGCGACAACGGGCGAACTGGTTGCCTCGCTCGAACATGCTTCGGTCCTCAATGAGCTGATCGTCGTCAATCGTCACCTCGACGCGATCAATCATCCCGACATGCGGGCCACTGCGTCCGATCTTGTTGTCCGCAGCGGCAAGCCCATTCTCGCGGTGCCGGCAAATGTCACCGGCTTTGCCACGGCCGGCCGCGCGCTGGTGGCATGGGATGGATCGATCCCTTCGGATGCGGCGCTCCAGGCAGCCATTCCTCTGCTGCGGCTCGCTGGTGACGTCACCCTGATCGAGATCGACGACGGATCGGTCGAGATTCCCGCAGAGGAGGCGGCTACCCTGTTGTCGCGGCATGGCATTCATCCGCTCGTGGTCAGGGAAAAGGCGCGCAAGGGGGAGGCTGCCGACAAGCTCCTGCAGGCGGTTGTCCAGCGCCCGGCCGACTATCTCGTCATGGGCGGCTTTGGCCGCTCGCGACTCGCCGAAGCGCTTTTGGGAGGTGTGACGCGCACGCTGCTGACAAAGAGTCCGGTGCCGCTGTTTATCGCGCACTGATCCACGGGCATGAAGTTCACCCGGTGGAGACGCCTTTGGGCGACTGTGGCGCTCGCCACGACGGTCAGCCCGGCGCATGCCGAGAATGGTCCATGGGACACCGTCAATATCGCGGGATTGCAGGCCATCCTTGCATCCATCCCGGCGGATGGTTTGGATCCGGCTGATTATGCAGCCGATCGTCTCGCCGTCGCAACTGAGGTGAGTGGTCCCGACATCGCCCCGCTCGCCGATGCCGCAGCCCTCCGGCTGGCGCATGATCTGTTCGAAGGACGCCGCGACCTCAGCGCTCGCGCCGGCTGGCATTTCGCGCGTCTTCCGGCCGACTATCGAACCTGGCTCGACACTGCGCTGGCCGGCCACAATGTCGAAGTGAGCTTCACCCGGCTCAGGCCACCCGGAGCGGCCTATGCAGGGTTGCGCGCCGCCATGGAGAATTGCGTCAGGTCCAACGCGGATTGCACGGCGTTGCGCATCAACCTCGATCGCTGGCGTGCGCTTCCGCGGCAATTCGGTACACGGTATCTCTGGGTGAACATACCTGCCTACCGGGTCGATCTCGTCGAATATGGCCGAACTGTCGCGTCGCACCGCGTGATCGTAGGCAAGGTCGGCACAAAAACCCCGCAATTCACGACTGTCATGACCGGCGTAACGGCCAATCCCTGGTGGAATGTGCCTTGCAGCATTGTCGACGAAAGCATCGGCAAGATGGTGCGCGAACGCCCTGCCGAAGCAGCGCGCAAGGGCTTCGTCGCCCGTTCGGATGACCATGGCAAGCTGGTTGTCCGCCAGAAGCCCGGCCCGGACAATGCGCTGGGCCGGATTAAGTTCGAAATGCCGAACCCCTATGGGGTCTATCTGCACGACACGCAGTCGCGCGGGCTGTTCGACAAGGATATGCGCGCATATTCGCATGGCTGCATCCGGACCGATCAGCCCGAAGACCTCGCCCGGCGGCTGCTCGGCCCCGAAAAGGCGGGCGAACTCGACGCGGCCCTGCTCACCTTCGCCACAAGGACGATCAAGCTGCCGGTGCCGATCCCCGTGCACGTGGTCTATCTGACGGTCGAACCCGACGCGTCGGCGCCAGGCGGCTTTGCCGCATTCGGGGATATCTATGGCGAAGATAGGAGAGAAGCGCGCGCCGGGACGCTTCCATCAGAGAACCCACCTTCCAGGCCCTGATTTTCCGGTCGCGGCTGGGCTGCCGAACTCAGGAAGCGCCGAGTTCTCTCCTGACGATCCGCAGCGTGGGATCGTCGGGGCAGGCGATCGCGGTAAATCCCATTTCGCGCTCCATGCGCAGCGCTTCCTCATGGTCGGCGAATTCGACCGCCTCGATCGTGCGAATCTTTTCCGCCTGCGCATAGCGCAGCAGGTGCTCGAGCAGCGTGTAGCTGACGCCGCAGCCCTTCCAGTCGGCGCGGGTCGACATCGCGATCTCGGCCCTCGTTCGGTCCGGATCTGCCGCCAGAAGGGCGGTTGCGACGATCGATCCCGACTGCTCAATGGCGATGAAGCTGATCGAGCGCCGGTAGTCGATATGGGTGATGTTGGAGAGTTGTTCGTGGCTGACCTTGCTCAACGCCGAGAGGAAGCGGAACCTCAAATCCTCTGGTGTGACATGCGTAAAGAATTCGGCGAGCGCTGTTTCATCGGCGGGCACGACGGGCCGAACACGGACTGTGACCCCCGACCGCGTCCGTAGATCGGCGGTCCATTCGCGCGGCACGGGGCGGATCGCCATGCGGCTGATCGGCGACGCCTGTTGGGTGATGACGGCGCGAGCATCGACGACGATAACCCCGTCGGAATCCGCAAGGAGCGGGTTGATGTCGAGTTCGACAAGGTCAGGAAAATCCGCCGCCAATTCCGACAAGGCGACCAAAGTTTCGGCAATCGCCGAGAGGTCAGCGGCCTTTTCATCGCGATAGCCGGCCAGCAGGCGGGCTATCCGGGTCCTGGCGATCATCGCCAGCGCCTGCTCCTGGTCAAGGGGAGGCAGGGCAATCACGCGGTCGTTGATGGCTTCCACCGCCTTGCCGCCGGCGCCGAACAACAGAACCGGCCCGAATGTCGCATCGCGCGCGATGCCGAGCAGTAACTCGATGGCGTGGGGACGAACGCACATTGGCTCGACAGCGTAACCGTCGATCCGCGCTTCGGGGTGCTCGCGGCGGATATGTTCGTCCATCGCCAACGCCCGGCTTGCGGCGGCGGACGGATTGCTCAATCCCAGCGCGACGCCGCCGACATCCGATTTGTGAACGATATCGGGCGAGACAACCTTGACGGCAAAGGGGGCGGCAAGGCCGGCGCAGGCACCGATCACTGCTTCCGGCTTCGCCGCCAGATGGGTGGTGACGACGGCTATGCCATAAGCGCTGAGCAGCGTTTTCGTTTCGATCTCGTTGAGCAGGGTGCGGCCCTGCGCGCGCGCGGCGGTGACGATCCTTGAGGCCGCTTCCCGATCAGTCGGTGTCGTTCGCTGTGGCGCAACCCGTTCGGCCAGCATCGCCCGTGCCTGCCCATCCGACAAAAGATAGCCAAATGCCTTTGCTACATCGTCGGGTGTTTGAAACAGCGGTATGGAGCTATGGGCGAGGGCCCCCCTCGCCAGATCGGCGTTGCCATCGCCCAGCCAGCTGGCGAGGACCGGTTTGGAGGTTTTCGCGGCTGATACTTCGGTGGCGAGCGTCTTCGCTACTTCCGCGGAAGAAACCAGAGCGGTCGGGCAATGGAGAACGACGAGCGAGTCGATGCCGGGATCCGCCAGTACGGCCCGGAACGCCGACTGATAACGGTCCGTATCCGCATCACCCACCAGATCGATCGGATTGGCGCGCGACCAGTTAGCAGGAAGCGCCCGATCGAGGATGCCGATGGTCTCGGCCGAGAGCGGCGCGATGTCCGCGCCGCGCTGCTTCAAATGGTCGACCGCGAGCACCGCCGCGCCGCCGCCATTGCTGATGACCGCCACGCGGTTGGAGCGAAGCGGCTTGCTGGTGCAGAGCACTTCGGCTGCGTCGAACAGATCGGTCAGAGATGCGACCTGGACGATGCCCGCACGCTCGAACGCGGCGGAGTAGACAGTATATGAGCCCGCCAGCGCGCCGCTGTGCGACTTGGCCGCCTGGCAAGCTTCGTCACTCTGCCCTGCCTTGATGGCGATGACAGGCTTGACGCGCGCGGCCGCGCTCGCCGCCGACATGAACTTTGCCGCGTCAGTAATACCCTCAACATAGAGCAGGATGGCGTCGGTGTTCCGGTCGGTGGCGAACAGATCAATGAAGTCGCCGAGATCGGCATCGACCATCTCTCCGGCCGAGATGATCCCGGAGAAGCCTATGTCGCGAGGTGCCGCCCAGTCGAGGATCGCCGTGATAAGCGCGCCGCTCTGGGAGATCATCGCCAGTTTGCCCGGCCTGGCATCGAGATGGGCGAAGGATGCATTCAGCCTGGCGTGCGGCATGAGGATACCAAGACAATTCGGCCCGATGATGCGAAGCTTGTGGGCTGCGGCCACCGCGAGCATTCGTTCCTTGCCTGCCCTGGTGATCCCGGCGGTGATGACGACCGCAGCTTTGGTACCGAGCTTGCCCAGTTCCCCGATGCAATCCGGCACGGTGTCCGCGGGCGTCATGATGACCGCAAGATCGGGCGCGACCGGCAACGAGGCTATGTCCGGGTGCCAGCGGACCTTGGGCATCACGATCTCGTGCGGGTTGACCGCATAGATTCCGCCGCGAAATCCGCCTGCCACAACATTGCGCAGCAGGACCTGGCCAAGCGACCCCGACCGGGACGACGCTCCAATCAGGGCGATGCTGGCGGGATGGAAGAGTACATCAAGATTCCGAATGGACATGGGATTTCCCTAAAGCCCCCGCGGTCACAGGCCGCAGCGGGCATGGCTTGCGGTATGGTCTTGCCACCATCCGTAATTGTCACAGGCGGGCCGGGGGTTCAGGCGGCAGAGACCCGATCTGGGGCGCACCGTTCTTCCGGGGCGGTAGGTGTTGCAAACGAACGGAGGTGCGTCGTGTATCGGCGGGCTGACGACATGGCATGTCGCGCGCCGACCCCACCCTCGGACGATCCTCGTAACATTACTTAGCGCGAGGCATGCCGCCCGACGCCAGAGGTGGTCTCTCCAACTATACAGCACGTGCCATTGCCCTTATGTCTTCCCACGTCACGAATGAAACGCGATCCGTTTCGGCCAGATCTGACGCCGATCCGTTCGGGCTGGAGCGCACGCCGATGTCGCCTCTGCGCAGAAATTTTCCGGGTTACGGGGTTGCTCTCGCTGCTGTTGTCGCAGCGACTCTGATCAGCTTCGGGTTCGACTTCTGGCTTGCGCCCGGCCGCGCCGACTACATGGTGTTCGTCGTGGCCGTATTGGTCGCCGGAATGTTCGGAGGAGGCTTGCCCGCCGCACTGGCGACTGTGTCGGCGGTCGTCATCGTCCAGGTCCGATCGCGGCCGATCGCATTCGACGGCCCGCAGGTCGTCGAATTGGCGACCTTTGTCGTGGCCTGTGCGATCGTGAGCATATTGGCCCGCTATGTTGCGCGCGACCGCAGCCGCGTTCGCGAGACCGCGCGAGAGGCCATCGCGAAGGCACGGGCGGCGGCGTTGACGGCGGAAGAACTCAATCTGCTGATCGACGGAGCAGCCGATTACGCGATCTATATGCTCGATCCGTCCGGGAACGTGACGATCTGGAACAAGGGAGCCGAACGGCTGAAGGGTTGGACCGAGTTGGAGGTCGTCGGTCGCAGCACGGCAACTTTTTACCCTCCGGAGGCAGTAGCGGCCGGCAAGCCCGACAAGGACCTGATCCGTGCTCGCGAGGAGGGTCGGTTCGACGAGGAGGATTGGCAGCTTCGTAAGGACGGATCGCCATTTCTCGCGGACGTGTCCTTGACGGCGCTATTCGACGAAGCCGGCGAGCTGAGGGGCTTCGGCAAGGTCATTCGCGACGTTACCGAGCGGCGAACGGCGGAACGTCGGCAGAACGCGAGCGCTGCCCAGATGCGGTCAATCCTGTCGACGGTCCCCGACGCCATGATCGTGATCGATGCGCGAGGCCGGATCATCTCGTTCAGTTCAGCGGCCGAGCGACTGTTCGGCTATTCAGAACGGGAGATCTTTGGATCGAACGTCAGCCGGCTGATGCCGTCGCCCGATCGTGATCGTCATGACAGCTATCTCGCTCGCTACATGCGGAGCGGGGAGCCTCGCATCATCGGCATAGGACGGATGGTCATCGGCCAGCGGCGCGATGGATCGACCTTCCCTATCGAATTGGCGGTCGGAGAAGCGGAGACCGACGGTGAGCGGGTCTTCACCGGATTCCTGCGAGACCTGACCGAGAAGGTCGCGGCGGAGGAACGTATCGAAAATCTCCGGTCGGATCTGATCCATGTCGCGCGGATTAGCGCGATGGGAACGATGGCATCGACCCTCGCCCACGAACTTAACCAGCCGCTCACGGCGGTGATGAATTATGTCGATGCGGCTCGGGATCTGCTCGCCCAGCCGGATGACAGCCAACTCCCCTTGGTCCAGGAGGCACTCGCCGAAACAGCGAGCGAAGCCATGCGGGCTGGCCAGATCGTTCGCCGCCTGCGGGAGTTTGTCGCCAAGGGGGAGGTTGAGAAAACCATCGAGCGATTGCCCTCCCTGGTCGAAGACGCAGCCAAGCTCGGCCTGATTGGCGCCCGCGAAAAGGGGATAGTGCTGGCCTTCGACTTTGACGACGCGTTGCCGCGCGTATTCGTCGACCGCGTGCAGATCCAGCAGGTGCTGATTAACCTGATGCGCAACGCGATCGAAGCGATGGGGGACAGTGAGGTGAAGCGACTGGAGGTCAGCGCGCGTCCCGATAAGGACGAGATGATCCGCGTCACGGTGGCTGACACGGGCCCTGGCCTTGCGCCCGAAATTGCCCAGGATCTGTTTCGGGCGTTCAACACGACCAAGGCGGAAGGCATGGGACTTGGCCTTTCGATCTGTCGTACCATCGTCGAGGCGAACGGTGGCAGAACCTGGGTCGAGCCGCGCGCGCCGGGTGGCACAGCCTTTCACTTCACTATAGCGGGCATTGAATCGGAGGGGGCTGATGGCTGACAAGAGGCTGGTTCACATTGTCGACGATGAAGAGTCGATCCGGCGGTCTGCGAAGTTCATGTTGTCGACGTCGGGTTTCGCCGTCGAGGTCTGGGAATCGGGGGTCGCCTTCCTGAAGGGAGCTCGCCATGCCGAACCGGGATGCGTCCTGCTCGATGTGCGTATGCCGGAGATGGACGGACTGGAGGTCCAGGAAGAACTGCACCGGCGCGGAATCACCATGCCGGTCATCATCCTCACGGGTCATGGCGACGTGTCGACCGCGGTTCGCGCCATGAAGGCGGGTGCGATCGATTTCATAGAAAAGCCGTTTGAGAAGGCGAACCTCCTGGCAGCAATCGATGCCGCCTTTCAGCGGCTCGACAATGCGGCCCATGGCCAGGAGCGTGCGGCGGAAGCCGACGTCCTGCTCGCCAAGCTGACCGCTCGCGAGCGTGAAGTGCTCGAAGGCCTCGCCAGGGGCTTGCCGAACAAGACGATCGCCTACGACCTGAACATCTCGTCGCGAACGGTTGAGGTGCATCGCGCCAATCTCATGAGCAAGCTCGGCGTCAGAAGCCTGTCGGACGCGTTGCGGATCGCCTTTGCGGCGGGAATGGGAAAATAGCGGCTTCGCTGGAAATGGCGGAGAGGGTGGGATTCGAACCCACGGTACCCTTGCGGGCACAACGGTTTTCGAGACCGCCCCGATCGACCACTCCGGCACCTCTCCGCAGAGGAGCAGCAAACGGCCCGTGATACCGCCTGCCAGTCGATAGGGGCGGGGCATTA
>CANJRZ010000106.1 GCA_947476735.1 Sphingomonadaceae bacterium
CAGCGGAGCGAGGATGGCGTCGTCCATCTGATGGGGGTGAGGGTCCATGATCGTACCGCCGAGCTCAGCCGCCTCTCGGAGGACCACCGCACCGAGATCGAGCTGTCGCGCGCCGATATATTCGAACACCCGCAAATCCCCCGCGATCACGCGCCGCGCGGCAGCCGCCACCCGCGCAATGTACGAGTCCTCCCCAAGTCGCGCGATTTCCACTGACAACGCCAACCCCGTCGCTGAACGTCTTTGACCGGCGTAGTCGTGCCGATTAGCGTACAGTCTGAGGAGGGCGCGGTGCATCGGGCATATTGGCGGCTGGGGATGATCACCGTGCTGCTGGGCATGCTCCCCGCCAGCCTGCCCGCACGCCGGGCTGAGCGGCTGCCCGACGCCGTCGCCCAGCAGCGCATCGATCAATATCAGGCTGAAGCCAAGATCGCGCGGAGCGAGGGCCGGTTCGTCGACTGCCTGATCGCAGCGTCGAACGGCCAGGAGATGGTCCAAGCCTATCATGGCATCATGGACGACCTGACGTTCGAGACCAGTTTTGGAGTGGTGGACGATTGCGAAAAGCTGGCCGGAGGCACGGAGGGGGCGGTACAGGCGCTTGAATTGCGTCTGGCCACCTTGTCTGCCGAAGCCGGTGAGCAGGACCCCCGCACGCTTCAGGCGCTCCGGGCGCTGGGTGCGATATCGCTTCACGAGGGTAAGCACGGAGACACCGGGCAATGGCTTTCGCTTTATATGGAACGGGTGGCGGCCAAGTTTGGGGAGGGTGATCCTCGCTATCCGGCCATGCTTCTCTATCTCGACGGGGCGAGTTTGGGCCTGCCTGCGAATGGGGACGCGGATTCACGCGTGCTGGCGGCATTCAGTGTCGATCGCGTTCGTCGTGCCGTGCGATTGCAGAAGCGGATATTCGGCCCGAACCACCGTATCGTTGCGGATGATCTGGTCCATCTGGCGCAGCGGGTCCGCGACCAGCTTGCTGTCCATGCGGTCATGAGATCGGATCAGCGACCGAGGTTGGAACGGCTTGCCCGCCGGGCCCAGGTCGATGCCTACGAGGCACAGCGCCGCGCCCGTGGCAGCCGGGACCCGTTCGTCCTAGGCTATGCGTTCGATCTGTCCCAAGGTGAGGAACCAACGAAGCGGCTGAAGTTGCTCGAGCAGATCGTTGCCGAAGCGGCGGCGGGGCTGGGCGCAAGCCATCCGCTGACGTTGACGGCGGAACTTGAGCTCGCCAGGATACGGGCGGATGGCCATTGGGAGACGCAGCGCGAAGCCCTCAAGGCCATCGCCGCCAAGGCGGCTTCGGCCCAAGACGCCGGCTCTTCTTTCGGGCTATTGCTGTTGGGCGGTCTCCTGGAGGAGTTCGAGAAACTCGACATTGAGCGCAAGAAGGGTGAGCTGGCGCAATGGACGATGGAGATCGACCGCCTTTACGACGCATTAGGTCGGATGGCGGCGGCGAGGGGCGAGCGCGTCGACATCCATCGGCTCGTCGACCAGCTCGATCACCGGATCGACAATCCCGAGTTGCAGGCTGGGGCGCCAGTACTCGCCCGGCAACTGTTCGACGAGCTTTCGGCCGAACGTTCGTTCCAGGGGGAGGTCGCGGGCGAGGGCAGTTCCGAGCGGATCGGGGGCGTCGACCAGCGCTACTTCACGATTGCGCGCGCGGGGTGGGAGAACAGGAACGATCCTGCGCAGTCGAACCCCTACATCGATCTGGCCTTCGCGGCGTTGCAGGATTCGATCGACGGTCCCGCCAGCGCCGCGCTGGCGCGCTCCGCCGCGCGCCGCGCGGCCCAACAGGTCTCCGACAGCCTGCCGCAACTGGTCGACCGGCGCGAATATCTTCGGGCGGAAATCCCACGCCTCAATAAGGATATCGCCACTGCGGCTGGAAGAGACTCCGGGGCCGGGCTATTTGGCGGGGGCAAGGCGGCAGCCGCACAGCTCGTCGCCGCACACCATGAGCTGGAGGCGGTCAACGCCCAGCTTCGGCGCGACTTCCCATCCTATTTCTCCTTCATCCAGCCCAAGCCTCTTTCGATCGCCGACACCCAGGCCCTTTTGTCCGCCGACGAGGCGCTGCTGCTGCTGGTGCCGGGGCCGAAAGGAAGCTTTGTCATCGCCATCGACAAGCAGGGCTATGACTGGGTGTTCGCCAGCCACGCCAAGCCGGGCCTCGAACGAAGTGTCCAGCGATTGCTCTGGGATCTGCGTGCTCCCGTCCGGCTCAACCCGAAGGTGGAGCAGCGCTGGCTGGCCGAGGAGGGCGATAAGGTGCTGTTCAGCCGCAAGGTGGCCTGGCGGCTCTATCGCGAGCTGATCGAACCGGTCTCAGCCCGGCTCAGCCACAAGCGTCACTTGTTCGTGGTGCAGGGTGGGCTGCTCAGCAGCTTGCCGCTGGGGGTGCTGGTGACACGTGAGCCGACCGGGGACGATGCCGATGCGGTGGCGTTACGCGGGACTGGCTGGTTTGCCGATGATCATGTGCTGAGTATCTTGCCTTCGGTCCAGTCGCTCGCCCTGATACGGGGGAAGCCGAGTTCGCGTTCGTCGCCGGGTGCACAGCCGCGTCGCTTCGTCGGCATCGGCGACCCGGTGCTTGAAGGGAAGGCGCTGACCCGGGGAGTGGTTCGTTCGGCACCATCAAAAATCGACATGGCGCAGTTGCGCACACTCGCTCGCTTGCCCGGGACGGCGCGCGAGCTGGCCGATATGTCCCACCTATTTGGAGAGAAGGCCTCTCGCCTGCTCCTTGCCGAGAGTGCCAATGAGACGCAGGTGAAGGCGTTGCCGCTCGAGAAAGTGGCGCTGCTCGCTTTCGCCACGCACGGGGTGCTTGCAGGCGAGATAGCGGGGGCAGCCGAGCCCGGCTTGGTGCTCACACCGCCCGTTGTGCCAAGTGAAGCAGATGACGGTTATCTTTCGGCGCCGGAGATTGCAGCGATGCGGATCGATGCCGACTGGGTGATCTTGTCAGCGTGCAACACCGCCGGCGGCAGCGATGGCGCGCCGGGGCTTTCGGGCCTGGCCCGATCCTTCCTCTATGCTGGCGCGCGATCCTTGCTTGTCTCGCACCGGCCCGTCCGAGACGATGTCGCGTCGCGTCTGACCGTCGACATGCTCCGACGACAGTGGGCTGTGGGGGGTGGAGACAATGCCGAGGCGCTCCACGCCGCGATGCTCGCGATCCGCAATGACACATCCCAGGATGGCCAGCCGACCACCTTCGCGCATCCCAATGCCTGGGCACCCTTTTCGCTCGTCGGCGACGTGGCATTGATAAACATCACTGACGGCATCCTGCCGCAGAAACCTGTTTCAGGTAGTCGTCGTCAGGCCAAGGCTCGCAGCTTGTCCAGGTCACGCGGTATCCATTAGACCCGGCCCGACAAAGCAGGAGAGATGCGATGCTGAAACAGGTGGTGCTGCTCAAGCGGCGGCCGGGGATGAGCCGGGACGAATTCATCGACTATTATGAAAACCATCATTCGAAGCTGATCGCGCCGATCCTGCCGATGCTTGAGCGCTATGTGCGGCGCTATGTCTGCCCCGAGGTGAACCCGATCACCGGCCAGGCCGAGGAGCTCGACTTCGATGTCGTGTCCGAATTCTGGTGGCGTTCGCGCGCCGATTTCGACGCCGCGATGGAGAAGCTTGCGACCGGCGATGCACACCGCCTGATCTGGGAGGATGAGGAGCGGATCTTCAATTCGCACAACCACCGCAGCTTCACGGTCGAGGAATATGAAACCGACATGGGTACGGTACGCTGATTCCGTCCGCGCGCCTGCCTGCTCCGGCATAGCGAAATCGGATAGGCACCGCGCGAATCATTCTTGGACTTCACCGGCGCGAGGCGGCAATGACCTCGCCACTTCCAAACCCCATGCCATCGAGGCCGTTGCATGACCGATCTGTTCGAACCGCTCTCCTTCAAGCGCGGCCCCGCGATGAAGAACCGCTTCGCTCTGGCCCCCCTGACCAACTGTCAGAGCCATCCCGACGGTACCCTCTCGCAGGAGGAATATGACTGGCTGGTGATGCGCGCCAGGGGCGGGTTCGGGATGGTGATGACCGCCGCCGCCTTTACCGACCAGGTCGGCAAGGGATTCAACGGTCAGGTCGGCATTCACGATGACAAATGCATCGAGGGCCTGAGTCGGCTGGCGGCGGCGATCAAGGCAGAGGGCAGCGTTGCGACGACCCAGCTCCACCATGCCGGTACGCGCGCCGAGCAGAAGGTGACCGGCTTGCCGCCGATCGCGCCGTCCGACGATCCGCAAACCGGTGCCCGCGGCATGACCGAGGGCGAGGTCGAAGCGATGATCGAGGGTTTCATCGCTGCGGCCGAACGGGCCGAGCGCGCCGGCTTCGACGGCGTCGAGCTGCATGGCGCGCACACCTATATATTGTGCGGCTTCCTGAGCGCTGAAGCGAACAAGCGGACCGATCGCTATGGCGGCTCGCTCGACAATCGCGCCCGGCCGATCCGCACGATCATCGATGGCATCCGTGCGCGATGCCGCAAGGATTTCAATCTCGGCCTGCGGTTGTCCGTGGAGTCGATGGGCATGGATACGGCGGATATCCGCACCTTGTGCCAGCAGCTCATGCAGGAGGATCAGCTCGACTATCTCGATCTCTCGCTGTGGGATGTGTTCAAGGAGCCGGTTGCGGAAGCGTTCAAGGGACGTCCGCTCGTCTCCTGGTTCACCGATCTCGATCGCGGCTCGACCCGGCTCGGCGTGGCGGGTCAGGTCCGCTCGGCAGCGACGGCGCGGGCTTGCCTCGATGCAGGCGCCGACATCGCCTTCATCGGCCGCGCCGCTATCGTGAACCATGATTTTCCCGAACGCAGCCGACGCGACGCCGATTTCGCGATGCCGGCTCTGCCGATTGCGCGGGAACAGCTGGCAGGAGAGGGTATCTCGCCGCTGTTCATGGACTATCTTGGCACGTTCCCCGGATTTCTTGCCGCCTGAACAGTTCATTGGCGGATGGCACGCACCATCAAGTCAATCCGGCGATGATAGGCAATGAGGGACGGGTCCGGCGGATCATGTCCGCGGGATGGGAGAGGGATCGGAACAGATGCGAGGTTATCGGGCGATAGCGCTGACGATATCGAGCTCGATATTCATCCAGTTCCACGACGCCACCGCTCTCAACACGGCGGTGCCTGCGATCGCCCGCGCGCTCCATGTGCCCGCGCTGCATATGGATATCGCGATCCTCGCCAATCAGATCGCCCTCGTCGCCTTCATTCCGGCGGGCACGGTGCTGGTGGGGCGGATCGGCGCGCGCAACAGCTTCGCGCTCGCGTTGTTCGTTTTCCTGGCCGGCTCCCTGCTCTGCGCGAATGCGGAATCGCTGACGATGCTCGCCATCGCCCGCGCCGTTCAGGGCATCGGCGGTGCGGTGATGATGCCGATCGGACGGCTGATCGTGGTCCGGTCGGCGGAAAAAAGCGAGCTGATCAGCGCGATGAACTGGCTGCTCGTGCCGGGCGTCCTCGGGCCGATGTTCGGGCCTGCGGTCGGTGGTCTGATCGTGCAATATGCCAGCTGGCACTGGATATTCCTGATCAATGTACCGATCGCGCTGCTCGGTATCGTGATGACCTTCGTCTTTGTCCCGGACATTCGGGAGAACAAGGTCGACCGATTTGATCGCAAGGGTACCTTGCTCTTTTCGCCCTGCATGGTCTGCTTTGTTCTCGGGCTTTCCGGCCTTACCGGTCGACAGCCGATGGCGATCACCGTGACACTGATCGTCGCCAGCCTGATCTTAGGATGGGCCTATTATCGTCATGCGCGGGGGGCTGACACCCCGGTCATCGACCTGTCCCTGTTCAGGGTGCCGTCATTCCGCCAATCGCTGGTCGCCGGCACCTGCATTCGCATGACGTTCGGCGGTGCGGGTTTCATCCTGCCGCTCTGGTTTCAGCTGGCGATGCACAAGAGCGCAGCCGAAACCGGTCTGCTGCTGATCATGACATCGCTCGGCGCCCTGCTCAGCCGTCTGGTGGGCGGCCAGCTGCTCCGCTTCGTCCACCCGCGCTCGCTGGCTGTGTACGGCGCTGCCGCGCTCGCCGTGATGCTGGCCATCAGCGCGACGATGAACGCCGATTGGCCACGCGCGGTCATCGTGCTCCTGCTTCTGATCCAGGGGCTCTCGCTCTCCACCGCGCTGATGGTGATCGCGCCGGCGACCTATGTCGATCTCGGGCCGGAGCGGATGGCGTCGGCCACCAACGTCTACACGACGGCGCAGCAGGTCACCATGTCGCTGGGTGTGATCGCCGGCGTCTGGACGATCACCGCGATGCGCTGGCTGACCGATGCGACGTCGCAGGACAATCGTGGCTATTCGGCAAGCATGCTCACCCTTGCCATGTTCGGTGTGGTGGCGATGCTCATTGCCCGCAGGATCGATGCCGAGGCGATGGCAACGCTGAGACCGAAAAAGGCGGCGACCTGAGCGAATCGAGCCGGGTGACCCGGCGTCCATTCTGTCGGATGCAGTGCGGCATATTTGCAACATTGTAAGTCTATTCTGCGGCCGGGTGGTCTTATCACGCTGAGCATTCACACCATTGTTGCAATGCGGGATAAGCGCTGTAACAAAACTGTCATAGAAGCACAGCACGACTGACACAGGGGCGAGGCAGAGAGTCGCCGTGCCGACCGCTTCGGGAAAATGGCTAAGGGGAAGCTCGATGAAGAAACTGCTGGTTGGCAGCGCCCTGGCGGCGCTTGCCACGTCTACCGCATTTGCCCAGTCTACGGGTTCGGTGGATTTCGAAAATACGATCGTCGTCACCGCTGCCGTCACCAAGGGTGTGTCCGGCATTGTCGCGCCCGACACGACCAAGGCGAAGGCCGTTCTGACCCAGGAATTCATCGGCAAGCAGTCGCCCGGTCAGTCGATCAACGAGATCATCAACCAGCTTCCCGGTGTCAGCTTCCAGAATAACGATCCTTATGGAGGATCGGGCGGCAAGCTTTTCATCCGCGGCTTCGACAAGACCCGAATTTCGGAGACGGTCGACGGCGTTCCGCTCAATGACAGCGGCAGCTATGACCTGTTCTCTAGCCAGCTGCTCGACCCCGAGCTCATTGAAGAGGTCAACGTCAACCTCGGCTCGACCGACGTCGACTCGCCCACCGCGGCGGCGACGGGTTCGACTGTCAATTTCCGGTCGAAAAAGCCGGATAAGGACTTTGGCGTGATGCTGCTCGGATCGATGGGCAAGTTCGATTTCTTCCGGACCTTCGGCAAGATCGAAACGGGTGAAATCGGGCCGTGGGGCACCCGGGCCTGGTTCGCCGCGAGCACTGCCAGTTATGATGCGCCTTACGGGCGCTACGGCAAGCTCAACAAGGATCAGTATAACGCCAAGATCTGGCAGCCGATCGGCGACAATGGCGATTTCGTCTCGGTCTCGGGCAATTATAACAAGGGTCGCAACAATTTCTTCGGTTCGCTGCCGCTGCGCCGCGATCTTACCCAGAGCCCGATCAATCTGGCTCTGCGCCCAGCCGGCCCGGACGCAACCAACCGCCAGCCGCTCACCCGCGCCGAGCGCTACTATGTCAATGCGCGCTGCACAGTCGCGGGCCCGAGCCCGGGTGTCCGTTCGCTCGTCAACACCTGCGGCGCCGTGTTCGACTACCGTACCAATCCGTCGAACACTGGTAACATCCGCATCAACTCGAAGTTCACCCTTTCCGACAAGCTGACTTTGTTCGTCGATCCGAGCTACCAATATGTGAAGGCGAACGGCGGCGGCCCCGTCAACGCGGAAGAGGGCCGCACGGCGGCGGCTCAGGGCGTCGTCGGGCAGACCGGTTATATCGGTGGCGTTCCCTTTTTCGGCCGCGATCTCAATGGCGACGGGGACATTCTCGATCAGGTTCGCGTCCAGGCGCCGAGCCAGACCCAGACCCACCGCTACGGCCTGATCGCGTCGCTGCGCTACGACATTAACGACCACCACAATGTACGCATTGCCTACAGCCTCGACTATGCCCGCCATCGCCAGACCGGCGAGGTCGGCCTTCTCGATGATTCGGGCAGGCAATTCCCATTCCCGGTCGACAATCCCCAGAAGGATGTTTCGGGCAATATCCTCCAGAAGCGCGATCGGCTTTCCAAGGCGACGCTGCACCAGATTTCAGGCGAATATCGCGGAGAATTCTTTGACGAGAAGCTGACGGTTAACGTCGGTGTCCGGGCGCCCTTCTTCAAGCGCGACCTGGATCAGCGATGCTTCACCAGCAGCGGCGGCGGCTTTGTTGATTGTTTCGGCAGCAACGCGGCGGGTGCTACGGCTTATGCGACCGCCTTCCCGACCCGGCCGGCTCCGCAACGCCGCGTGTTCAAATATGACAAGATCCTGCCGAACTTCGGCCTCACCTTCGACCTGACACCGCACGCCACCGCCTTCGCCAATTATTCGAAGGGTCTGCAGGTTCCCGGTACCGACAATCTTTATCAGAGCTTCTTCTTCGCCCGCGGCCTGCCTGACGCAAATCCGTCGCCCGAGACCACCGACAATTTCGATCTCGGCGTTCGCTACAAGCAGGGCAAGCTCCAGGCGCAGGCCTCGGTCTGGTATACCAGCTTCAAGAACCGTCTGGCGTCCGCCTTCGATCGCGATCTGAACATCACCGTCTATCGCAACCTCGGCAAGGTCGAGAAATATGGTGTCGACGGCAGCGTCGCCTATCAGCCGATCCCGCAGGTCTCGCTCTATGCGTTCGGCTCCTATCTGAAATCGAAGATCAAGGAGAATATCGACGCGGGTTCGACCTGCAACGCGACGAATGTCGCGTTCGGCCAGCTCGGTTGCTCGGCGATTGGTCAGGTCGCTTTCTTCCAGACCAAGGGCAAGCGGGAATCGGGCGCTCCGATCTACACCCTCGGCGGTCGTGTCGAAGGCCATCTCGGGCCGGTCCAGCTCGGCATCCAGGCGAAGCGGACCGGATCGCGTTACATCAACGACCAGAATATTCCGCTCTTCCAGACCTATGCATCGACCGCCGCCGCCCGCGGGCCCATCCCGAGCCTTGCGATCGGTTCGCCCATTCCGTTCCAGGTCTATGGCGCCAAGTCGCAGGGTTACACGCTTGTCGATCTCGACCTGCGTGTCGACATGGATTGGGCGGGTCTCAACAAGAAGACCTATTTCCAGCTCAACGTCACCAACCTGTTCGACAAGCTCTTTGTCGGCGGTTTCGACGGCGGCACCACGTCCGCCAGCAGCATCCCGTTCGGCCAGCTTGGCGCACCGCGCACCATTGTCGGGACGATCGTCGTCGCCTTCTGATCGCTTCGCGGTCGGCACTCAAAAAAGCCCCGTCGCCATCCGGCGGCGGGGTTTTTTCTTGTCTGCGAACCGGCTAGGTCACTCGCCATCAATCCGGGAGAGTGTCCGCCATGAAGACCCGCGCCGCCGTTGCATTTGAAGCGAAGAAGCCGCTCGAGATCGTCGAGCTCGATCTGGAGGGCCCGAAGGCGGGCGAAGTGCTGGTCGAGATCATGGCGACCGGCATCTGCCACACCGACGCCTATACGCTCGACGGCTTCGACAGCGAGGGGATCTTCCCGTCGATCCTCGGCCATGAGGGCGCCGGCATCGTCCGCGAGGTTGGGGCAGGGGTCGCCAGCGTGAAGCCCGGCGATCACGTCATCCCGCTCTACACGCCCGAATGCCGCCAGTGCAAAAGCTGCCTCAGCGGCAAGACCAATCTGTGCACCGCGATCCGCGCGACCCAGGGGCAGGGGCTGATGCCCGACGGGACGAGCCGGTTCAGCTACAAGGGGAAGACCATCTTCCACTATATGGGCTGCTCGACCTTCTCGAACTTCACCGTCCTGCCCGAGATCGCGGTCGCTAAGATCCGCGAGGACGCGCCGTTCGACAAGAGCTGCTATGTCGGCTGCGGCGTGACCACCGGGGTCGGCGCGGTGGTCAACACCGCAAAGGTGACGCCGGGCGCCAATGTCATCGTCTTCGGCCTCGGCGGCATCGGCCTCAACGTGCTGCAGGGCGCGCGCATGGTCGGCGCGGACAAGATCATCGGCGTCGATATCAACCCGGCCCGCGAGGAGTGGGGCCGCAAGTTCGGGATGACCGCCTTCTACAATCCCCGGGGCAAGAGCACGGCAGAAGTTGTCGCCGATCTGGTCGCGATGACCGATGGCGGCGCCGATTACACCTTCGACTGCACCGGCAATACCGAGGTGATGCGCCAGGCGCTCGAGGCCTGCCATCGCGGCTGGGGCGTCTCGACCGTGATCGGCGTGGCCGAGGCCGGCAAGGAGATCTCGACCCGCCCGTTCCAGCTCGTCACCGGACGGGTCTGGAAGGGCTCGGCCTTCGGCGGCGCCAAGGGCCGGACCGATGTGCCGAAGATCATCGACTGGTATATGAACGGCAAGATCGAGATCGACCCGATGATCACCCATGTCCTCACCCTTGAGGAGATCAACAAGGGCTTCGACCTGATGCACGCCGGCGAGAGCATCCGCAGCGTCGTCGTCTTCTGATCTGATGGAAACCGTCTCGACCAACCGCGCCTTCGGTGGCGTCCAGGGCGTCTATCGCCAAGCCTCGTCGTCGACCGGCACCGACATGACCTTCTCCGTCTATGTCCCGCCGCATGCGCCGGGCGCGAAGCTGCCGGTCGTCTGGTATCTGTCGGGGCTCACCTGCACCCATGCCAATGTCACCGAAAAGGGCGACTATCGCCGCGCCTGTGCAGAGCTCGGACTGATCTTCGTCGCCCCCGACACCAGCCCGCGCGGCGAAGGCGTGCCCGATGATCCCGACGGCGCCTGGGATTTCGGTCTGGCCGCCGGCTTCTATGTCGATGCGACGGTTGAGCCCTTTGCGAAGCACTATCGCATGTGGAGCTATGTGACCGGGGAGCTGCCGGCTTTGATCGCCGCGAACTTCCCGGCGGATATGGCGCGCCAGTCGATCACCGGCCATTCAATGGGCGGCCATGGCGCGCTCACCATCGGCCTGACCTTCCCTGAACGCTATCGTTCAGTCTCGGCGTTCGCGCCGATCGTGGCACCCGGGCAGGTGCCGTGGGGGCACAAGGCGCTGCCCGGCTATCTCGGCGACGACCGCGCCGCTTGGCGCCGCCACGACGCCGTCGCGCTGATCGAGGATGGCGCGCGGGTGAAGGAACTGCTCGTCGACCAGGGCGAGGCCGACGGCTTCCTTGCGGAGCAGCTACGGCCCGAGCTGCTGGCCAAGGCCTGCGCCGACGCCGGGATCGATCTGACCCTGCGGATGCAGCCGGGCTACGACCACAGCTATTATTGCATCTCGACCTTCATGGAGGACCATCTCCGCTGGCACGCGAAACGGCTGGGCTAGCCAACAAAAACAACGTCACCCCTGCGTAGGCAGGGGTCCATGTCTCTCTCGGCACGTGATGCCATCAGAGAAGGAAACAGACATGGATTCCTGCCTTCGCAGGAATGACGCAGGAAAA
>CANJRZ010000107.1 GCA_947476735.1 Sphingomonadaceae bacterium
GTGGTGGAGCTGAGGGGAATCGAACCCCTGACCTCTGCAGTGCGATTGCAGCGCTCTCCCATCTGAGCTACAGCCCCGCACGCCGGACGCTCCCCCTAGCGGCACCGCTGGCGCGATGCAACAGGGCAGAATCCTCCATCCCCCGGAATCATCCTGGCGAGCATTTCGACGCCGACGACCCGTCGAAAGATCGCCCCTTTTGCCTGTGCCCGATCGAGGCTCTTGATGCGGTGCAGCATAAGCATCTAAATGGCGCCGACAGACGAACGGAGAAGCACCGGCATGTTCCTCAAAGGCAAGACCGCGCTGGTTACCGGCTCCACATCGGGCATCGGTCTCGGCTATGCGAAGGCACTGGCCGGCGCGGGCGCGAACGTCGTCATCAACGGCTTCGGCGACGCCGATGTGATCGAGGCGGAGCGGCTGGCGCTCGAGGCGGCGAGCGGGGGCAGGGCGCTCTATTGCAGCCATGATCTGTCGAAGGCCGATCAGATCGAGGCGATGATGGCGGAAGCGGCGGCGGCGCTTGGCGGGATCGATATCCTGATCAACAATGCAGGCGTCCAGCATGTCGCGCCTATCGAGGATTTCCCGGTCGACAAATGGGACCTGATCATCGCCCTCAACCTGACCAGCGCGTTCCACACCAGCCGGCTCGCCGTCCCCCATATGAAGGCGCGGAAATGGGGCCGGATCATCCAGACGGCCTCGGCGCATTCGCTGACCGCCTCCCCATTCAAGGCCGCCTATGTCAGCGCCAAGCACGGCCTCGCCGGCCTCACCAAGACGATCGCGCTCGAGGTGGCGACCTACGGCATCACCGCCAACTGCATCAGCCCCGGCTATGTCTGGACGCCGCTGGTCGAGAAGCAGATTCCCGACACGATGAAGGCGCGGAACATGACCAAGGAGCAGGTCATGAACGACGTGTTGCTCGAACGTCAGCCGACCAAGGCGTTTGTGACGGTCGAGCAGGTCGCAGCGATGGCGCTCTATCTGTGCCGCGACGAGGCGGCCGGAATCACCGGCTCGAACATCTCGATCGATGGCGGCTGGACTGCACAATAGGTCGAGGCGTACGACAGCGCGTCATGCGGCCGACACTTCTTGCGCTTTACATAGTCTGGGTCCTCTGGGCGGTCTCATGGGGGATTGCGGCGCTATGGGTCGATCGGACGGTCGCGCGGCCCGATACCGAGCGCGAATGGCGTTATCGTCGCTTTACCTTGCCGGGCTGGGTGTTTCTGCTCGGATTGCCGGTGCGTGGCCTGCCGATCGATTACACGGCCTGGGATCCATGGTGGCGCTTTCCCGCAGAGATCGAATGGATGATGGTCGTGTTCGCGGCGGGTGGTTGCGCTCTGGCGTGGTGGGCCCGGTTGCATCTCGGCCGGCTCTGGTCGGCGGCGTTGACGCGCAAGGAAGGGCATCGTGTGATTGACAGCGGGCCGTATGCGTTGGTTCGCCATCCTATCTACACCGGGCTCTACGCCGCGGCGCTGGCAACCTTCGCGATCCGTGCGAGCCCGGCCGTGGCGCTTGGCCTGGCATTTTATCTGATCGGTTATTGGGTGAAGGCACGCGAAGAGGAACGGTTCCTGGCAGCCGAGCTCGAACCGCAGACCTATGACAGCTACAGGCGGCGGGTGCCGATGCTTCTGCCGTTTCTGCGCTTCTGACGCCCGGGGCCCTCAGCTTGCTTGCCATCGCTTTCAGGGGCGGGCAGGCTGGCGCTTTCTATTTGTCCGGAGGCGAGCGCTTGAGCATGCCGAGAGTCATCTTCGTCCTCGCCGCAGCGCTCACGCTTGCGGCCTGCGGTGCGAAGGACCTCGAGCCCAAGCCACCCAGGCAGCGCACCAACGATTGGCACCAGCTCATCAGCCAGGCAGATCGCGACCGGTTGTCGCGCTGGCGTACCGCCTGGATGAGTGGACTCGAAAAGGCGGCGGCCTCCGGTAACGGTCCGCAGATCGCGGCCCAGGGCGGGCTGCTCAAGCCCGATGTCGCGCTGGATGATCCTTTGCTGCCGCCGGGCGACTATGCGTGCCGCGTCATAAAAATGGTCGCGCAGGCCGGCGGCTCGCTCGACTATGTCGCCTATCCCGCCTTCACCTGCCGGGTGAACCCGGAGCCTGGTCGCCTCCACTTCGCCAAGATCGATGGTTCGCAGCGGCCGGTCGGTGACATCTATCCGGACGAGGGGCGACGAATGATTTTCCTCGGCGCGATGATGCTCAGCGACGAGGCCCGGCCAAGACCCTATGGCCGCGATGCCGAGCGCGACATGGCCGGCATCGTTGAGCGGGTAGGGCCGGATCGCTGGCGCATCGCCTTTCCCTATCCGCGCTGGGAATCGACCATCGACGTCTTCGAACTCGTACCGAAAGGATGACATGAAAAACCTGCTGCCGACGGTGGCCCTGGCCGCGCTGATCGCCGCTGCGCCCGCTCACGCCGACCCGCTGAGCGACGCTGTCGCAGCGGACATGCCGAGCCTCGTCGCCATTTATCGCGATCTCCATGTTCATCCCGAGTTGAGCGGCAAGGAGCAGCGCAGCGCACAGATCATGGCGGCCGAGGCGAAAAAGGCCGGCTTTGAGGTGACCTCCGGGGTTGGCGGCACCGGCGTCGTCGCGGTGATGAAGAATGGCCCCGGCCCGGTCCTGCTGCTGCGCGCCGATATGGATGCCTTGCCCGTCAGCGAGGAAACCGGCCTGGCGTTTGCCAGCCAGACCAAGGGCGTGATGCACGCCTGCGGCCATGACACGCATATGGCGGCCTGGATCGGCATCGCCCGGCGCCTGGCGGCCCTGAAGGGCAGCTGGTCGGGTACGCTGGTGATGATCGGTCAGCCCGCCGAGGAGATCGGGCAGGGGGCCCGGGCGATGCTCCGGGACGGCCTTTACAGCCGATTCCCCAAGCCGAGCACAACGATCGCATTCCACGATTCGGCAAGCCTGCCGGCCGGCGCGATCGGCTATGTCGACGGTTACACGATGGCCAATGTCGATTCGGTCGATGTCCTGGTTAAGGGGGTTGGCGGGCATGGCGCCTATCCGCACCTCGCCAAGGATCCGATCGTCATCGCTTCGCGGATCGTGACGACGTTGCAGACGCTGGTCTCGCGCGAGATTGATCCGCTTGAATCGGGGGTCGTAACTGTCGGCAGTTTTCAGGCCGGGACCAAGCACAACATCATTCCGCCAGAGGCCAGGTTGCAGCTCACGGTGCGCAGCTACACGCCGGAGGTCCGCAAGCATCTGCTCGACGGCATCGCCCGGATCGCGAAGGGCGAAGGAATCGCGGCAGGCCTGACCGACGACAAGCTGCCCGTCGTCACCCACCAGGACCAGAACACGCCTGCGACCTTCAATACCCACGACATCACGGCCCGGATGGCCGGGGTATTCGCAAACCGTTTCGGCAAGGAACGCGTGGTTCCGGTGAAGCCGCAAATGGGCGGCGAGGATTTCAGCGAATATTATCTCGCCGACAGATCGATCCAGACATTGCTGTTCTGGGTGGGCGGCGTGCCCAGGGCAAAATGGGATGCCGCACAGGGTGACATCACGCAACTGCCCTCGCTGCACAGCCCGCTTTGGGCGCCCGATGCCGATGCGGTGATCTCCACCGCGGTGGAGGCGATGACCACGGCGGCCATGGATGTCTTGAAGAAATAGCGTTTTTGGTCGGCGCTCAGTCTGCCATGGCCCGGGCGAGCATGGCTGCGAGTTGATCTATCCGGTAGGGTTTCGAGATCATCATCGCGTCGGTGAAGCCCGATCCGGATGGCAGGCCGGTATAGCCGGTTGCGAAGATGAACGGTTTGCCATCGTCGCGCAGCCGCCGGGCTACCGGCAGGCTGTCTTCATCCTTGAGGTTCAGATCGAGCAGGGCGATGTCGAACTCGGTGTCGCCGGCGCGCTTGAGCGCTTCATCCACCGTCGCCGCGATGGCCGCCGTCCTGCAGCCGATCTCTTCGAGCATGTCTGAGGCGTTGATCGCGATGATTGCGTCATCCTCGACAATCAGCACTCTTGTTCCCGACAGGGGTTGGGTCACATGCAAATCCCTCTTTAGCGCCCCGCTGTCGTGATGGCGGAATCTGAGCGCGGGAGCAATTGCTTACAAATAGGAAGCGGGTCGTGGCGCCGGTGGCAGGCTGTGTCGAGCATCGAGTACGGAAAATGTCGTCATGATGCTTCGCATTGTGATGTCCCGCTGTCGTCAAAACTGGTAACAGTGTTGTAATTTTGTAAGAATTTGACGAGCAGGTGGATGGCAAAACAGGGCATATTGGCGGGACCGCGGATCAAGCGGCTGCGCCGTGATCAGGCGCTGACCCAGCAGGTTATGGCCGAGATGCTTGGCATATCGGACAGCTATCTGGCGCTGATCGAGGGCAATCGCCGGCCACTTACCGCCGGCCTGATCCTGCGGCTCGCCGAGCTGTTCGACTTTGACATCCGCAGCCTGAGCCAGGAGGAACCGGGCGGCGGTGCTGCGGCGATGCGGCGCCGGCTTACGGATCCGCTGTTTGCGGGCATCGCCGTCGATCGCACCGAACTCGAGGCATGGATCGACAATGCGCCCGCTGCCGCGGAGGCCTTCGCGCGGCTGTTCGATCGCTGGCGCGAGGGGGGGAGCGCCGGTGGGGACCAGGGACCGGGGCCGGTGGGTGCGGTGCGCCGCGAAATCGAGCGATGGCGCAACCATTTTGCCGATCTCGACGCCCAGGCGGAGGCTCTCGCCGACGATCTGCGGATCGGCGCCGGCGATCTCTATGGCGCAATCGCCGAGCGGCTGAGGGTCAAGCATCAGCTCACGATCCGCATCCTCCCGTTCGACGTGATGCCCGATCGGTTGCGCAGGCTCGATCTTCATGCCCGCCAGCTGCAGCTTTCGGAATTGCTCGATCCGGCCGCGCGAACCTTCCAGGCCGCCTTCCAGCTCGCCCAGAATGAGGCCAAGGCCGAGATTGACGGACTGGTCGCCGGCGCCGCCTTTGGCGATCGGGCGCCGGAGCGGCTCTACCGGCGGCATGTCACCTCCTATTTCGCGGCAGCGCTGATGATGCCTTATGGGCGCTTCCTGCGTGCCTGCGAGGCGAGCGGATATGATATCGAGCTGCTCCAGCGCCGTTTCGGCGCCGGCTATGAGCAGGTTGCCCACCGCCTGACCACCTTGCAGCGGGTGGGCGCACGGGGCCTGCCCTTCTTCATGCTGCGGATCGATCGCGCGGGGCAGCTTTCCAAGGGCTATGCCGGAGCCAGCGGCTCTGCGCTGATCGATGCGGTGCATCGTTGCCCGTTATGGGTCGTCCACCACGGCTTCGATCAGCCCGGTCGCCTGATCCGCCAGCTCGCCGAGCTCGAGGATGGTTCGCGCTGGTTCACCATCGCCGCCAGCGTGCGCCATCATGGTGGTGCGGCCGATGTGCCCGCCGCCGAGCATGTCGTGGCACTGGGCCTTGCCGCCGAGCATGCCGCTTCGCTCGCGCTGGCGCGGGGGCTCGATCTCTCCGGTCCGGCCGAACCGATCGGTCTCGGCTGCACCCATTGCCAGCGCGCCGAATGTGTTCAGCGGGCTGCGCCGCCGATCGGCAGCGTCCTCACCATCAACGAGCGCGAGCGTGGCCTCGCGCCCTTTTCATTTGCCGGAGACTGATCCACCCGGGAACGGGCAGGGGCTTAGCTGACCGGCGTCTCCGCCGCCGCATTCAGCAAGGCCATATGGGCGTCGCTCAGTTTCAGGTTCATCGCGGCGATGAGCGATTCGACCTGAGCCGTCTTGGTCGCGCTGGCAATCGGCGCGGTGACGCCCGGGGTCGCGATGATCCAGGCGACCGCAATCTGGGCCTGACTGACGCCCGCTTCCTTTGCCACCTGCTCCAGCGTCGCCAGCACCTTGTCGCCCCGCGTATTGAAGAATTTGGCAGGGGAATCCCCGCGCGAGCTCTTCTTCGCCTCCTCGACGGTCCGGTATTTGCCGGAGAGGAAGCCCGCTGCCAGCGCATAATAGGGCAGAACGCCGATATCATGCTCGCTGCAAAAGGCGCGATATTCGGGGGGGAACAGTTCCTTCGACATCAGGTTGAAATTGGGCTGGAGCACCGAATAGGGCGCCTGGCCAGCGGCTTTGGCGGTGTCGAGCGCCGAACCCAGCCGCGCCTGCGCGAAGTTTGAGGCGCCGATCGCGCGGACCTTGCCGGCCTTCATCAAGCGGTCGAATGCCTCGGCCGTCTCGTCCTGCGGCACGTCAGGGAAGTCGAAATGGGCGTAATAGAGATCGATATAGTCGGTCTGGAGCCGCTTCAGCGACAGCTCCACGCCCTTGGCGATCATATCGCGGCTGATGCCTTTCTTGCCGTCGATCTCCTGGATGCCGACCTTGGTGGCAACCTGGATCCGGTCGCGATTGCCGCGCGCCTTCATCCACTTGCCGATGATCGTCTCGGACTCGCCGCCGACATTGCCCGGGACGAAGGAGGAATAGCAGTCGGCGGTGTCGATCATCGTCACCCCGCCGGCAGCGAAGGCATCAAGCACGGCGAAGCTGGTCGGCTCGTCCGCAGTCCAGCCGAACACATTGCCGCCGGCCACCAGTGGCGAGACTTCCAGCCCGCTTGATCCCAATCTGCGCTTGTCGGTCATTTCTGCTCTCCCTGCCTGCCTGGCGCGTCCGCTGCTCCCCTCAATAAGGGATGTCGAGCGTCCGATGCCCTTTTTCCTTGAGTTTCTCGACAATCTTTTTGACGTCCTGGCTCGACCCCCGCGGCAGAATCATCACTGCGTCGCGCGTCGCCACAACGATCAGATCCTGCACGCCGGCGAGGGTTACGACCGGGCCCTCGCTGCGCACCAGGCAGTCGCTGCTGTCGATCGTCACCACGTCGCCATGGAGCACATTGCCGCTATCGTCGGCCATGCCGAGCGCATGCAATGCATCCCAGCTGCCGACGTCGGACCAGCCCATTTCGACGGGAACGACGGCGACCCGCTCGGCCCTTTCCATGACGGCATAGTCGATCGATTCGGAGCGGCACGCGAGAAAGGCTGCGGCTTCAGGGCGGATCGTCGTGCCTTCGCGTTCGGCGCCGTCGAGGGCGGCCCGGGCCGAGGCGAGCATCGCCGGTTCGAACTGCTCCAGCGCCGCAAGAAAGGCATCGGCGCGGAACAGGAAGATGCCGCCATTCCAATTGTAGCAGCCTTCGGCCAGATAGGCTGCGGCGCGCGCGGTATCGGGCTTCTCGACGAAGGCTTCGACCTTGTGGACCCCGGGTGCGATCTCGTCGCCCCGCCGGATATAGCCATAGCCCGTCTCGGGCTTGTCCGGGGTGATGCCGAAGGTGATAAGCCAGCCGTCGGTCACGAGCGGCATCGCCGCCCGGATCGCGGCATGGAAGGCCGGGACATCTTCGATCACATGATCACTGGGCATCACCAGCAGCAGTGCCTCGGGTTCGGCCACCAGTGCCGCGAGTGCGATCGCCGGCGCGGTGTTGCGGCCAGCCGGCTCAAGGATCATCGCGGCGGGGGGGCAGTCAAGCATCTGCCTGGCGATCTCCTCGGCATGGAGCGCGTTGGTGACGATGATCGCCGGACCGAACATGTCGCCCTCGGGGCAGCGTTCCGCGGTCATCTGCAGCATCGTCCGCTCGCCGGTGAGAGCGAGCAGCTGCTTAGGCCGTTGCGAGCGCGACAAGGGCCACAGCCGCGTGCCCGAACCACCCGAAAGGATGACAGGCGTCATTAAGGTGGTGGAAATGACAGGCTCCATGGTCCAGAAGAATAGGGCCGTTATCGGAAGCAAGTCGACAAGCGGCAAGGGGGTTTCATGTTTGGCGGTGTGAAACCGCGACCAACGGTGGTGTGGCGTCGGCAATGGTGAGGCTGTTTAAACATTATGTAGCCTTTCCGGTGCTGGTGCTTTGCATCGTCGATTTCGCGGTGCTTTTGCTTGTGGCTGAGGCAGGCTGGGTGCTGCGCCTGCGGCAGATCGGCATCGATCCCGGCTCGGTGTGGGACCGTGTGCCGCAATTGCTGACCTTCGCGCTGGCGATCCAGGCCGGCATGATCGGCGTCGGCGTCTACAGGCCGGAAGCCATGCAAAGCTTCCGCTTCGGTGCGGCGCGGCTGCTCGTCGCGATCTCGCTCGGCGTGATCCTGATCTCGCTGCTCTATTTCATAGCGCCGGGGATGACGTTGTGGCGGTCCAATTCGGTCTATTCGATGGTGCTTGCGGTCGTCCTGCTGCTCGCGGTGCGGGTGCTGCTCGGCGGGTTTGTCAGCGGTGACATTTTCAAACGGCGCATTCTGCTGCTGGGTGCCGGTCGCCGCGCAAAACGGGTCGTCGATATCGAGCGCCGCGTCGGCACAGGTTTCCTGATCGTCGGCTGCGTCGACATGAAGGATGCTCCGCCGCAGGTTGAAACCGCGATTTGCCGGACCGATGTCGAAAGTCTCGCTGATCTGGTCGCCAAGTCGGAGGCGAACGAGGTTGTCCTCGCGCTTGACGAGCGGCGCAATACAGTACCGGTCGATGCGCTCCTTCGCCTGAAGACGACCGGCGTCCATGTCACCGACATTTCCGACTTCCTCGAGCGCGAGACGGGACGGATCGATCTCGATACGGTCCGCCCATCCTGGCTGATCTTCTCGGATGGCTTCTCTTCGGGGCGCCACCTCTCGACGATCGTCAAGCGCGGCTTCGATCTGCTCGTGAGCGGGTTGCTGCTGACGATCAGTGCGCCGATCATTCTGATCACGGCGATACTGGTCAAGATCGACAGCCCGGGCCCCGCATTCTACCGACAGACCCGCGTCGGCCGCTATGGTACGACGTTCGAGATATTGAAACTACGCTCGATGCGGGAGGATGCAGAGGCCGGGGGCGCGGCGATCTGGGCGCAGAAGGGCGATCCGCGCGTGACGAGGGTCGGTCGCATCATTCGGTTGATCCGGGTCGATGAGCTCCCCCAGATGTGGACCGTGCTCAAGGGCGACATGAGTTTTGTCGGTCCGCGCCCCGAACGCCCCGAGTTCGTCGCCGAGCTGGAGCGGCAGCTGCCCTATTATGCCGAGCGCCACATGGTGAAACCCGGGATCACCGGCTGGGCGCAGATCAACTATCCCTATGGCGCAAGTCTCGAGGACGCGCGAAACAAGCTCGAATATGACCTCTACTACACCAAGAACTACAGCCCCTTCCTCGATCTGCTGATCATATTGCAGACCTTGCGCGTGCTGCTGTGGGCCGAAGGGGCGAGGTGAGGCCCTAGCATGGCCAGAGGGCTGGAAGCCGCGATGCTCTCCGAGACGCCGGGCTCGGTGATCACCTATAGCTCGGCGCTGCCTGAACCTATTCTCTACATGACGATCACTTGGGGGCACGCGCTGGCGGCCTTCATGTTTGCGGCGCTGGTCGGCTGGCAGGCGACCGTCCGCAGCGGCGGTCCCCGCCGGATCGCCCTGAACGTCGCCTGCGCGCTGACCGCATTGTGGTGTGTGCTGGTTTCGATCTATGGCGCAGGCGGCATGGCTTCGAGCGTCGCAAAGAGCCTGGCCGATGCCGCCTGGCTTGGTTTCCTCTTCGCTCTCCAGCCACCCATTACCGTTCGACACAGGCGACCCTGGATTCTCGCGATCTACGGGCTGCTCGCCGCGCTGGTCGTCGTCGCCATCGTCATCAAGTTGCTGCCGCTGCTCTTTACGGGCAGCCCGCGCATCCAGCAGAGCCTGTTCCTGTCGGGACAGGCGTTGCGCATGGCGATTCCGATCGGGGGCCTCTGCCTGCTGCATAATATCTACACAGCGGCCTCTCCCGAGGCGCGCTTCGGTCTCGGGCCGCCGATGCTCGGGCTGGCGGTGATGTGGGGGTTCGATCTCAATCTTGCGACCGTCGCCTATCTGATCAACCAGTGGCCGATCCTGCTCTTTGCGGTGCGCGGCATGATGCTGGTGCTGATCGCGCCGATGCTGGTGACCGTCAGCCGGCTTGCCACACTCGATCAGATGCGATCGTCACGCGCGGCCGCTTTCCAGTCGCTGACCCTGGTGATCAGCGGAGCCTATGTAGCCATCATGGTGCTGACGGCGCGGCTGCTCGGGGTCGCCGGCCTGATTTACCGCCTGCCGCAGTTCACCATGGCCGCGGCGTTCGTCGCCTTCGCACTCTTCTTCTTCCCGTCGACCCGCTACCGGCAGCGACTGAAGAAGGCTGCCGCCCGCCACCTGTTCCAGCACCGCTATGATTATCGGCTCGAATGGCGCCGCTTTACCGAAACCGTCGGCCAGCCCGGAGAAGGCGCACCCGAGCTCACCGAACGGACGGTGAAAGCGATTGCGGATATCTTCGACTGTCCGGGCGGGCTGCTGATGCTGCGTGGTCCCAGCGGTGCGCTCGAGGCTTCGGCGCGATGGAACTGGCATCAGCTCGATGCGCCGCAGGCCGCGTGCGGGGCCAATCTGGCCGAACATCTCGAACGCCAGGGCGACGTTATCGAGATCGAACGGTTGCGCGCTGGCGAAGAACCGGTCGCGCTGCCGCTTGTTCCCGAATGGATGGTGGCCGAGGAACTGGCCTGGGCGCTGGTTCCGCTGATCCATTTCGACCGGCTGGTCGGAGCGCTTCTGCTGGAACGACCGCGCGAGCCGCGGCTGCTCGACGAGGAGGATCACGACCTGCTCAGGGTGGCGGGGCGGCAGATCGCGAGCTATCTGGCCGAAGCACGGGGACAGGAGGCGCTTTCGGATGCTCGCCGTTTCGACGAATTCAACCGGCGTTTCGCCTTCATCATGCACGACATCAAGAATCTGGTGAGCCAGCTCAGTCTTCTCGCGCGCAATGCCGAACGCCATGCGGACAAGCCCGAGTTCCGGGCAGACATGGTCGATACGCTGCGCAATTCGGTCGGCAAGATGAACGACCTGCTTGCCCGCCTGTCGCAGCACCACACCTCCAAGCCGGACGAGTCGGCGCCGCATTCGCTTCGGTCGTTGGCCGAGGAGATGTTGCGCGACCGCGTAAAGGGCCATCCTGTACGGATCGAAGCCGGGGAAGAGGTGCTGGCGATGGTCGATCCCGATCGGTTTCGGCAGGCACTTGGCCACCTGGTCCAGAATGCGATCGATGCCAGCCCTCAAGGTGAGCCCGTTGATCTGATCATCGGCCAGCGCGGGCCTGATGCGATCGTCGAGGTGGTTGACCGCGGCTGCGGCATGTCGGCCGAGTTCATCCGATCGCGTCTTTTCCATCCCTTCTCGTCGACGAAGCAGGGCGGCTTCGGCATCGGGGCTTTCGAGGCGCGGTCGATTATCGCCGGGATGGGCGGTTGGCTCGATGTGCAGAGCCGTGAAGGCGAAGGCAGTCGCTTCACCATCGTTTTGCCGTTGGCGGCACAGTTCAATGGCGTGCAATCGACCGGAGCCGCCGCATGAAACCCAAACTACTGATCGTCGAGGATGA
>CANJRZ010000108.1 GCA_947476735.1 Sphingomonadaceae bacterium
GCCGTCAAGCTGCTGCTGAAATGGCCCAATCTCTATTACAGCACCAGCGCCTTCGCGCCCAAATATTACCCGCCCGAGATCATCAAATTCGCCAATTCGCGCGGCGCCGACAAGGTCATCTATGCCGGCTACTATCCCTCGGGCCTGACTCTGGAGCGCATCTTCACCGAGATGAAGAATGTCCCCTTCCGCGATCATGTCTGGCCCAAGTTCCTGCACGAGAACGCGCGCCGGGTGCTCAAGCTCGATCAAGCCTGACGAGGGCCCCCTCCATCCGATCGACCGCGACCTGAGCCAGGCGCGAAACGACTGGAGGGGGATATCCTCGGACATCCTGGTCGGTCATGGCCGAGGGGCGAAGCTCGCGCCACCTGCAGATCTGCGCGGTGTCGTTGAACGCATTGAAGACAGCGACCAGCGTCCCTCGACAACCGGGCCCGCCCATCGGGTCGTGACCCATGACATGATGCAGCTGCGCCTGCGCGGCCATGGCGATCTGCGGCCATGCGGGGCCGTTCAAGCCGCTATCCTTTCGTCCCACTTGGTCCAAATTGGATGCAATTGGCGTTCATGTCGCGCGCGATGATCCTCTACCGGTAGTGCTGCATGACAGACCGTGACCCGGTTGAACGAAGGTAGGGGCCTTGAAACAATCGGTGGAGCATGTTCCGGTCGATCGGCGGGGACTGGTTCTTGTCACGGAGGATGAGCCAATCGTCCGCCGGTTCGTGGCCAAGTTCCTCGATGGGCTGGGCTATGATGCGATCGAGGCAGACCATGCAGCGGCGGCTCTCATCATCCTGGAGGAACGCTCGGATCTCGACCTGCTGATCACCGACGTGGGCATGCCGGGAGAGATGAACGGCGTAGACCTCGCCTTCACCGTCCGCAGCCGTTGGCCCGGGCTCCCCATCATCATTGTGTCCGGTGAGTTTGATGGTGAGCTGTCCCGCCTGCCCACGGGAGTGAGCTTCCTCAGGAAACCCTACCGGCCCGCTGCCCTGGGCAAGCTGATCGACCAACACCTGCCCCATTATCAGGACGCATGATCATCGACCTGAGAGGTGCGACACCACTCCCATCGGGATCAGGAAGCTGATTTCTCCCAAACCCGTTTTGTTATGACCTCAAGACCGAAACCCTCCGGCTTGTCGAAATCCATGGCTCGGAAATATCGGCCATTGTTCACATCATGCCGTGCATCATAATCGATATTGGGGCCTTCTTTATTCACTTCTTTGCTCGATATGACGCGTTTTGAGGAGGACGAGCCTGCGATCCGCCGATGACAGTCACGTGGCGGGCACGCGCGTCTTGCTCACGATCGACACCGAACTGATCTGGCGCCCGGGCGTCGATCAGTCGCCGTGGCAGGACAGCGTTGAGCGCAGCTATCATGCCGCAGGCGTCGGGATCGAATATCAGCTCGGCATATTGTCCCGACATGGCCTGAAGGCCTGCTTCTTTGTCGACCCGATGCCGGCACTTGTCTTCGGAATAGACCCCATCAAGCGCATGCTCGAACCGATCCTGGACGCAGGCCAGGAGGTGCAGCTTCATCTCCATCCAATATGGACCAATATTCGAAACAGGCACGGTGAGCGCCAGCCTCATCTGGCCAGCTACGACCCGTCGGTGCAGCACGAGCTGATTTCGCGCGCCCGCGACCTGCTTGTCGAAGCCGGCGCCCCTGATCCGATCGCATTTCGGGCCGGCAATTTCTCTGCCTCTGATGCCACTCTGGGCGTGCTGGCACAGCTGGGGTTCCGGCTCGACAGCAGCCACAATGGTGACCACCATCCCTGGCCCAGCACGATCGACCTGCCGCGCGACCATATCACCCCCGTCATGCGCGAAGGGATCATCGAACTGCCCATCACGGTCATTGCCGATGGGAAAGGATCGCGCCACCTGCAGATCTGCGCGGTGTCTTTGAACGAATTGAAGGCAGCGACCAGGCTCGCCCGCAAACAGGGCCTGCCCATCGTCAACATTGTTTCGCACAGTTTCGAACTTGCAAACCGTGCGCGGACCGCGCCCAACAAGGTTCATGTGCGGCGTTTCGAAGGGTTCTGCGCCTGGCTTGCCCGGAACCGGGACACGCTTCCCACCTGCTATTTTCGCGATCTGGAAGGCCTGCCGACAGATATTCCCTCGACGGTTCTTGCAACCGGCGGGGGACGGCGCATCGGCAGGCTGATCGAGCAGCTCTGGTCAAATCATATCGGCGAACGCGGGCCGTGATCTGGACTGGGTCGCGGCACACGCTCCTGAAACCGAACCGCTATGTGAGCCTCATGGACCAATATCTCCATTTCGGATGAAGATCCTGGTGTCCAGGAATCCGGCATCGGGCAATATGGCGCCGTAAAGCAGTCTGGACCTGCGAGATCGGCGGAGTGAATGAATGACGCAGAAGCAAAAGGATCTGATCTTTTACTCTGTTGTTGCGGTTTTCCTGTTCGTCATCCTGTATATCGGCATCGGACATTTTGTGAATGGCGCGCCGCCGCCGGCCGAATAAGGCTATGCACCGCGATCACCGGCGGCATTGGCTAGCGCCGCGCTCTGGATCTCGATTGAGAAGCGCCTGACGCAGTCGTCATAGATGCCGCTCTTCGTGCTCACTTCTTCCTTTTCTTCGCCTTTGCATGCTTGCCTTTATGGAGAACCGACTCGGCGATCTCCTTGATCTGCTCGATCGTCGGTATGATCCGGTCGGCCAGGATATCGGCGGCCAGCGTGGATATCTTGGTAGAGGCTTCCTGCAGCAGCGACTTGCTGCTCGCCTTGGCGGTCGCTTCGGCCGCCTTGGTGAGCTTCGTTGCATTGCTCTTGGGCTTCGGCGTGCCAGCCATGCTAGTGGCCTTTTTGACCGTCGGAGCGGAACCCGTCTTAGACTTAGCGGCAGGCGCCTTCCCCTGCGGAGCGGCCGGTTTTCGGGTCGGCCCAGCCTTGGCTGGTCTTTTCGACATGGCAGCTCTCCAACAACTAAGCTGACACAACGATACATTGAACCCTTTGTTCCGGTGGTGTGGTGCGTCTAGATCGAAGTGACGAAAAGCGCCTCGAGACACTGAAGCAGCCGTCAAGCCAGATCAGGCGCCCCCCTGTCGCCGCGAGGCGTCATCCAATTTGGCACGGTGCGGGGACGGCCCAGGTCGAGATGTTGCGCGGACAAGACGATAACGATCTGCTCCGCGCCGGCCAGATAATTGCCCTTTTCGATCTGCCGCTCCACAGCAGCGCTGATCATCGCAGCACCAGATGTCACTGCAAGTGCGAGATCGTCACAGCCGGTGGCGTGCAGCAACGCGACGACCCCGGCGGGATCGAGTTCGATCATCACACCCGATCTGCCGAAGCTTGCTTCAATCGCAGGACGATCGCGCTCTAAAAGCAAACTTCCCAAAGACAATGGCACAGATGGCTTGTCAGGCACGAACGCTCCACCGTTTCCTGGGCCAGAGCGCTGCCCTGTCGACGATCAAATGGCGGGCGTCAAGCCACAGAAGGCAGCCTTATAGGTGGATAAAAGTGATATATCGTTCGCCCGACCTGTTCCCGGTTTCGACAATGGTCGGGCGGGGAAGTGGACGGCCGAATTCTTCAGCCACCTTCACGTAGGACTGCAACACGGTTCGAGCGCGCACCTCTACCGCAGCACGGGACACTCCCGACGCCCTGCACATAGGTAAATCTACAAAGTGCGCCTCAAAAAGATTGCCTCGCTTAGTGATGACGGCGGGATAAAAATCGCGCCCTTGAAGATAAATGCCCATGGTACCCTCGCAGCCTTCGGCAACGCCATGCACCAGGAGAGTGACCGGGTAAGGACTCTTTAGCGGCATCGAACTTACAGTTTTCAGCCTGCTGGCGTACAAATGCTTTCGGGATCAGCCGCTGACCGGCAGAACGATGTCCGTTGGGCGCGTTGCAGACAAACGTCGCAGCTCTCGCCAATGTCCGCTTCCATGGTGCATCTGTCCAAGAGCGGACGGTCGGAAAGCCGCCGAGGGCAAATAGCGGACTTCCCGTCAGCTCATATCGCGTCAGAGAAATGCCTTCAGGTCGGCCACAAAGCTATCGTGTCGATCATGGTGGACCCAGTGCCCGGCTCGCTCGTAACTGGTGATGGTAGCTCGCTTGAAGTGGGAGGCCCGCCCATCCTCGCCTGGATGTTGAGCCCAGCTATCTGCTCCATGGACGAGCCATACCGGGCAATCGATATTGTGCCAGAGCTCATGCAGCTCGTCGTCGGTGATGCCGATGGGCAGTGCGGACCGGACATAGTTGTCGAACTTCCAGCTGAAGGTGCCGTCCTCGTTGCGATTGGTCCCATGGATTGTAAGGTGCTGCGCGCGCGCGTTCGATAGATGCGGATTTTCCTTATGCATGCGGGCATAGGCCTGCTCGAGCGTCACATAGCGCCGCGGAGTCCGGGCGCTTAGGGCCCGCCTCTCTTCGATCCAAGTTGCCCAGCGTTCCGCAACAGGCGTCGCCGGCTTATGCTCGATCGGTGATATCCCGAGCCCCTCTACTACGGCCAGCCGGCGGACGCGTTCGGGTTGGATGCCCGCGTAACGTAACGCAATAGCGCCACCCAGCGAGTGAGCGACGATCGACACCTCGCGATCGCTGCATTGATGGATCAGCTGCGCCAGATCGGCCACGTAAAGGGGCATGGAATAGCTGCCATCAGGTGACCAGGCGCTGTCGCCATGTCCCCTTAGGTCAGGGCAAATGACATACCACTCGTGGCGAAGCGCCTTCGCGACCCAATCCCAGTTGCGGGCGTGGTCCTGGCCGCCATGAACGAGCACGAGCACAGGCGCGTTGGGGTTGCCCCAATCTACATAATTGAGCGCGAGCCGCTGCGAAGTGAAGCGGTGCGAAGTAGGTCCGAGATCGTCCACCTCTCTCCTCCTATCAACCCAGCCCTAGTCGTCGTCGTGATATACGCAAGCCGGACTTGCTCACAAATCTGTCGTCCTTACTGAGGCGCTGGAACTGAAAACTCCCTGATAAGCCGACATTCGCCGACCCTTCTGTGATGTCAGCAATCGCCTTAATGTACGTCGTCTGCACGCGATTGATGCGATGCCGAAACCTGCCGCTCAAGCTACCCTCGTGAACGACAAGATCACACTCTGTTCGAATATGCACAGGCGGTACCTGACAGTTGCGTCCTCGAAGAAATCCGCGCTGTCGGCCAGCAGCGATGCCGATCCGATTGGCAACGCAACCGCTCCTTCGTCGAAGAAATAGGCAAGATTGCACAAGGCGACGATGGTGATCGCCCGCCTTGCGGCACTGCTGGTCATTCCAGCGGCTTCCCAGGTCGGGCATGACGATATCTGAGGATCAGTGCCGGCAGCAGCATAAGGCTCATGATAGTCGAGGTCACAAGCCCCCCAAGAATGACCGCGGCCATTGGCCCCTGCACTTCGCGGCCCGCCTGTCCCGCTTCGATCGCCAGTGGTAGCAGCCCCAGGGCGGTAACGAGCGCCGTCATCAGGATCGGCGTGACGCGTTCTTCGGTGGCGCGCATCACCGTTGCCCGATTGAACGGCTGCGCTTCCTCGTCAACCAGATGATCGACATGTGCGACGAGCAGGATCGCGTTCCGCGCCGCAATACCGAACAGCGTGACAAACCCGACCAACGCCCCGAGGGATAGAACGCCGCCAGTCAATGCGATCGCGATAACGCCGCCAACGAGCGCAAACGGAGTTCCTGCAAGGATCAGGGCTGCCGCACGTGCGCCGCCGAAAGCCAGGATCAACAGGCCGACGATGGCAATAGCAGCCACGGAGACGTTGAGCGCGATCTGGCGGGTCGCAGCAGCCTGACCCGCCGCAACGCCTGTGAATGACAGCGATACACCGGGAGGAAGCTTTATCCTGGCGGCAATCGCGGTGCGTGCATCGCGCTCGAAACCGGAAACGTCCGATCGCGTGGGATTGACCGTGACGATCTGGCGCCTTTGACCACCATCGCGGGCAATTGTGGACCTTCCTTCACCCAATGACAGAGTTGCGATGTCGCCAAGTCGGACCGAGGAACCGTCATTCGCGCGCACCAGCATTGTGGCCACGCTCTCGGGGTCCCGGCGCAGTTCCGGCGGCAAAACCACCGCTACATCGGTTGTCCGATCCGCGTCGGCGACTTCCCCCGCAACATGGCCCTGAAACGCAATCTCGATTGCATCGTTCGCGTCGGCAGGCGAGGCGCCGTGCACGGCCATACGCGCCGGATCGAGCGCGATCGACAGCAGCGGCGTGCCGGGCGGAGATTTGACCTGGACATCGGCGGCATCGGGAACGGTTTTCACAACCCGCGCAATTTCGCCTGCTACGCGGTCAAGCACGACGAGGTCCGAACCATAGACATTGATGGCAAGCTGGGCGGTCTCGCCGGAAAGGGATTCGCCGATGCGGTCGCCAAGGAAGGTCAGAGTCGCACTCTGGATGGCGGGATAGCGTCCCAGAATCTTGCGTATTTCGGCCTGCGCGCGATCTTCGCTGCCAGCGCCGCCGGGTTTGAGCTCGACATGGATCTCGCTGCGATTGGGCGGGAACGGATCTTCGCCGCTCTCGGCCCGGCCGATCTGTTGCTCGACCGTCGCCACCTCGGGGATGGTAAGCAAGTCTCTGGACAGGAGCGCACCGCTTTGGCGCATCCAGCTCATCGAGGCGCCCACCGGACCATTCACCTTGAGCACATAATGCCCTTCTCGAAAATCTGGCAGCAGCTCGCCGCCAAAGGCCATAAGGCCGAATGCACCAACGAGACTGGTGATGATCGTCGCGCCGATGACGGCGCGGGGGCGATCGCACAAACGATCGAGCTTTCCCCGATGCCAGACTTTGGCCCGCGCCAGAACGCGCGGTTCCTCATCCGGCGTCATCTTGCCAAGAAGCAACACGGCCAGCGCTGGCGTGACCGTAAGGGCAACTACCAGCGAAGCCAGCACCGCAAGCAGGAAAGAGAGCGCAAGCGGTGAGAAGAAGGCACCCTGCAATCCTGTCAGGAACAGGATCGGGGCAATGGTGAAGGCGAGCAGATAGGTTGCATAGACTACCGGCGCGCGTACCTCGACCGTGGCATTGGCAATGATGTCTGCCCGCAAGTCGCTGCTCGCGCCGCGTAACCGGCGGACAATGTTTTCAACGCCGACTACCGCGTCATCGACCACGACACCCAGTGAGACGGTCAGCCCGCCGAGCGTCATGGTGTTGATCGTGCCGCCCATCTTATCGAGGACGATCAGAGCGGCGAGCAGCGATAGCGGGATAGAGAGGAAGGCGATCAACGCTGTCCGAATATCGCGCAGGAAGGCGAACAGCACGAACCCGATCATCAGCGCGCCAACGAGCAAGTCTTTCGACATACCCGCAAGTGCGACTTCGATGAAGTTGGCGGGCCGATGCAGTGCCGGGTAGAGCTTGACGCCCTGAGCATCGAGCGCCGGTTTGAGTTCCTCGATCGTCGCCGCGACGGCCCGGCTCGCTTCGAGGGTGTTGGCTCCATATTGGCTCGACATCGAGATAAGCACGCCGGGCTTGCCCATAATCAGTGCATCGCCAAACTGCGGCGCAGGCACGAGAACGACTTCGGCCACTTCGCTGAGCGCCACCGCCGCGCCATTACTACCCGGCACCAGGACCGCTCCGAGCCTGGCGGCATCAATCGTGCCGTTGCCAGGCTGAACCAGGATACGTTGGTTGGCGGTCTCGGAAAAGCCGCCGCCGCGTATTGTGGTCAGCGCGGCAATCGCGGAATTAACTTCCGCGAGCGAGATATTGTGCGCAACAAGCTGCGACGGCTTGATGCGAACTTCGTATCGCGACGGGGCGGCGCCATAAACGACCGCACTCGCCACGCCCTTGGTCGCCAGCAGTCTTGGCCGGATGGTCCAGTCGGCCAGCGCGCGAAGCTGGCGTTGGTCGAGCCTGTCGCTGGTCAGCCCGATCTTGAGAAGGTCCATCGTCGATGAGGTCAGCGGCGACAGCGCAGGCGGCGACACCCCGCCTGGAAGTTTGCCCGAGATACCTCCCAAAGCCTCGGCGATGATCTGGCGTGCGCGCAAAGGCTCTGAGCCTTCGGCAAAGACGACGCGAATCACCGAAAGTCCCTGCGCCGATTCCGAACTGACGCTCTGAACGCCGTTGGCGCCGTTGATCGCATTCTCGATCGGCCGAGTGACCAGTGCTTCTACCTGCTCGGCGACGAAGCCCGGAGCCTCGGTCTGGACCGTCACCTGAGCCGGGACAAACTCGGGAAACACATCGTAGCGGGCGCGCTCGACAACGGTGATGCCATAGATCGCGAAGGTCGCGGCAGCGACGATGACGAGGCGCGCATTGCCAATGCACCAGCGAACCAGCTTTGCCAGCATCGCCTATTCCTCTTCGGCGTCAGAGACCGCGCGCCCAGCATCAAGCGCCAGCAACCCGGTTGCACCCGAGACGGCGATGACATCGCCATTTTTGAGTCCACTGCGAACGATCCAGCCCAGCGGTGAGGATTGTGGATCGTCCAGTGCGACGCGCTCGAATGCCTTGCCGTTCTTGCGGAACACCCACATGCGCCCCTGGAAACGGACGATGGCATCGCGGGGAACAACAATGCCCGAGCTGACAGCGCCGGTAACGGCGCGGGCCGCCAACACACGACCGGCCTGCGCCTGATGAGCAAGCGGTCCGCGAACGATTGCAAGAACGCCGGCGCTTTGCAGCCTGGCATCGGCGGTTGCGGCCGGACCCAGCACCCGAACGGCCATGGCGGAGCCAGGCTCGCCGATCTCGATCATCGATCCTGGTGCCAACATCGCGCCTGGAATATCAATCCGGATAAGCGCGGCCTGACCGTTGGCGATCTCGCTGACCAGTTGGCGAACGGCTGCGGGTCCGAGGCGGGAAAGCCCGGAGCCAAACTCCAGTCCGACACGTTGCCCGGCGAGCCGGATTCGGGCGGCGTCCGCCTGTGCCTGCGCCCGGGCGGATTCGACCGATCGCCGCGAAGCACTGACATCCTGACGGTATAGCGTCTCAAGACGCGCGGCTTCCGCAAGCGATGCTCCGGCCGCAGCACGAGCAGCATCCGTCTCGGCGACGATTGCCGCGAGCGGACCGGCATCGAGACCGCGGGCGAATCCGTCTGTCATTTGGTTGGCAATGGTGACCGTGACGGCGGCAGTCTTGACTCCCATCCTTGCCAGAAAGCCAGGATCGGAAGCCGAGTTAGTCTTCAGCGATGGCGAATCCTTATCCGTTGCAGCATCGGCGTCCTCAGCGGAAGCAGTCTCCTTCGCGCCGCTATGCTTGATCGCCCCTGCGCCAAACAGGCCCAGCGCCATGACTCCCGCGCCCAATCCAGCCCAAGCCGCAGATTGCCATCGGCTCATCGCACATCCTTTTCGATCATGAGTTCCGGCCCCGACAAGGGTCTGCGCAGCGCATCTTCCAGTGCCATGCCGGCGGTGAGCGCGCGGGTCAGAGCATCGAGTTCCTGAAGTCGAGTCGTAAGCCGGCCTGCCCGAGCGGCACCCCAGTCGGCACGATCAAGCGATCCTGCTGCCAGTTCGCGGTCGGCCTGGGCCGCAAGGCGATCGGCTATCGGAAGATCCAGCCGCCGCAAGTCGTCGAGCGAGCGGCGAGCGGCATTTGCATCGGCAACAGCGCCATCGACCGCGCCTGCGGCCGCAGCATAGGCTGCTTCCAGCTTCGCAGCGGCCTCGCTCCGGCGGGTCGTCGCCGTAGCGATCGCCTTGCGATTAAGATCGAAGGGCGGCAGCGACAGGCCGAAATTGAACGGGATCTTCACCAGCCCTCGTTCCCAGGTAAACCCCGGCCCGACCGTAATGGCAGGATATTGCCTCGCCACTTCCCCGCGCAGGTCGAGTTCGGCCTGGTCATAGTCGATCATGGCTTTGAGCAGATCGGCCCGCGCGAGCAGTGCCATCCGGCGCTCATCCTCGCCGATACGGGCAACTTCGTCTGGCGACTCGATGGCGTCCCACGCGAACGCTCGTTCAGCCAGCGATTCGGGCGGCACGCTGATCGTATTGGCGAGTTCAATGATCCCCGCCTGGCGTCGCGCTTCGGCATCGGCATGACGATGCCGCGCGTCGGCGAGATCAGCCCTGACACGCTCCAGTTCCGCACGCGATGCTTCTCCTGCATTGACCCGGTGCTCCATCGCGGTGAACCGTCGCCCCTGCAATGCGACAAGGTCGTTCGATGCGGCAATCTGGCGCTCGGCAACGAGTATTTGGGCAAGGCCCCGAACCATGGTCATGCGAGCGGACCAGACCGTCTCGGTAAGTTCATAGCGCGCGGTGATGACAGCTAACTCGGCGCTGCCGATCCGCACAGCGCGTGGGCCGCCAATGTCGAGAGGAATTTCGCCCGATGCACCCAGCAGCCAAGGCGAGGGATCGGGCGCGGCGCCAGCATATTCCGTGGACAGTGTGAGTTTTGGGCCTGGCGCCTGCCTTGCGTTACGCGCTGCGGTAAGCGCGCTCGCAACATGGTCGCGAGCCGCCGCGATTGCCGGGTTGGTCTCAAGCATAGCTGCATAGAGCATTGCCCGGTCGAGACGTGCAGGGTTGCACTCTGCTTTGGGAGCCAGCTTTCGGCAGGCGCTGGCCACTCGTCCGAGGTCGAGCGTCAGGCGATCCTTTTGCGCGGCAATGGCCGAAAGCGCCACCGGACGCGGCGTATAGTGCGTGCAGGCGCTCGCACCGAGGACAATCCCAAGGATGATCGGTCTAAAGCGTCTCGCGAAGAACGGAGAAAAATGGCTCACGAATTGCGGCACCCCAGCGTTCTTCTGGTCATGCAAACCCATGTGTCGACCTTCATCTCAAATCACGCTGCCGGCAACAGATCGTCAAAGCGGGAACTATTCAACAGAACTGTCGGGGGCAGGACAAAATTTGCTCGTATTCGATCATCGACATCGCTCAACCAGAATGGCCGCGACAAGCTTGAACGGCTGGTCTCGGGGCTTCCCGCTGTACGGCTGAACGACCGAAAATGGGGCGCATTTCGGCCTGTCAGGTTATCCTCGTCATGGTCGCTGAGAATCCAGGTGGCGTTGGCATGCTCGGCGAGCGCCGGAAAGGCGACCGGGGCGATGATGCCCGAGGACGGCATCAGCCGGCTTTCCGATCATGACGCAATCTTCCTCGGCGCGGTCGGTTTTCCCGGCGTGCCCGATCATATTTCGCTCTGGGGTCTGCTGATTCCGATCCGTCGCGAGTTCGATCAATATGTGAACCTTAGGCCCGTCCGCCTGCTGCCCGGCGTCCCCTGCCCGCTCGCCAACAAGAAGCCCGGCGACATCGATTTCTGGGTGGTCCGCGAGAATAGCGAAGGCGAATATTCACAGCTTGGCGGCCGCTTCAAGGCCGGCACCGACGACGAGATGGTGATCCA
>CANJRZ010000109.1 GCA_947476735.1 Sphingomonadaceae bacterium
GCTGAACGGTGAGCATGCCGAGGAGATACGCCGACTGCTCGTCCAGCGCGGGGTGGTGCTCATACGCGGCATCGATATCACCGACGATGAAGAGATCGCCTTTTCAGGAACGCTCGGCAAGATCCGCATCGATTATGACGACAACCCGATGCTCAAAGTCACGATGGACGACGAGCATACCAAATATGGCGATTATTTCCGCAGCACGCAGTTCTGGCATATCGACGGGACCCATGAGGACGTACTGCCCTTTGCGTCGATCCTGGTTCCGCGCGTGCTCGCCCCGGCCGGGACCGGCCAGACCGAATTCGGCAACACCTACGCTGCCTATGAGGATCTGTCCGACGCCGATAAGGCACGGTGCGAGGGCATCCGGCTGGTGCATACCAAGCTCGCCGGCATGCGGGCGATCTATGACAACCCGACGGACGAACAGCTCCGCCACTATTATGCGTTCCCGGTGAAGTCGCACCCGCTGGTCTGGCAGCACCGCTCGGGCCGCAAATCGCTGATCGTCAGTCTCTCCGCGGAATATGTGGAAGGAATGGAACGGGAAGACAGCGACGCGTTCATGACATGGCTGCGCGCCTGGGTTGAACAGCCCCAATATTGCTATTCACATGAATGGCGGATGGGTGATCTGCTGATCTGGGACAATACCGGAACGATGCACAGGGCCCGGCCCTTCGATAAGGCCAGCGGCCGCCGGCTCCATCGGGTTACACTGGAAGGAGTCGAGTCGGTGCAGCCTGTTACGACGGAAAGGGTCGCCGCTTAGCTGCGTCCGACCCCGAACAGGTTCGACAATGACTTGTCGAGCATCATCAGTTGCCAGAGCAGCCGCCCATGATCCGAACGGCCGCTCTGGTGGGCGGCAACGATGGCATCCAGCGACTTCCCGTTAAACCATCCCGTCTCGGCCAGCGCCGATCCGCGCGCGATGCGTTGCGCCTCTGCTGCCAGCGGCCCACGGAACCACGCGCTGATCGGGCTCACGAACCCCATCTTTTTCCGGAACAATATCTCGTCCGGCAAGTAGCGGCGTAGCGCCTGCTTCATCAGCCATTTGCCGGTGGAACCGCGCACCCGCATCGAAACCGGTAGCCGCGCGGCGAACTCGATCAGCCGGTAGTCGAGCAGCGGCTCGCGCACCTCGAGGCTAACCGCCATGCTCGTCCGGTCGACTTTTGTCAGGATATCGCCAGGCAGCCAGATCTTGAGATCGGCATATTGGGCGCGATCGAGCGCGTCGCGGGCGGGGGCGGCACGCATCGCGGCGATATAGCGGTCCTCGGCGCGATGGCCCTGCAGCTCGCGGCGGGCATGGTCCGAGTAGATGGAATGGCGCAGGGGTCGCGAGGTAACACCAACCGCGTCGGCATAGGCCTCCTCGCTCGATCGGCCTAGCTCCTGGAGGGTCGCCCTGGCGCGGAGAAATTGCGGCGCCCAATCAAGTTTGGGGTAGATTCGACCTAGCGTCCCGAACAGGCCGGCCCGCAGGCCGCTGGGAAGGAGACGGCGGACTTTCTCCTCAGCGTTGAAAAATGTCAGCCTGCGATAGCCGGCAAAGGCCTCGTCGGCGCCATCGCCCGATAAAGCCACCGTCACCTTTTCGCGTGCCAGTTCACACACGCGGTAAGTCGGCAGAGCCGATGCATCGGCGAAGGGCTCGTCGAAGGCCCGGACAAGCGTGTCGATGAGGGCATAATCCTCGGCCGAGACGGAACGCGTACGATGATCGGTGGCGAAACGGCCGGCGACCAGCGCCGCATGCGCAGTTTCGTCGAAATCGGGATTATCGAAGCCGATCGAGCAGGTCTTGACCGCCTGCTTGCTCGCCTCGGCCATCAGCGCGACAACTGCCGAGCTATCCACCCCACCCGACAGAAAGGCGCCGAGCGGGACATCGGCGATCATCCGCGAGACGACCGCCGCGCGCAAATGCTCGAGCAGCGAATCCTGGAGCGCAGCTGCCGATCCCAGCTCCCGACCCGCGAAGCTGACGTCCCACCATTGCACCGGTCGGGGCAGCGGCTTGCCGCGCTCGAGCAGCAGATAATGCCCGGCGGCCAGTTTCTTCACACCTGCGACGATACTGGTGTCGTCGGGAATGTAACCGAGCCCGAGATAATCATCGACTGCGCTGAAATCGGGTGCGCGGCGGAGCAGCGGGTGGGCCAGCAACGCCTTGAGCTCGGAACCGAAGATCACACTGCCGTCAGACACTTCGGCATAGTGGAGCGGCTTCACCCCGAGCCGGTCGCGGGCAAGGAACAGGCACCCGCGCCGCGCATCGTGGATCGCGAAGGCGAACATCCCGTTGAGTTTCGAAAGGCATTCTGGCCCCCATCGCTGCCAGGCGTGGAGGATCACCTCGGTATCGCTATGGGTGCGAAAACCATGGCCAAGCGCTTCAAGCTCGGCGCGCACCTCGAGGAAATTATAAATTTCGCCATTGAAGATCAGAACCATCTGACCGTCTTCACTGGCCATTGGCTGCACGCCACCCATCAGATCGATGATGGCAAGCCGGCGATGGCCCAGCCCTACCCCGGGCGCGCACCAGACGCCTTCGCCATCGGGCCCACGGTGCCGGATTGCATCAGCCATTGCCCGGACCCGGCCTTCTTCGACGGGTTTTGCCGTCTGAAGATGATAAATACCGGCAATTCCGCACATGGATTCAGTCGATTCCGATAATCTGGTCTAACGCCCGCAGTTGAGCCTTCCAGCCGTAATGCGCAACCATATGCGCGCGCGCCGCACGGCCGAGAACCTCGCCGTCGGCGGGCGTCATCAGCAAATTCAGGACGGCATTGGCCATGTCATAACCCTGAGCGACGAGCAGATGTTTGCCGGGAACGGCCTCGATCCCCTCATAGGCCGCCGGGGATGCAACGACCGGTCGTGCCATTGCCATCGCCTCGAGCACCTTGTTCTGTATACCACGAGCGATATCAAGCGGCGCCACCACAACCGCGGCTGCCGCGAGCCAGGGCCGCACATCGGGTACTTCGCCCGTCACGATGACATTTTTGAGCTTGGCAAGTTCCTGGACGGCGGGCGTCGGGTCGCGTCCGACGATTGCGAATAGCGTAGAGGGATGCTTTGCACGGATGGCAGGAAAGGTCCGGCGAGCGAAATAGGCGACCGCATCAACATTCGGGCGATAATCCATTTGCCCGGTGAAAACGATCAAGGGATCGGCTCCGTCGACCCTCGGAAAGCCCGAAGGATCAAAATATGCAGTATCTATTCCATTATTGATCGCTCGCACATGGTTGACAGCCAGCCCTGCACGGTGCCGAAATAGCGCCGCCTCGGCCTCGCTGACGAACAGGCTGACATCGGCCCAGCGTCCGATTTCATTTTCATATTGAGCAAGCAGACGTCCCTCCCGCCGATGGATCCAACCCATCGGACCATTTTCGGCGGCGCCATAAGAGGCGAACTTCTCCGAATCAACGTCAACGAAATCCATGATGAAACGGCGGCCGGCGCGATCGACCGGGACGAATTGTGCCATCTGCCCGGAATAAACGAAGATCGTGTCGATCGGCCGCTTCGTCAGCAGTTTGTCGACGGTCCGCATGATGCGACGCGATCCGAACGCCGCGATCGACACCGGGTTACCCAGCAGCAAGGATTCCGCCCCGGCACGCCATCGCGATTTGGAGCGTACCTCCATATGGAGCGAGGCGACGATCGCCAGTAATTCCTTCGCCGCCTTCCGATCCCGGTTGTCGTCGACAAAACCAACGAGGTGTACCGGTCGTGTTGCCGCCATGTGACGAAGGAAATGAAAACTGCGAATCCGATCGCCTCGGTCGGGCGGAAAGGGAATCCGATGCGCGAGGAACAGAATCTCGCCCATCAGCCTAGCCCCCTGGCGATCCATGGGCCGATTCGGTTGGCGACGCCAAGAGGCAGCCTTTGCCACAGTGCCACCTGCAGCCTGTATTTCGGACTCATCGGGTTTATTTCACGCCCTTCTCCGCCGTCGGCGGTGCGACTAGCATAAGCGAGGGGTTGCGGTTCGAAACCCCAATTCTTCTTAAAAGCAAAGGCGCCGGTGCCGAATTTCGAACGCCCGAAGTCAAAGCTGCGACAGCCCCGCGACCGGGCATGCAGCATCAGGCCATAATACATCATATCGTTAGCGCGCCATGCACGTGCTGCGCGGGTTCCCCCACCCCAATAGGGCATCACCACACCCTTGTGATACAGGCTAAGAACGCTCGACAGCGGCTCGCCGTCGCGGCTGACCGTCAGAATATCGGCATCGCTGCCAAAATGATCGAGCACGGCTTCGAACAACGCGCGGGGAAATACGGGAGTGCCCAGATTGCGGACGCTTTCGGCGTAAACCGCGTAATGTTCGGCCCGGTCCTGCCCACCCGCCCCGGTCCGGGTGGCAAGATCGAACCCTTGGGCGCGGCGGACCTCGGCGCGCTGCTTCCGCGGGATGGCAAGAAGCTCAGCTTCATCATCGCTGGCGAGCGGCCGAACGAAGCCGGCATACGTTCCTTCCTCGACCTTCCAGCCTACTCCGCGTGGCGCCGTGCCACCGCGCAGTTCCAGGGACGGACAGCTGAGCCGCTCGGCCAACGACCAGGCGGCAGCCGCGAGAGCATCGACAATCTGCCTGTCGTCGGCGATCGGGCCACCGCCGACCGCAAAGCCCGCCGAAACGAGTGCCCGGCCAAACAACGGCGAATGGACCTCGGTCAGCGGCAGCAGCCCTTTGATCTCTCCGTCGGACCCCGCGACCAAATAGTGCGCCCGTTGCCCGCAGCCTTGTTCGACAGCCCGGCTCCATGCGGGGCGATGAAAGGCACCACCTTGCTCATGCCGCGCTACATAGCCCTCGATCGCTCGCACATGCGCGTCATCGGAAAGTTCGGCTCGTCGAATGGCGATCATGCTCAGGCGGCCCTGGCCGCTTCGGAAGCCGCCACCGCATCGACACGTCCCCAGCGAAACTCGCGGATCACCCGCTCGAGTTTGGCCTCCATTGCGCCGAGCCGCGCATAATGGCGCAATCGGGACCTAAGCGGCGCATTGGCGACACGCGGCTGCCCAGGGTCTATCTCCCAGGGATGAAAGTAGAAGATCGCGGGTCGTTCGTCCGCGTTCACCTGACGTATCGCCCAACGTGAGAAGACATAAGGTAGGAGCCGGAAGAAGCCCCCTCCCCCCGCTGCGATTGTCCTTCCGCACCATTTGGCGGTGGTAACCGGTAGCTCGATCAGCGGACTATTTTTGACGGGAGCAAAGGCGTAACGGGGAGCTTCCGGCCAGCCATAATGATCGTGAGCAACCGGAGCGACACTGGACGAATAGGCATAGCCTTCCTCGGCCAATATCTCATGAGCCCAGGGCGTTCGCTGGTCGATCGAAAAACTCGGTGCGCGGTATCCAGTGACCTTCTGTCCTGCAAGATCCTCAAGCAAAACCCGCGTCCGGCGGATATCGTCGCGGAACTGATCGGGCGTCATGGTGAAGACACGAACATGATCCCAGCCATGGCTGGCCAGCTCATGCCCCGCATCGACGATCCGGCGGATCAGGCTCGGATAGCGCTCGGCCACCCACCCTAGCGTGAAGAAGGTCGCCTTGGCGCCGGTCCGTCCGAACAGGTCGATAACCAGTTGACTGTTTCGTTCGACGCGCGGCAGCAGGCTGTCCCAATCATCGCGCGCGATCGTCCGTTCGAATGCGCCGACCTGAAACCAATCTTCGATATCGACCGACAGCCCGTTTACCACCATGGACCGTTCAGGCCGCGCCTTGGCCGCCGCCACTGCCCTGCGGTCCCTCGGGCGGTGGATCAGTCTCGACCAGCTCGACCAGCAATGACAGGGTGCGGCGGAGCATCGCTTCTTGTTCGGCGAGCCGCGCCTCCAGCTCGGCATTACGCGCGGCATAGTCAACCGCGCCAACAGGAGCAGGCGCCGGCGGCGCCTCAACGACCGGATATGGCGGTATCGGCTGCTGTGCGAACGGCTGGGCCGGATACTCGGACGGCTCGACGTATGGCGCCTGAGGCATCGGTTGCACCGGCTCAGGAGCCGGGACCGGTTGGGCATAGATTGCGGTCGGAGACGGCGGCGGCTCCGGGGCCGGCTGCGCATATGCCGAGCTGGGGAACGGAGGCGGCTCCGGAGCCATGTCGACCGCACGCAGCTGCGGGCGCACCATGGGAATCGGCGGCGTGAGCGGCACGACGGCCGGTGCGACTCCATCGTACCGAGGCGGCTGCGCGATCGACGGCGGCAGCACATCCCCACGCATAACCGGATTGACCGGCGCGTCGTCCACCCGGAACGACGTGAAAGACTGGCCCGGCGCTTCATCGTCGTCCGGTGCGTAGCTGTCATACGTCGGAAGCCCGGGTGGCGTCGGGTCCATCGTCAGCGGTGACTGATGCTGGGCAGCAACCTGGGCCGCCGTCATCTCATACTGGTTGTGAGGCATTGCCTGCGCCAGGGGCTGCGGCCCAGCCATCGGCATGATGCTCTCGCTCGCCAGGTCGGCGGCGACATCCTCGACCACTTCAGCATCGATATCCGTCAGACGTTCGATCGCACCCTGCAACATGACGCGCCCGGCGAGCATGTTGAGACGGCGCGGAATGCCATCAGAGAAACGGTGGAACGCTTCATAGGCACTCTGGGTAAATCGCGGCGTCCCCTTCCAGCCGGCACAGGCGAGCCGATGCATGACATAAGGTGCGACCTCATCCGGGTTCATCGCCGTCAGGTGATGGGTCGCAATGACGCGCTGGCGAAGCTGCTCGAAGCGCGGTTGTGCCAGTGCGTCGCGGAACTCTGGCTGACCAAGCAGAAAAATCTGGAGCAGCGCCTGTCCGCCATATTGAAAGTTCGACAGCATGCGCAGTTCCTCGAGCGCCGACATCGGCAGGTTCTGCGCTTCGTCGACGATCAGCAGGGTGCGTTTTCCGCTACGAGCCTGCTCATGGAGGAATCGCTCAATCCGTGCGAGGAGTTGCCCTTTGGCCGAAGCGTCAGTCGCGACACCGAGCGCGAGGGCGACGATCCGGAGGATATCTTCACCCTCAAGCTGGGTCGAAACAAGATTGATCGCCGTCAGCCGCGCACGGTCAATCGTCGCCATCAGGCGGCCGACCAGCATCGTCTTACCGGTGCCGACCTCTCCGGTGACGACAATGAAGCCCTCGCCCTGAGCGAGGCCATAACCGAGATATGTCATCGCCTTCCGGTGTGTCGCGCTCTCGAAATAGAAGCGCGGATCCGGCGTCAGCTGAAACGGCCGATCACTTAGGCCATAGGGATCATGGTCCAAAACGACCCTCCCTTTCGGATGGTGAGCGGCTCTTCATCTCAGAACTGATATTGCAGGCCAAGCTGCGCACGACCAGATATATCGGCGGTCATTCCATCCTGCTTCGAAGCGTCCAGCGTCATATTGGCCTGCAGCCTGATGCCCTGTCCAAAAGTACGATAGTAATTGCTGCTGAACGATCCCGACGTCACGTTCGGCTGCCCAGCTTGTCCATTCTTAAACAGATTACCTCTAAAAGAAAAGGAAATGCCCGATTGACGCGAGAGGATGCCGCTCATCTGCAGTTCCGCGAAAAAGTTCTGATCGACAACGCCGGCCAGCGACAAGACCGTTCCGGGGGTGTCGATATAGGTACGCCGCGAATAGCCGCCGCTCGTCGAGAATGACCACCGCCGCATCCTGTGCGAGAAAATGAGGCTACCCGATCGCTCGCGATAATTGCTGGCTGACGCCTGGCTGAGTGCACCGCCGACACAGCGGCCCGTACCAGCACCTTTGCCAAACAGGCAGTTTTGAAAAGAACTGTTAGGGTCGCTCGACTGCGTGAGGTCCAGTTCGACTGGTGCCGCGGCCAGTCCGCCCGAAACACTTTGCCCGAAGCTTTCAATCCGGTCGGTAAGAATGAAGGTCAAACCGGTGCGATCGCTGAACTTCATCTCGAACAGTCCAGTCACTGTGAGATCGTCATACCGATAGCCAGCGCGCATTTCGAGGCGGGTTCGCGAGCTCGGTCTCCAGATGACTCCGGCATCCGCGATGATGCCGCTGATCTCATAGGTCATCACACGCGGCGTGGCCGGATCGGCAATAAAACGCCCCTTGCCGTCGGTCACGGGTATGCCGGTTACCGAATCTAGCAGAGGTGGCCGCTCCGAAATCCGAATTCGCTCATAGCCTCCGCTGGAAACGAGCGCGAGCGAACCGCTAACCGGCAGAGTAATCTCGCCTGCCGCATTGAACGACCTCGTATGCTTGGCCAGACTGCTGGCGTTCTCGCGCGCATATTCCAGGCTGGCCTTCCAGTCGAAAGGGAGTTCGCTTCGTTTCATGCCGACGCTGGTGCTGACCTGGTGGCTGATCGAATCATCAAACCGATTGACCGGCCTCGCCCCGACCGCCTGCGCCCCCACCTTGCCGCTGTTCTTCGTGTAGGCATAACGATAAACAGCGTTGAAACCGAGCTCGCCGAAGTGATGACTGACGGTTGGCTGGACGAAGGTAGAATAAGTCTGAGTCAGATTCTTGGCGTTGGCCGAATTGGTCTGTGGCGCAGCTCCGCCCGGATCGACCCGGCTTCGCGTGACGATGACTCCGGTGTCCATCGTCAGCAAGTCCCGGATGACGGTTGCCTGCGCGCGCATCACGCCATTTTGGGTGAAGCTTTTGCCGATCTTCCCTCGCTCTGGGATTCGATAGGACACCCGATAAGTGCCTGACGCGACAATCCGGCGATTCTTGATTTGGACGCCGAGATCGCCTGAGACCTCGGTGTAGGTAACATCGTCGCCAACTCCGCGGAACTGCTGCTCGACCACTTCCTGGAGATCGAGACCCAACGCGAATTTCGGGCGATTCCTTGGTTGGCGGGTGGAGTTTCCTCCTCCTGTTACCCCTCCGTTACCACCTCCTCCCCCGCCGCCTTGGAAGGCGACACCCTGGCCCGTGGGCAAGGCTGTGCTCCCTCCAGGGAAATATCCTCCAGCTCCCGCAGGAATTTCCAGGCCTCCGGGAAACTGCGATGGATCAATGCCTGCGGGCAGGCTCATGCCCGCGGGAATCTGAGGAAAATTTGCGCCGGCCGGAAGCTGCGGAAGACCGGTGCCAGCCGGAATTTGCGGGACATTCACACCTGCAGGAAGCCGCGACAGGTCTGCACTGGAGGGCAAGCGCGAAGTATCCACGCCGGACGGCAGGCGCGAGCTATCGAAGCCTGCAGGAAGTTGGGCATGGACTGCACCGCACAGACTGCCCCCGGCAAGCAGGGTCAGCAATCCTCGCGATGTTATGCTGATCATCGCGGCGCTTCGTATCCATAATAGCTGCCGAAGCGACGGGCATTGGGCGCAAAACGGGCCGCATTGAGAAGGAGTTGAATCTCTTCGCAACCGCCGAGCAGCAGCACGGCGTCGCGCAATTCGGCCTCAGCGGTCCTGTCGGCGCGGACGACCAGCAGCACCTGACCGACATGATAAGCGAGCACCGACGCAGGCGAAGCGGCCAGCGCCGGGGGACTATCGAAAACGATGATCCGGTTGGGCTTGGCCGATAACCGCTCGATGATCACGCGAGTCCGATCGGCCGCAATCAGCTCGGTCGCCTCATTAGTATATTTTCCCGAGGGAAGCACCGACAGATTGCCGACGTCGGTCTTGATGATCAGCGTCTCGACGTCGATATCGGTATCTGCGAGCGCGTCCATCAAACCAACCGGCCCCTCGATGCCGAGCGTCGACAGGACGGTGGGCTTGGCGAAATCACCATCGATCAAAAGGACCTCAATGTCGCGCTCATTGGCCATCGAAAGTGCCAGGTTGACCGCGCAGAAAGTTTTGCCCTCATTGGCATTGGCCGAACAGATCAGGATCCGCCGGCCATTTGGCAGCGCGGTAGGCCCGACCGCATTGAGCAGCAGGGTGCGCTTGACGATCCGGAACTCCTCGGCGAGCGCGGTGATCGCCGCGTCGGGCATCACGAAGCCCTGGTCGATGAGGTCTGCGCGGTTCACTTTCGCGGTGCGATAGGAAATCGCAGGTGTCGCCAGCGCCGCGGGCTCCTTGTCCGCCACCGGTTCCGGGGGTGTCGCAGGCACCGGGTTGCTAACGCTCGTCTCGACCGCTTCCGGCGTCGCCGTCTCCGGAGGCGCAATCGTGGTCACGCTGGCCGAGATGACCGTCTCAATGGGCAGGGGGTCAGGAACCTGGGGCGCTGGTACCGGCGCCTGAGCAGGCATAGGCATCAACGGGATGTCGATTACGTGGCCTTGAGCCGGCCCCTGATCGGGCATCACGACACGGGCGCGGAGCACCGCCTCGAAATCATAAACCGAGCCCGCGCGCTCGATCAGCGAGGCCCCGCGGCGGCGCCGTTTCTTGGGCTGTTGGCTGTCGGTTTGGTCGTCCATCGGATCAGGATACCATGACGCGTTTGACGAATTCGATCAGCATCAACAGCACGAACATTCCTGGAAGGCCGGCTGCGGCCGATGAGAACCACATCATCTGCTTGCGGCGGATCGCCCGGGTCTCGGACGTTATCACTTCGGAAATCGACCCCAGCACCGGCAGGCCGCTCGCCTTCGCGAGCTGTTGCGTGGTCGTATAGACATTCGACAACTGGCTCTTCGCAAAGGCGACACCCGCGCCAACGCCGCTACCAGCGAACAATACTGCTGTGAGCAGCATCGTCCGGTTCGGGGCGGCCGGATCGCGCGGCAGCGAAGGCTGGTCGATGACGCGAAACCGCACGCCGCCGGTTTTGCCGCTCGCATCCGCGCGCAGCTTGGCGGACTCGCGCTGCGCCAGCAGCTTGTTGTACTGGTCGCGAAGCACGTCATAGTCGCGATCAAGCCGGGCCTGATCGATCTGCGCGCTCGGTGCATCAAGCTGTCGCTCGGCGATCATCTTGACAGCCTGGTCTAGCTGGGCCTTGCGCGCTTCGAGCATCGCGAGATTGCCCTGGCGCTCCGCCTGCATCGATTTTAGCGAAACATAAAGCGGGTTAGGCGTCATCGGTATGGCGCGGGTGCCGCCGCGGGCCTTCTCTGCCCGGAGCTGACGAAGCTGCGCACGGATGGCGATGACATCCGGATGCTTCTCGGTCCAACGCGCGAGATGGCTTCGGACAGCTGCCCTTCGAGCGAGCCTATCCGCTGATCGATGGAGTCGATTCCACCCATCGAGGCCGCCGGCACCTGTGCGGGAGTCGCTGCAAGCTGGCCGTTCATCGCGGCGAGCGAACTACGCGCCTGCATCAAGCCGGACTCGATCGTCATGATCTCGTTGCGTGCACTGTCGAGTCGCTGCTCAAGGGAGCCTGCACCAGGCAGCGATCCCA
>CANJRZ010000110.1 GCA_947476735.1 Sphingomonadaceae bacterium
GTCCGCGATCCGCTGCCGGGCTATGTGCTGTTCGGCAGTTTCCAGGCTTCGCCGATGGAGATGCCGAAGCTCAGCGCGGCCTTCAGGAGCTGGGATGGTTTCGCCTATACCGCGCGGCGGATGGCGGCCTTTGCCCGCGATTATCTCCTGCACGAGAAGGGCACCTGGCTCGCCAATGGCGGCGCGATGGTCGGTTGCCTGCTCAAGGCGGCGGTCGATGCCGGGGTGACGCTGTGGCATTCGACGCCCGCGCTGCGCCTGATCGTCGAAGAGGGGGCGGTAACCGGGGTGGTCGTCAGCCAGAAGGGCCGTGAACGCCCGATCGTCGCGCGACGCGGGGTGGTGCTGGCGAGCGGCGGTTTCGGCGCGAACGAGGCATGGCGGCAGCTTTATATGCCGCTGCCGTCGAGCCATCTCTCGGCGCAGCCCGCCGAATGCGTCGGCGACGGCATCGTCATGGGCGAGGCGGCCGGTGGCGAGCGGATCGCGGCGAATGCGGCCAACGGTATCTGGGCACCCTGCTCGGCCCATATGGACCGCCATGGCCGGATCATCTCGGTCTTCCCCCATTTCGGCGATCGCGGCAAACCGGGCGAGATCATCGTCGCGCCGGACGGCAAGCGCTTCATCGACGAGGCCTGCTCCTATCAGAAATTCGGCAACGCGATGAACGCGGCGGGAATCGAAAAAGCCTGGCTGATCGCCGACCGCACCGCGCTCCGCAAATATGGCATCGGCCTCGCCATGCCCGCGCCGCTGCCCTTCCGGAAATATGTCCGCGACGGCTATCTCATCGAGGCGCCGACGATCCGCGCGCTCGCCGACAAGATCGCGGTGCCCGCCGACCGGCTCGAGCGCACGGTCGCCGAGTTCAACGCCAATGCGCTCCACGGCAAGGACCCGGACTTCCACCGCGGCGAAAATGCCTTCGATCTGATGCAGGGCGATCCGGCGCACCAGCCCAACCCCAATCTCGGCCCGCTGGTCGATCCGCCCTTTTACGCGGTCAAGCTCCATCCCGGCGATTGCAGTTCGATCCCCGGCCTCGCGACGTCAGTCGACGCCGAGGTGCAGCGCGACGATGGTTCCGCGGTACCGGGCCTTTACGCGGTCGGGCTCGACGCCAATTCGATGATGCGCGGCACCTATCCGGGCGGTGGATCGAGTATCGGGCCGGCGATGGTGTTCGGCTATCGGGCGGCGCTGAAGCTGGCCGCTAATCCAGCCTGAACACCCGCTGTGCCGTCCCGCCCAGGATCATCCGCGCCTCATCCTCGGTGGTGACGTCGAGGATCTCCTGGATGATGTCCCAGCTGAAGCCGTAGGCGCTTTCCTTGTGAGGATAGTCGTGGCTCCACATCACCCGGTCGGCGCCAATCGTCTTGAGCATGGCGAGACCCGCCGGATCGTGGATGAAGCCGGCATAGCAATTCTTCGCCCAATATTCTCGAGGATGACGCTCGATTTGCGGGTCGAGCAGGCCGGTGAAGCATTCGTAGAGCATCGAAGCGGTCTGCAGTGCGCCCGGCACCCAGTTGATGTCGGCCTCGAGGAAGACGACTTGCAGGCTCGGGTGGCGATCGAAGATACCGCCGAAAATCAGTTCGCCGAGCGTTTTCCGGAACGGGCCGAGGGCCACCATCACGGTGCTGCCGATGCCGCCGGGACCCTCCTTGTAGAACTCGCCGATGTGAAAGCAGACGGGGAGGCCGGCCTCCTCGATCGCCTCCCACAGGGGCGCCATCTCGGGTGCGCAATAGTTGAGATCCTGATGGTCCGGGCCCTTCGGGTTGATCGGAAGCAGGAAGGTCTTGAGTCCCTGTGCTTTCAGATGGGCGATCGATTCCCGGACCTTCGACATGTCCCAGTAGTTGATGAAGCCGCAGCCGTAGAAGCGCCCCGGCGCGCGTCGCTGCATCTCGCCGAGATGTTCATTGTAGATGCGGAATACCCACTCGCGGACCTCAAGGTCGGGGAAGGTCAGAAACAGCGTGATGCCGTTGCCGAAGACAATCTCCTTCTGGATGCCTTCGGTGTCGAGATCGCGCATGCGGGCCTCGATGTCGGAAGAGCCGGGGATGCACTCAAACACTTCGAATGTCTTGATCACCGCCGTCGGCAGGAATCCTTTTCCTTCGACATGCCATTCGATGAAGCGCTCGCTGGTGCCCTCGCCGGTGATGACCGGGCGCGGCGCCTTGTGCTTGAGATGTTCGGGGAAGCGGTCGATGAAGATGTCTTCGGAGGCCGACCAGTGATTGTCGCAGGAGATGATGGTCGTGCCCTCTGGCAGCCGGACCTTGCCCTGTGCTTGCGGCGTGCGCCCGCGCGGGACGCCGATACCGCGGATCTTCGCGTCATGGGCTTCGGCGATGTCATACAATGCGGCCATATCAACTCTCCGCCGAGCCGAGCGCACCCACACCTGCAGTCGCCATCGACGCGCCGAAGGCCGCGTGCAAACCAAGGGGCAGCAGGTCGGCGACCTGCTTGCGCAGCTTCTGGACCAGCATCGATCGCGTATGCCTGAGCGTGAACGGATCGTGCCGGACGATCTGGGCGGCGATTTCCTTCGCGCGGGCTTCCAGTTGTGCGCGCGGCATCACCTCGGAGACTATGCCGAGCCGCCTGGCTTCCTCGGCATGAATCTTCTCGCCCATCAACAGGAAATAGCGACCGCGGTTCACGCCGAGCAATTCGGGCCAGATGATATGGACGCCGTCGCCGGGCGCGATCCCGTTGGGGAAATGGGCAGTATCGGCGAAGTAAGCGTCGTCGGCGGCGATGACGATGTCGCACATTACCGCGAGCTCGGCATGGATGCCGGCAGGGCCGTTTACCACCCCGATCATCGGCACCTCGATGTCGAGATGGTACTGGATCAAGCGTTGCCCGACCGAGAGATGGTGCGCGCAGAATTCCTGGAAGCTCGGCTTGAACAGCGTGGCCATATCCTCGATCGGCTCGAACTCGTCGAGGAAGACGTCGCCGGTACCGGTGATGATGACGAGCTTGTTGTCACGGTCGCCCCGGATCTGCAGCAGGCAGTCGGCGACTTCCTCATGCTGCGGGAATCCCCACAGGAACTTGCCGCCATTGCTGTGGAAGCGGACGGTCAGCACCCCGTCATCACCGCGCGACAGATCGATGAATTTATATCTGTTCTGATACTCCGCCAGAGAGCTCATGCGCAGCATCCTCGCCTGTATTTTTAAGTCATCTGCTCAATATCGATGATCAGGAGGGCTAGCAATAAGCCTTGGGATCGGGCGGCGGGGCGCTGATCACGAGGCGGCGTTTGCCCCAGTAGCTGGTGTCCATCGCGATGCGCAGCGGCGAGGGTGGCTTCCAGAAGCGCTCCGCCTCGGTGGTCAGGCAGGATGCCCAGCCGCTATTCTCCAGTTCCGCCTTTAGCGGAAGCATCGCCCCCTGATCGCTGTCATGCCACAACGTTACATGATCGAAGAGGGGGCTTCCATTCTCAGCCTTGATATCAAGATCGACCGCGGCGTTGAACGGGCCGATGCCCATCAGCATCACGCCCGCCTTGCGGCATCGTGTACCCCGCGTGACGTCAGCGCAGTTAGCAAAGCCGGCTGCCAAGGCGGTCGCCTTGTTGCCCGATAGCGGCATACCCTCGAAGATAGCAACGGGAGCGACGGGCTTTTCGTCGACGGGCGGAGTGTCGCTGCAGGCGCTCAGGCTGAGCGCCGCGAGGCTCCACAAAATCGCCGGTCTGCCCATCGCTTCTCCGTTCTCGTCAGGCGGCCCTGGTCTTCTTGCCTGCCGGCGCAACTGGCGTGGCCTTGGCGTCCTTGGTAGCCTTTACCGCATAAGCAAAGGCGCGGTTATGCTTTAGATTGGCAGTACGCAGCGAGCCCATATCAGGTCCCGTCCGGTCGGATTGGCCGCAGCGTCGGTCAATGCAGGGTAGGTCGCAGTTGCTGTGTCGCGTGCATGGTCATGTTTCGGGACGGGTTACAAGCTCAGCCTTGCCTCCCCTCTCCCGAAAGAGAGGGGAGTGCGAGCTTCACTTCGCCAGCTCGGCTTCGATCGCGTTGGTGATGATCGCATCGTCCGGGGCGATGTCGGGCGCAAAGCGTCCGGCGACGCTGCCGTCCTTGGCGATGAGGAATTTCTCAAAATTCCAGGTCACCTCATCCTCGCGGCCGGTGTCGATGCCATAGCCCTGGAGCCGTTCCTTGAACGTATTGTCCTTGTAGGTCTTGGTCGGCTTCTCTGCAGTCAGTTTTTGATAGAGCGGATGCTGGTCATCGCCCTTAACGGAGATCTTCGAGAACATCGGAAAATCGACGCCATAGTTGGTGGTGCAGAAATCGGTGATTTCCGCTTCAGTGCCTGGCTCCTGCGCGCCGAAATTGTTGGCGGGGAAGCCGAGCACCGCGAAGCCCTTGTCCTTGTATTTCTTATAGGTCTCTTCGAGCGCGGTGTATTGCGGGGTCAGGCCGCACTTGGACGCAACGTTTACCGCCAGCAGTACCTTGCCGGCATAAACGTCGAGTGTGGTATCCTTGCCGTCGATGGTCTTAAGCGGGACTTGCTGGATCGCGGTCGCCATGGTCGACTCTCCTCTTTGAATGGACGAAGTTCTATCGGACGCATGTGACATTCGCGCAAGCCCGTCTCGTCGCCCCGTTGACGCCGCCGGGCGTGGGCTGCAAAGCGAGTGCCATGGACGTTTCCGACAAGATCGGCGACTCTCGCTTGTTGAGGATCCGCTAATATGATCGACGAAATCGACCGGGCATCGAAGAAGGCCGGACAATGATCATGAAGGCCCTTTTCCCCCATGTCGCGCAGAGCCGGGGCGTCAACGTCCGGGTGGCGGTTTCCTTCATGCCGGAACAGTCGGAGCCGGCGCGCGGGCGCTGGTTCTGGTCCTATCATATCCGGATCGAGAATGAGGGCACGCAGGCTGTCCAGCTGCTCACCCGCCACTGGCTGATCACGGATGGCCGCGGTGGCCGGCACGACGTGCGCGGTGAAGGCGTGGTTGGCGAGCAGCCGGTGATCGAGCCGGGTCAGAGCTATGACTATGTTTCGGGTTGCCCGCTCCAGACACCGACCGGTTCGATGGAAGGCAGTTATCATATGGTCGCAGAAGACGGCTCGACCTTCGAAGCGACGATTCCGCGCTTCCCGCTGATCGGCCCGGCTGTAGCGATATGAAGGCGCTTGGACGGAAGGGCGGGAGGCGGTGAAACGCACCCATTTGCCCCTCAACGGCTTGCGCGTGCTCGATGCGGCCGCGCGGCATCTGTCGTTCACGCGTGCGGCAGACGAGCTCGCGGTAACACCGGCGGCTGTCGGGCAGCAGATCCGCGCGCTGGAAGACACGCTCGGCGTCGTCCTGTTTCGTCGCACCGCTAAGGGGCTTGAATTGACCCCCGAGGGCGAGGCCGGTCTGGACGCGCTGCGCGCAGGCTTCCTCCAGTTCGAAGAAGCGGTACGGGCGATGCAGGCGGGCCAGTCGTCGAAAACGCTGACGATTGCCGCGCCGCGCGATTTCACAGCCAAATGGCTGGCGCCGCGCCTTGCCGATTTCGGCCGTACCGATCCCGAGTTGCGCTTCGTGCTGCTCTCCTCGGACGAAGGCCTCGATTTCACCCAGGCCAATCTCGACCTTGCTATCTGCTACGCAGAGGGGCCAGGCGAGCATGAGGGTGTCCGTTTGGCAGAGGGCGCGATTGTCGCCGTCGGCTTGGCCGACGGTGCTCCGATCGGCTGGCCTGGTTGTCCGCTCGAAGACAAGGGCGCTGCCCTGACGGTCGCCGATGCGGGTCTCGCGATCGATGCCGCGGCTGCGGGCTTCGGCACCGCCCATGTCCCGTCGCTGCTCGTCGAGCGCGATATCGCAGAGGGGCGCGTGCGAGCACAAGGCGATCCCAGTCCGACCGCGAAAAGCTACTGGCTGGTGGCGCCAACGCCGCAATGGCGCCAGAAAAAGGTCAAGGCGCTGGTCGCCACGCTGACAGCGGGTTAGCCTTCTCTGCGAATCGCGGAGAGGGACTCTATGACGACATTCCTGCTCGTGCCCGGGGCCTTCCACCCGGCGATGATCTGGCATCGCATCGTGACATTGCTTGAGGCAAAGGGACACCGCGCGATTGCGCTCGATCTGCCCGGCACCGGCGAGAACCAGTTGGCAGCCGACGGCGAAATCACCTTGGCGTCATGGGCGGATTTCGTTGCCGAAAGGGTTAGCGATACAGGGGAGAATGTGGTGCTGGTGGGGCACAGCCGGGGCGGCCATGTCATCGGCGAGGCGGCGGAGCGCGTGCCTGACGCACTGGCTGGGCTGATCTACGTTACCGCGGTGATATCGCCGCCGGGAATGACTATGCTCGAATCGATCGGCCGTGAACCGGACTCGGGATTTGCAGTGACCGGCGATGGCCGGATGGATCTGTTGCCCGGGGATGTCGCGACGGCGATGTTCTACCATCGTTGCCCGCCGGAGGACATAAGGGACGCGCTCGAACATCTTTTTCGTGAGCCCTGGACGCCGGCGAGCACGCCCGCAGGCGTGACCTGGGAGCGCTGGGGACGGGTGCCCCGCGCGTTCATCGAATGTACGGACGATCAGGCGCTGGACATGGCTTGCCAGAAGCGGATGCAGGCACGTGCGCCATGCGATCCTGTCATGACGATCGAGACTGATCATTCCCCCTTCTTCAGCACGCCCGAAGCACTTGCCGACGCGATGATTAGGTGCGCCGAACTTTTCACTGGACCTCGCGCAGCCGTCTGAAACAAGAGGAGGAGAAGCAATGGGGACCTTTATCCTGGTACCGGGAGCAGGTCACACCGCATGGTGCTGGCACAAGATCATGCCCCTGCTTGAACGGGCGGGCCACAAGGTGATGGCGATCGATTTGCCGGGCACTCCGCCGAACCCAACATATCACCCAAGCGAACTGACTCTTGAAATCTGGGCTGGCGATGTCGCTGATGCAGTCCGTAAAGCGGAGAAACCGGTATTTTTGGCCGGGCACAGCCGCGGCGGCTTCGTCATCAGCGAGGCGGCGGAAATGGCTTCGGACGAACTGGCCGGACTGATCTATGTTACCGCGATCATTCCGCAGCCCGGTCAATCACTGCTCGAGGCGGCGGGCTATGACCCCTCGATCGTTCCGCCGATCGACGAGAATGGCTGCATGGCGAAATTCACCGACGATGTGGCCATCGAGCGCTTCTACCATCGCTGCTCGCCGGAGGATCATGTCGAGGCCTGTCGCCATCTTTATGCCGAACCGATGAGGCCGGATAGCGTGCCATCAGGCGTGACATGGGAGCGCTGGGGTCGCGTTCCGCGGGCCTATATCGAATGCAGCGACGATATCGCCCTCGATCTGCACACGCAGCAACGCAAGATGCAGGCGGCCGCGCCATGCGATCCTGTCTACACGCTGGACACCGATCATTCGCCCTTTCTGTGTGCGCCCGAGGCGCTGTCGGTGGCGATGATCGAGATCGCCCGCCGTTTCGAAACAGCCGACGCCGAGACCTGAGGAGAGAGACGATGACCGATTACAGAGCCCGTGGCATCGACGTGATGGGCAAGATGGTTGACCCAAAGATGGTCGCATCACTTCAGCCGTCGCCCGTCGCGCCTGAGCTCAACGATCTGCTGATCGAGCATGCTATGGGGATGGTCTGGGCGCGGCCTGGTCTCAGTCTCCGCGATCGCAGTCTGATGACGATCAGCATCCTGATCGCGCTGCGTGCCGAGAATGAGTTGCGCGCGCATATTCCGATCGGCCTGACCAACGGGCTTACCCGCGAGGAGATCGCCGAGATGCTCTACCATGCGACGGTCTATGCTGGTTATCCGGCGGTGATGACCGCGCATAAGGTGGCGCTCGAAGTAATCCCGGCGGCGTAGGTTATGCGCGCCGCGATTTACCAGGGGGCAGGTCAGCCGATTTCCATCGAAACCATCGCCGATCCGACGCCGGGGCCAGGTGAGATGCTGGTCCGCGTCGGACGCTGCGGGATATGCGGCAGTGATCTCGCGATGACCGGCGACGGGCCGCTGCATCTGCCTGTAGGCCGTCTGGGCCACGAATGGGCGGGCGAAGTGATTGAAGTCGGGCGCGATGTCGAGGGGTTTCGGCCCGGAGATCGGATCGCCGGTTTGCCCGCGGCCCGGTGCGGAACCTGCGATGGATGCCGCACGGGTAATCCGCTGTTCTGTGAGCACGCGCGCTATCTGGTCGGTGGCTTTGGTGAATTTATGGTGATCCCGCCGGTCGCGGCAGTTCGGCTGCCGCAATCGCTCAGCTTCACCGACGGGGCGCTGATCGAACCGATGACCTGCGGGCTTCACGCGCTCAACTTTGCGGGGGCGCGGGGTGGCGAGAATGTGCTTGTGATCGGGGCCGGCGCCATGGCGATGTCGGCGATATTCTGGGCGCGCAATCTCGGTGCGGCGCAGATCGTCGTGCTTTCGCGCTCGGCGCATCGCGCCGACGTGCTGATGGAGCTCGGCGCCGATGCGGTGCTCGGATTCGACGAAGACGATCGCGCTCGCATCGCCGAGAAACTGGGCGGGCATCCTGACATCGTCTTCGAATGCGTCGGCAAGCAGGGAATGCTGGCGCTCGCGACCGAACAGGTTCGCCCGCAGGGCACGGTCCTGTCACTGGGCATGTGCCAGCATGGCGATCCGGTTGTGCCGGCTTTTTGCACGCACAAGGAGGTGCGCCTGCTATTCCCGCGGGCCTATACGATCGACGAGTTCGAGGCGACGGCGCGCGCCTTTGACGGTGGCAGAATCCGGCCGGAGATTATGGTCGGAGAGACCATCCCGCTCGACGATCTTCCGGGAATGATGGCAGCGTTACGCACCGGGGCGAAGAAGACATTTAAGGTCCATGTCGATCCCTCCATGGCGCCTAAGTCGAAGTAGCGGCCAACTCTTCTGGTGCCGGAGTGGTTGGTTTCAAGGGACGGCGGAGCGCGCGCAGGGCCCGGCTGACGGCTTTGGGAGAGGATGTGTAAGGCGCGAGCCATCCGTAGAGAAGTGGTACGACATACAGCGTAACGGCAGTGGCGACCGTAACGCCGAACACTACGACGATACCGATGGCAGCTCTCGCACCGGCGCCTGCTCCGTGGCTAAGAGCCAGTGGAACGGCACCGGCTACAGTCGCCAGCGACGTCATCAGAATTGGGCGGAGCCGCCGTTCAGATGCTTCGCGAATCGCGCTTGCGACATCGCGCCCTTCGTCGCGGAGCTGATTGGCGAATTCGATGATCAACACACCATTTTTGGCGGCGAGCCCGACGAGCATGACGATACCGATCTGGCTGAACAGGTTGAGCGTCTGGCCGGTGAGTGCGAGACCCAAAATGCCGCCCGCCACCGCCAGCGGTACACCCGAAATAATGATCGCCGGATGGATGAAGCTTTCGAACTGGGCGGCGAGCAGCAGATAAATGACGAGCACAGTGATGGCGAAGATCAGCCAGATTGATCCCCCGGTCTGTTTGAACGACTGACTTTCCCCGCGATAACCAACCGCAATGACTTCGGGCGAATTACGCGCTTGCTCCTCCAGGAAGGCCAGCGCTGCACCCAGCGTAAAGCCAGGGGCGACGCCGCCCTGCAGCGTGATTGAGCGCAGCTTGTTGAAGCGTCCGAGCTCACGGGCCGTGGCGCTTTCACGCACCGTCACGACATTGGAGAGCGGAACGAGCGAGCCATCGCGGCTCCGCACATAGACGCTGTTGAGCCGCTGCTCATCATTGCGGTCGCGTGCGTCGGCCTGGACGATCACGCGGTATTCTTCGCCGTCGCGCACATAGGTTGAGACACGCCGCGAACCCATCAAGGTTTGCAAAGCCTGGCTGACATCGTCGACCGAGATTCCGAGATCTCCCGCCCGTGCACGATCGACATTGATGATCAGCTGTGGTTTGGTTTCGACATAATCGGCATCGAGGTTGACGATCCCGGGATTTTCCCGCGCGGCAGCGAGGATCCGGTCACGCGCCTTGGCGAGTTCCTCGTAGCTCGTGCCCGCAATGACGAAGTTGACAGGCTGTCCGCGGCCACGACCGAGCGAGGCGCGCACCGTTGCATTGGCGCGCACGGCAGGGATCTGTGTCACCTGCTTGTTGATCTCCTTCACGACGTCCTGCGAAGTGAATTTCCGCTCGTCCCAATGTCGAAGGAAAACGGCGATATTCGCGTTGTCGAAATCTTCGGTCGTCGCATTCCCCTGCGGAATGCGAGCGTTGAAGCCGCGGACATGGCCGTTTTCGAGCAGCGGCATGAGCTTCTGCTCTCCTTGCTGCACATAGCCGAAGAGTTCGGCGAAGCTGGTGCCTTCGGGGGCCGTGATGCGGACGTCGACTACGCCGGTATCCTCGGGCGGCACCAACTCGGAGGCCAGCCGGGAGAAGAGAAAAGCCGCCCCGAGCAGCAGGATTCCGATAAAGACAGCGAGCGGTATCCAATTGCCCAGCACCCGGTCGAGTGAATGTGTGTAGAGGGTTGTAATCCGGTCGAGCACGCTTTCGACCTTGGCCGAGAAGCCTCGGCGTTGAGTCGGCCGCAATAATTTGGAACAGAGCATCGGGGCCAGGCTCAGTGCGAGGAAACCCGAAATTCCGACTGCTGCGATCATGGCAACCGCCAGTTCGCGAAACAGCAGCCCCGTCGCGCCCGCCAGGAACATGACCGGCACAAACACTGCGCAGACGACCAGGGTAGTGGCGATCACCGCGAAGCCTACCTGGCGCGCGCCGGCAAAGGCTGCGAGTAGCGGGGGCTCACCTTCTTCGATGCGATGGTGGACATTCTCGAGAACGACAATCGCATCGTCGACGACGAGGCCGATTGCCAGGACCATCGCGAGCAAGGTCAGGAGGTTGATCGAATAGCCGAAAGCCCAAAGGACCGCAAAGGTAGCGAGCAGACAGATTGGTACGGTAATGGCCGGGATGAGGGTCGCACGGGCCGAGCCCAGGAACAAGAAGATCACCACGGTCACCAGGACGGCCGCTTCCATCAGCGTCTTCCACACGCCCTTTATCGCCGCTTCGATGAACAGTGAGCTATCGCTTCCGACGCCCATCTCGACCCCGGGTGGCAAATCCTTCTGCAGCTCCGCCACGACTGCCTTGGCGGCGCGCGCAACCTGCAGCGTGTTTGCGCCCGACTGCCGGACGATGCCGAGCCCGACCCCGGATTCGCCCTTCGACCGGAAGCTCGTATAGATATTCTCGGGCCCTTCCTCGA
>CANJRZ010000111.1 GCA_947476735.1 Sphingomonadaceae bacterium
ACTCAATAATGCCATGTCGATCACTCCTGTATCCCCTGACAAATCAGCCAAGGAAGAGGTCAAAACATGGGTCACTTCTCAGTGGAAACTTATGCCCCTCCCGGGTCACATCTCAGTGCAAATCAACAAACTGCTCCGCCGCCATGGCCAGGCGACCACCGCGCGGCTGGTGGTCGAAGACATCGAGCATAAGGGCGTCAGCCTCAAGGCCGGCGACATGGTGTGCGTGCTCCACCCGCTTGCGGGCCTCGACGAGCGCTTCGTTCCCGACCCGCTGACGATCAACCTGCGCCGCCCGCCGGTCAACACTCACAGCATCTTTGGCTCGGGCCCGCATATCTGTCCCGGGGCGGTGCTGGCGCGGCGCGAGGTCAAGATCTTCCTGCAGGAATGGCTGCGGCGCATCCCCGATTTTGGCTTTGCGCCGGGGACGCAACCGAAGATGACGACCGGGCCAGTCTTCAGCCTGAGCGACATGCACCTCGTCTGGCCGGTGCGCTCTTAGCTCAGGCGTCTTCGAGGATGGGCCTGCCTTTGACCTGCTTGCCGTCACTGGGGAGCGTTGCGCGCTGCATGACACGTTCTTCGCCGAGCGGGCAGCCATAGGCTTTGTGATTGATCACCCAATTATCCCAGAGGATATATTCGCCGAGTCTCCAATGATGGCGGTACGCCTTGTTGTCGTCATTGGCATAGAGTGCGATGGCACTCAGCAGCTCATGGCTCTCGGCCGCGCTCATGCCTAGCACCCGATCGGCACCAGCAGGCGAGAAGTTCAGGAATTTCCGGCCAGTCTCGGCCTGCACCGCGACCAGCGGATGCGCGGTCGGTGGGTTCGACGCCATCAGCCGCAGCTCGGACTCGGCGATGTGCTCGGGCTTATATTGCAGCTCGGCATGCTGGCCGATGCAATAGGGGTTGGTCTCATAGGCGTTGCGGATGCGCGTAACGATTTCGCGGCCCTCGGCTGCTAGCTTCAGCGGCTCGGGCATCCGATCGTAAATATCGAAGCGCGACATGAAGCCGGTTTCGCCGCCTTCGCTGGCGATGGTGATCGCGCGGAGCAGCCCGCCCCGGTTGGATTCGGTCGCCCAGGCCAGATCGGCATGCCAGGGAATCCAGCCGACCCTATCAACGCCATCGACACGGTAAATGCCTTCCTGCTCGGGATCGGCGGTAAACTGGACGAGTTCGGGATTGCCCTTGAGCCGGATATGCTCGCCGGGGTGGATGAGGAGCTCACCAAAGCATTTGCCGAGCGCGACGTGAAAGTCCGGATTTGCTGGACAGTCCCGGAACAGCAGGAGGCTTTCCTTGATCCAGAGCTGCTTGAGCTCCTTCTGCAACTCCGAATTTTCGACCATGTCGAGCGTGAGGCCATCGACGCAGGCTCCGAAGGGCAGGCATTCGTCGATTTTCCGACTTTGAAGCATCTCTCTTCCTCGTTGCAGCACGGGGAGCCCGAACCGGCTGAGCCGCCTGGCCCTTCGTTATGAACAGCGCGGGATGATAGTTTCGCCAAACCAGCGGAGATTGTCGATATAGGCGCCTCTGCTCGGAGCCGGAAGGTCGGCGGCCACCCATGTCACGCCGAGCTGGGCTAGCTGCTGCACCGACTCCAGGAAGCGCTCGGCTTCGCTCGCGCTTAGCGCCTGCAGCGGGACGGGCGAGGCGGTGGAAATGTCGAAGGCGCCGCTTCGGCCCAGTTCGGCTCGGCGCGCGGTGATATGCTCGATCTTGCGGCCGAGATCGGCGGTGTCCTTGACCCACGAAGCCTTCACATATTCATTGTCCGTCGGAAGGCTGAGGAAGGGCGTCCACCCCTCGCCCCAGAGCGCAGCACGCTCCACTGCCTTGTCGCTGCCACCGCCGATCCAGATCGGAGGCGCCCGCTTCGGAATGGGACGCGGTTCGTTGCCGACAGCGTTGAAATGGCGCCCCTCCTTGATCACGGCTCCACCGGCCCAGGCGAGGCGGATCGTCTCCAGGGCTTCGTCCGTCAGCGCGCCGCGCTGATTGAACGCGACGCCCAGCGCTTCGAACTCGATCTTCTGATAGCCGACACCTACACCCATGACGAAGCGGCCGCCTGAGAGGGTCTGCAGCGTCGCGGCCGCCTTCGCGGTGAGAAAGGGGTTGCGGTACGGCAGGACGAGGACCTGAGTCATGACCTTGAGCCGCGTCGTCGCCGCGGCGATGAACGCCAGGGCCGTGAACGGATCGAGCGCGTCGTGGCCTGTAGGGTCGTTGTGCAGCCAGTCCGCCGAGGGAGCGGGGTGATCGGTCACATAGGCAGCGGCGATCCCCGCCGCTTCGACCGCCCTTGCCATCTCGGAAACAGCCTGACCCGTCTGAAACTCTCCTGTGGGTTCGATCAGATCCATGGGGATATGGGTGTGGAATTTCATTCAGAGTGTTCCTTGGACGCTGCCCTTGGGCGACGGAAATGATGTTCGTTCCGGCCTATCCCTCATTCCGCCAGGCGGCTGGCAGCATCGCGGCTGGGGCCAACGAAGCAGAGCGCCAGCATGGCCAGCGCCGCCATCGCGAAGGTCGCCGCCGCCGACATATAGAGCAGAGGATAGCCGCCCGACCTGAGGAGGATGGCGCCGAGAATCGGCCCGGCGATGGTGCTGCCGGTATAGAGCGAGAAGAGGATTCCGAAGATCGCGCCGAAGAATCGGACCCCGAAATACCAGAGAACCATAAACGATATCAGGTCGATTTCCGCCCCAATGAGGAGGCCCATACAGATCACTGCCACGATCGCACTGTTTCCGTCTGCGAGGGCGAACAGCGCTGTTCCGGCAGCACCAGCCAAGAACATCCCGACCCCGACAATGGCCGGTCGCATATAGTCGAGCAAATAGCCCACACCGAGCCGGCCAACGATGATAGCCACGCCGAGAGTCGACGCGATCTGAGCAGCTCGCTCGCTCGCGATGCCACGTTCGACGAGCGCGGGGAAAATGTTGATGATCGCGCTCGTGATGAGGAGACCAAACAGACTGGCTGAACCCAGTATGATGTAGAAGCGGATGTCCCTCAGGGCCCGTGACGGCAAGGTCCCACCGGACGTGATATCCGCTTGCTGTTCCCCGTCCGCCGATGGGGCCGCCACAGGTCGACTGGAAGGCAATGTCAGCCAGACGAAGGGAACGGCAACAAGCAGGATCAGGCCGGCAATGCTGGGACCTACGGCGCGCCAGCCGTGCGATAGAAGAATCCACTGTGCGAGTAGGGGTGTACCAAAGGCGGTGATGCCGGTGCTGCTCAGGATGATACCCAGAGCGGTCCCTCGTGCCTTCACCAGCCGTGCGCCGATCGCCTTCGAATAGATGATCCCGCCACTCCCAGCGCCCAACAGCCCGAGCAGGAAGTAGATCAGTTCGATCTGCCAGGACGGTCCGCTGATCAGTCCGATGCACGCGAAACAGAGCGCCAGCGCCGAAAGCGACACCAGTCCGATCACACGTGCTGGAAAGCGGTCTGCGAGACGGCCAACGAGGGGCGTGGCGACCGTGACTCCGGCCGACAAAAGCGCAGCGCAGGCAAACAGGACATTGCCCGACCATCCGAAATCGGCCTGCATTGCGCGCACGATAGGGCCGACGACATATAGGGGTATCGCGGCGACCCCGAGCATCATTCCGACGAAAGAACCCAGGATGAGGGGCCAGTTTTCCGCCATCTCCCTGCGCCTGGCTTTTCTGTCATCCACTCCCGAAATCATCATCAGGCCGTGCTCATTCCGAAGCGAAGCCGACGACGGGTGTGAGCACGCTGCGTCGGGGGCCTCATTCCGCGGCGATTGCCAGTGGCTCCATGGCTGATGGTGCCAGCGACAGCAGATCGCCGGGCGTCGCACCCGTGCAGTGGCCATCGGTAAAGGTCAGTTCGCCATTCACGAATGTCCAGCGGTAGCCAACGGCCCTCTGGACACGCCGCCAGTCGCCCGTCGGCTGGTCATGCAGAACCTCATATTGCCATTTCGGTTCACGCTCGACCTGCTCGGGATCGTAGACGACGATATCGGCCGGAGCGCCCTCGCGAAGGGCGCCGCGATCGGTCAAGCCGAGCACCTGCGCGGGCAAATAGCTCAGGTGGAAGTGAGCCTCCTCCGCTGTCACGACGCCCTCTTCGCGGACGAGCCACGACAAGAACTCGGTCGGATAGGACGAGCTGTTGAAGAACTTGGTGTGCGCGCCGCCGTCGGACGCGCCGGCCATGATGTAAGGGTCGTTCATGAGGTTGGCGACCTGAGCCGAATCCTCGGTCGCGGCGAATTGCATGCTGCGAACGAGCAGGTCCAGGTTGGTTTCCAGCGAGAGCTCAATGAAGGTGTCGATCGGATGCTCGCCGCGTTCCTGCGCAACGTCGCCGAACGTCCGGCCCTCATAGCTTTTGAGGTGGCTGTGCGTGCCGACGCTGCCCACGAGGTACTTGGCGACAAGCCCGCCCGGACCGGTGTTGCGCGAGTCATCGGCGTAGGCGACGTCGCTTTCTTCGCAAAGACGGCGGCGCATTTCCGGATCGCGCATGCGCTCCATGCGCTGGTGCTTGTCGCCTTGGGTCACATAATTCCAGGCGGGGATGTAATCGAACAGATTCCACTGCTCGAGCGAGAAGTCGGCGAACTGGCGATTGAGGTGTCCCTGTCCGATCACGCGCAGCCCACGCTCGTTGCAGTCATGAATCCACGCCTGCAGATCCTTGGCGATAGCTGGATCGGCATCCTGGAAGGGCGCCACCGCGTTGAAGAGAACCGGGCGCTGTGCGCGCTCGGCAACTCGCTCGGTGAAGCTCAGCTGATAGGCCAGGTCGAAGGGGGCACGATCGCCTTGAAGCCATTGGATCATGCCCTGATCGCGCTCGCATAACACATCGCACAGCGCGAGGACATCATCCTCGCTCATCAGATCGGTCGGCATTGGCGTCCCGTCATAGTCGGCCTGGCCCGAGTTGGGGCCGAGCCGCTGCACCGAAAAGCCGATGGCTCCGGCATCCATGGCTTCGTGCAGCAGCGCCTTCATTTGTGAGAGCTCTGACGCGCTAGCGGGCCGTCCCGACTTGGCTGCGTCGAGCCCCATCACATAGATCAGCAGCGGATTGAGCGGCACGAACGTTGCTACGTTGACACCCTTCGGCATCCGACGAAGTGAGGCGAGATATTCGGGGAAGGTTTCCCAGTCGATCCGCATCCCTTCCTGCATCGCTTCGAGCGAAATCTGCTCGGTGCGGGTCATGCTCAGCAGCGAGCGGTTCCTATCAGAGGCTTTCATTGGCGCGAAGCCGAAGCCGCAATTGCCCATGATCACGGTCGTGATGCCGTGCCATCCGCCGCTGGTGCACCAGGGATCCCAGTGGAGCTGCGCATCATAATGAGTGTGCAGATCGATGAAGCCGGGGGCGACGATCAGGCCGGTCGCATCATATTCCTGCATGGCCGCTCCCGCAGGGATTTTCCCGATGCGGACGATCTTGCCGTCCTTCACGCCAATGTCGGCGCGATAGCGTGGAAGGCGCATGCCGTCGATTACGGTGCCATTTCTGATAACGAAGTCGAAGCTCATGATCCCTCCAAGGATGCCCAGCGCGCGCTTACCAAGAGCTGATGGTTCGAGCGCGCGCGTTGCCATTTGAGCGGCCCGATGACAGCAACCGGTTGCGAGGTCCAACAGCTTATATTTGTGGATAGTAATCGCTCGTTGTCGCGCGAACGCGGATAGGCTGCTTTTGCTTGATTTCATGAGCTGGTGCGGAGGCTGTGGGGCCAGGGTCATCGCCATCCACTCCCAGGCCCACCGTTCCAATCCCTTGCTTGCGTCAAAAGTTTGAGATCGCGGCTATTTGGTGCGGCGATCCAATTCATAGCGCGCGCGCACCGCTTTGAGCACCTCGCGATGCGCCTTGGTGATATAGGCCGACAGGAGGATCGCAACGCTCAGGCCGATATCGCGATGGGCCGTCTCCAGATCGACCTCATCGGAAATCCACTCGAGCAGGGTTGCGTGGTAGGTGCGGATCAGGGCTCGCCCGAGAAATCCGCCACTGTGCCCTTCGATACAACCCGCTTTGACGGCATCGTCGATGAGTTGGGTGCCATAGGCGACATGTTCAAACCAGATGCTGTGGTCCCCATCCGCTTCGCGGACATCATAGAGGGACCTCACCAAGGCGCGGTGAAAGCTAGGATTTGACCGATAAGTGTCAAAGCGCGTGTCGATGATGTCGAAGATGCGTTCCAGCGGATGTTCCGCTGCTGTCGCCCGAAAATCCTCATCGAACTTCGCGCGGTCATCGTCCATCACCGCTCGAACGACGGTCTCCTTCGATCCAAATAAATTATAGGGCGTCGGAACGCTTACCTTCGCCTCGGTCGCGAGCCGACGCATCGTGAACGCAGCCTCTCCCTCTTCCTCGATCAGCCTGCGCGCGGCATCGATGATCGCCTGCCGCCGACGCGACTTGCCCATGTCGTGACCCGACAGGACTGCTCTCAGACCAGACTCCTCGTTCATGCGGCTCGCCTGCCTGGCTCTGTCGCCATGTCAATCTCCTTCGACGAACCCTTCATACGCCTCTTGCACCACCAAGCGAATTATTTTAACACGTTCAAAATAAATTTGAGACAATGCGGCCTTGGGTCCGCAGCTCTAAGGGCAGAGGACAATTCTTCATGGATAGCCGTATCGACAGCCGACATGTGCAGGACATTCTGGAACTCCAGCGCCTGAAGGGTCTCTACTTCTACAATCTCGATCACAAGAATTGGGATGGCTGGACCTCCCTGTTCACCAAGGACGCTAAGCTGCTCGTCGATCAGGGCCTGCCCGTCGAGTCCACAGACGTGACCGAAGGCATCGATAACGTCATCGAATATGTGAAGGAGCGGCTGGCGGTTATCCCCTCAGTGCACCACGGCCATACGCCGCTGTACGAGTTCGACTCCGACGTAGAGGCGCGGGGCATCTGGGCGATGGCCGATGTCATCTACTACAGCGAGGAGACCGTGCTTTACGGTTACGGCCATTATCGCGAGACCTATCGCAAGGAGGACGGGATTTGGAAGTTTGCGTCCGTCCACCTGACGCGGCTGACTCTCGATTATCTGCCACGCACTAAGTGACCGCACGGATGCTCTCGCGATCGATTTAGGAACATGTCCATGCTCGAAGGAAAGCGCGTCGTCGTCATTGCCGGTAGTTCTGGAATCGGCGCCGATGTCGCCCGTCAGGCTGCCGAAAAGGGCGCCAGGGTCACGATCACAGGTCGCGATCCGGAACGCCTGCAATCAGCGGCCGCCGCGATGCCGCCGGGCGTCGAAACGGTCGCCTTCGATGCAACCGATCGCGCCAAAGTCATCGAGTTCTTCGCGGGGTGCGGACCGATCGACCATCTCGTCTCGTGCGTCGGTTTCACCGAGCAGGGTACATTGCTCGGGCACGACGAGGATCGGGCGCGGATGGTGCTCGAGCACAAATTCTGGGCGCAGCTTTTCATCGTGCGGGCAGCCCATGCCCAGATCGCGCGTGACGGATCAATCGTGCTGACCGGTGGCACGTCCGATGAGCGGGCGATCTTCCCGCATTTCTCGGCGTTCAGCGTCATCGGCAACACCGCGGTGGGTGCCCTGGTAAGGGGATTGGCGGGCGAGATCGCGCCGGTACGCATCAATGTCGTCGAACCGACGCTGACGCAGACACCGCTGCTCGGCCCGATCACCGCTGCCGTGGAGGAACTGATGGCGCGCTTCGTCCGAAGCTCCCCGGCGGCCAAGGTGCCGCAACCTGCCGATGTCGCGCGCAGCTATATTCACGCGATGGAAAGCGGACTGATCAACGGCGACCGGCTGCGTCCCGACGGTGGTCCGAGCTTTTCATACTGGTAGGCTTCTCGGCCGAGGCGGTGAGCGAAAAGAAGGAGCGGATCATGGGACAGGAGATTGGTGGACTGACCGCGGAGGAACTCGCCGCAGTTCGCACACTGCTCGAGATCGAGAAGATCCGAAGGAAGAAGCTTCTCTACTCTCAGCTCATGGACGGCAACCGGCATGAGGAGTTCGCGGAGCTGTACACCGAGGACGCGATCGGCGAATGGGGCCCATTCGGCACCTGGCATGGCCGCGACAAGATCCTCGAAAGGATCAAATTCCAGTTCGAGGGCAAGCAGCCGTTCAACTGGCTGCACATGACCACCAACCTCGCCATTGAACTGACCGGCTCCGATACCGCGGTCAGCCGCTGCTATCTCCAGGACGTGATCACTGAGGCCGACAAGCGCACCAGCCCCACCGCCTGGTTCGCGATCTACGAGGAAGACTGGCTCAAGGTCGATGGCGACTGGATGATCAAGCACCACCGCATTCATTTTCTCTGGCCGAGCCGGGAGCTGAGCAGCGAGTTCGGGCGCCGAATAACTCCGTCCTCATTGGGCTAGGCCACAGAACACGAAGGGAGTTGGTGATCGCACACGACCTGTCATCGGCTGAGGAATGGCGTCGGCACTGGAAGCTCGCCTTGTCCGCTTTCGTCGGCGCCAGCATGATGAGCATCGCGGTCCCCTCGCTCGGCGCCTTCATGGTGCCGCTCGAGCAGGAGTTCGGATGGACGCGCGCCCAGATGTCATCGGGGCTGATGATCTATGCCGTTCTCGGCGTGCTCTGTTCTCCCTTCCTCGGCAATATGATCGATCGCTGGGGCCCGCGGCGTTTCGCCGTGCCCGGCGTCATCTTGTGCGGTCTCGCCTTTGCACTGTTCGGTACCGTCACCGGTTCGGCCTGGCACCTGCTGGCGCTATGGCTGGTATTTTCCATTGCCTGCCAGGTGCCGCGCCCGCTGGTCTGGGTCACAGCCATCTCTAGCGAGTTCAATGCGGCTCGTGGGCTAGCGATTGCGGTGGTCGTCACCGGCGGCACCGTGGGGGGCATGATCGCTCCAATTGTGGCCACCGAGTTGATCGCCTCTGTTGGCTGGCGCCTGGCCTATGTGATCATGGGCGTGGCCTGGGGTGGAATTTCCGGGCTATTCTGCCTGCTCTATTTCTACGGGCGGCGCGACCGCATGGCACTTGCTCTGGCGGCGCACGAGAAGGTCGCCGAGATCGTGCTGCCAGGGCTTTCGGTCGCCGAAGGCGTGCGAAGTGCCAATTTGGTCAAACTCTGCCTCGCTACCCTGCTCGCCAATACGGTGAATGTCGGCCTGCTCGTACATTTGATTCCGATCCTTAACGGCAGCGGTCTGGATAGGACGAGTGCGGCCTGGCTCGTCGGTTTGGGCAGCAGCGGCGCGATATTGGGAAAGTTCCTCTGTGGACTGGCTGTCACGCGCTTTCGCGGGACTATCGTCATGGCAGTAGTCTGCGTTTTTCTCATGGCGGCGTGCCTGCTTTTCATGGGCACCAGCACGTCGGTGGCGGAACGAAGCTTGCCGGTCATTCTCCACAGCATCTCCGCCGGCGGGATCATCAGCATGTTCCCCTATCTGACGTCGCGCTACTTCGGGCTTCGCGCCTATGGAACGCTGTTCGGCTTCGTCGCGAGCATGATGGCGCTCGGGGTTGGATTGGGTCCTCTTCTGGGGGGGCTGCTTTACGATGGGACCGGAAGTTACACTCTTTTTCTGAGCCTGGGATTCATCGTCACGGCGGCAGCCGGACTGTTGCTGCTGTCGATGGGCAAATATCCGATCTTCGACGAGATAGAGGCGCAACCCATACCCGTGCCCTCGCTAACCCCCGCATTGCAAACAGGTGTTGCAAAGTTCGCGAACCGATTTGAGGGAGACCAGTGATGCGTTCCCATGATGTACTGCCGGTCGAAAGAGTGTCTCGGGTCCGAAGTTATAACGTTCTTGTTCCCGGCGAGACGATCGAACTTGAACCGTTCGCCCGCTTTGCCAGCCCCGGCCAACTCTGCAACTCCTCGAAGTCCGCCGTCAGGGCATTAGAGGTTATGGAGCTCTTCTGCAGCACGAGACGCAAGCTCAAGGCCTGCGAGATCGCGCGCGCCGTGAATATCGGGCCATCCAGCGCGGATTTGCTGCTGAAAACGCTGGTGGACGGCGGCTATCTCGTGTTTGATCAACAAACAAAATACTACTGGCCGTCGCCCCGCTCGGCGAAGCTCGCGAACGTGATGAACCTGCTCCTCCCAAGCGACGGTCTTCTCGACCAAATTGTGAAAGCGGCACGGGATGATCTTCAAAAGACGGTCAACATCTCGGCTTCGCAGGGCACTTTCATGCAGGTCATGATCTGTCGCAACAGGCGAGCCGAAGGCGCTGCTGTTACGTCTGGACCAGATGGGTATCAGCGGCTTGAGGTCGGGAGACGAGTGCCGCTGTTCGGATCGACGTCGGGAGCGGCTTGGCTTTCCAGCCAGTCACATAGCGTGATCATGTCCTGTCTGGGCAAATGCCGTCGTGAGCTGGGAGCACTTGCTCGCGATCCAAGCCAGATTCTCGCCTCGCTCGAGCGGGTGAGGGAACAGGGATATGCCTATGGAGGGATCAGCCAGCGCAATAATCTCTGGGGAGTCTCGATGGCATTGCCACCATCCGAGCAGGGCTTGATCCATGTCATCTCGGTCTCTGTGCCTCCCGCCGAACTCGAGCGCAGCCGGGTCGAAATCGTTGACTATCTCCAATCGGCGATAGCAGGCTTGGCTACTCGCCAAGAGGCGTCGGACCCGCGTCTCCTGACGCGAACGGAATAGTCCGGTTGGTGTGGGGAGCGACCCCGCCGATCCATATCCGGTGGAAGAAGCCTAACTCAACGTGTCGGTCCACACGTCGGCGCAGCGATTTTGCGTCGGTTTGACAATGATTTTTCCATCATTGTGAATTTGATCCTATTCCAAGCTGATTCTGATCAGTACTCATTCCCCTATTTGACGAAAAATGGCACTATAGACCCCATGATTTATCTATGCAGAAAGTCATATGGCCTTCGGTATGGAGTAATAACGATCAAGAATATCTAGGATATAGTGGACCGATAGGTGCCTCATCAACGGGTCTATCGCGCATCTAAGAGTCTGACTCATAATGATTTCGTTTAATTGCAGGGCCTTGCGAGTTTCCGGTTGATGAGCTGAACGGAGGCCATGAACAGCCAGGCGGTCGCGCTTTCGATGGAGTTCTCGAAGTCCTTTGCGAGGCGTCGGTTTCGGTTGAGC
>CANJRZ010000112.1 GCA_947476735.1 Sphingomonadaceae bacterium
CAGCTTCCGGTTCAGGGCCAGCTCCGCTGCACCCAAATCCAGAAAGGAAAAATCACCCGCTTGACCCACGGCCCGCATCGCGGGACATACCTTCCACCCGGGTCACTTCTCGATGAAAATCCCGGGTCACATCTCAGTGCAAATCAACATCCGAAGATCAACAACCGTGGCTGGGGGCTGAATTTCCTTGGCCCAGTGCTCGGCAATTTCACCGACCGTCAGAAGGTCAGAGCATGGAATGGGATAAATGGCCATCCCACTAGGCCTTCATGCCATGAAGCTGGACGATGTTATCGTCGCTGGGAGGCGGCGCCAGCAATCGCTCACAATGATCCGCCCACGCATCGAGCGCCGCGCGCTTCTCCGGGCCCCAGCCGTGACGCTGATAGACCGCCGCGACCCCCGATCTGCTCACCCCCGCTGTATGGTTCAGGACCGCCTCCACGACCTCAAACCGGACACCCAGCCGCTGCATCCCGGTCGCGAGAGTGCGTCGGGCATCATGCAGGCGCCATGGCGCCAGCGAGACGGCCTCCGGATCAAGCTCCGCCTCCTCCGCATCCTTCTTCGCCAGCTTCAACATTTCAGCGTCCAAGCGGGCCTTGGCGCGCGAGAAGCCGCTAACCGAGGTTTTGCCCGTCGTGCTGAATATGAGCCCGGTACGCGGCCATTCGGGACGTTCCTTGCCCTCTTGGCGTGCCAGCTTGTCCAACGCTTCTACGGCGTGAGGATTGAGCGGGATGATATTCGCCTCGCCATTCTTGCTGCGCTCCCGTGGCAAGGTCCAGACGGCGTTGGCGCGATCCAATTCCCGCCAGTCCAATCCCGCGACTTCCTCCCGCCGCTGGCCCGTAGCGAATAGCAGGATGTAAAGCGGGCCGAATGGCCAATCGAGATTATTGGCCGCGCGCAACGCCAATACCAGTTCGGAATCGGACAGCACCCGGTCACGACTGGCGACACTTGGAGGGGCCTTCACCCCGTCCATTGGCGAGGAAGTGATGTCGCCACGCTCCCGTGCCCAATTGAACAACTTGCGCAGCACGGCGAACACATTGCGCCGAACGGCGGGTTGCGTCGACGGAATGGCGTCCAAGACCTTTGCGATGTCGCGCCGGGTGATCGACGGCAGCGGAGTTTTCTTGAGTGTCGGGGTGACATGCAGGCGGAGAATGCCCTCAGAAAAAACATAAGATCGAGGCCGCTCCGCCTTCACTCGCTTATCGAGGTAATCAGTCGCGTAGGTTTCAAAGGCGAGTTCCCGCTCCATCACCTTGGCCTCCGCCTGCGACTTGCGATCGGCGTGCTTCTTGTCGATGGGGTCGGTGCCGATACGCGCCAGATGCGCTAGATCGTGCGCGCGCTGCCGCGCCTTCTCCGGCGCCATCTTTTCGACACGTCCGATGATCTCACGGCGAAGGGCCGCTCCCCGTCCGCCCATGCGGAACTGGAAAATATAGCTTTTCGCTCCGGCGGGTGTGACGCGGACGCCGAAACCAATCGGATCTTTGTCCCAAAGGTAATGGGTCTTGCCCGTTGTCTCTAGCTTATCGACCGCCGTCTTAGAGATAGTGCCCTGCGCCATCGTCGAACGCCCCGCCCCGCCTTGGTGACATCACCATGACATCACACTAGGGGAAATTCAGGGAATGTCAAAACGTGTAGAAGGCCAAAATAGCACGATAAATTGGCCGTTTTTTGGATCCCGGGGAACGTCGGAGAACGTCGGGATATAATTCGGCTTGAAACTACGAATCTGAGGGTCGGACGTTCGAATCGTTCCGGGCGCGCCAATTTCACCGCAGTATTAGGGCGACAGCCGGACCGGAAATGGCCCGGCCGATTTGCGTCATCGCGTTCATCCGCTGGAAAACAACCTCTCAAATAATCGCGGATGCCCTGCCGGGAGCCCACCGAAGGCATTTCAGCCAGCATAAGGAGCGTATCGGCGAGCTGCCTAACCGGTGCGTGCGATCCAAATTTGAGGCCTAAACGACGATCCGAATCGCTGCATCGCGTTCGTGGAGTTTCCCGCAATGAGCAACTTTCACTCTCGGCCCGGGCCGACACTCATGCCATGCCCAGCATCGCTTTCGCCTCCGCGGGGGTCGCAAGCGGCCGCCCCGCCGCCTCGGCCAAGCGGGCGAGTTCCGCAACCAGCTGGGCATTGGACGGGGCACCGCGCTCAGCGTGGGGGTAATCGCCGAGTCCGATGCAGAGATGACCTCCCAATACGATGATCTCGGGTGCCAGGCGCAGTATGTCGGCATTGCCGAGCGTCACGATCCAGTGATGCCGATGATGCGCCGGGAGGAAATCGAGAAAGGCTCTGAGCCCCGCGATGGTCCCCGGATGGGCCGCCAGATAGCCGCCCTCGCTGAGCAGGAGATTGAGCCATAACGGCTCGTCGAGCAGGCCGATATCGGCGAAGGCCGTTGCCCAGCGCAGCATCGGCAGGTTCCAGATCTGCAGGCTCGGCTTGATGCCGAACCGCTTCAATGTGGTCGCGAAATATCGAAGCGTGCCGGTGGTGTTGCCATAGGTGGCCTCCTCGCTCCGGAAGGCCCCCGCTGCCGCATCGAATATGTCGACGTTGGACGAACCCATGTCGAGCGGGATGAAATCGGGCCGCAGGCCGGCCTCCGCCAGGGCGATGACCGGCGCGATCCGTTCCTGGGCATTGGCAGCACGATCGGGGCCACCAAGCGTGGCGTGGATCAATATATCCGAAGCCGAACGAACCGCGACCATCGCCGCCATATGGGCTTCGGCTTCGAACGCGGGTCCGCCATCGTCGGTGCGGGTGTGAAAGTGGATGATCGCGGCACCGGCGGCCCGGCAGGCGGCCGCGGTTTCGGCGATCTCCTCAGCCGTCCATGGGACGTTGGGATTGGTATCCCGCATCGCATATTCGTTGGCGCGCACTTCGATGATCAGCTTTTGCACGTCATGGCCTTCCCTTAGTTCCGCGCGGCCGGTCTCAGGGCCGGGACCAGACGAGCCGCATCTCCGCGCCTTCCTCGGGCAGCGTGCGCAGGTGGAGCTTGCCGTCGACGATCTTCGCCATGCGGTTGAAGCGATGCCCGACAAGCGCCTGGTTCACGCAGATCTCGACGTCGACGACAATCCGGTCATCCAGCACCGTGTAAATGCCCGAATAGCCGGCAACCTTGTTCATATCGGCGAGCCGCTCGGCGTCACTCGCCGAGGATGCCAGCACCTCGCGATCGCCGACCGCGACCAGGCAGCCGACGCGATCATCGTCGAGGAAGTGGAAATAGCCGACCGGAGAACGGCCGAACGGATAGCGCTCGGGGCCGCCATCCGCCGGGATCTCGATCATTTCCTCGATCCGCCAGCTGCCAACTATGTCGCTCTTGCTGATGGCGTCGTTCATGTCTTATTCTCCATTCGCTTTACCGCCCGGGAATCGCCCGCACTTCGGGGTCGACCGAATTCCGCCAGTCGCCCATCGCCGCCGCCTCGAAATCCCTCAGTTCATCGCTGCGCCCGGATCGTATCTTGGTCAGCCAGCGCGGATCGCCGAGAATCGCACGGCCGACTCCGATCAGATCGAACTCCTCACGCTCCATGCGCCGGATGAGGCCGTCGAGACTGGCAGGATGCGCGGTCTGGCCGGCAAAAGCGTCGACGATGTCGCGGGACAGCCCGACCGAACCGACGCTCATCGACAGCGCGCCGGTCAGCTTTTTCGCCCAGCCTGCAAAGTTCAGCCCGTCCTGGCCGTCTATCTCGGGGAATTCGGGTACCCAGTAGCGCCGCTGCGAGCAGTCGAAGATGTCGACCCCGGCATCGGCCAGCGGCCCAAGCCACTCGGCCATCGCCTCGGGCGTCTCTGCGAGCCGCACGGTGAAGTCCTGCTGCTTCCACTGGCTGACCCGCAGGATGAGCGGAAAATCTGGCCCGACCGCGGCGCGCACCGCCCTGATCATCTCGACCGCAAAACGGCTGCGCTCGGCTATGGTGGCGCCACCATAGCGGTCGCTTCGGTGATTGGTGCCCGCCCAGAAAAACTGATCGATCAAATAGCCGTGCCCGCCATGCATCTCGACACAGTCGAAACCCAGGCGCTTCGCGTCCGCCGCGGCGCGGGCGAAGGAGGCGATGCTATCCGCGATCGCTTCCTCGTCCATGATCATGCCGACGGGGTGGCCAGGGGCCATGAGGCCTGACGGGCTCTCCACCAGCACTGACTCGTTCCAGCCGTCCGCAGGGCTGGCGACCGCACCGATGTGCCAGATCTGGGGCGCCATCCGGCTACCTGCGGCATGAACGCCGTCGATAATATCCAACCAGCCACTGAGCGGCGCCTCGCCATAAAAAAGCGGTACATCGGGATGATAGACGCTGGCTGGCCGATCGATCGGCGTAGCCTCGGAAATGAGAAGGCCGACGCCGTCCTCCGCTCGCAACTGGTAGTATCGCGCGTCGTCAGCTGTCGGAATGCCGCCGGGCGAGCCCATACGCGTCATCGGCGCCATGACGATCCGATTGGCGAGCGTCATTGAGCCCACTTTAAGCGGCCGGAACAGGACCTCCAGGCTTTCGCTCGTCAACCGACTCCCCTCTCTTTCATCGGAGATCGAGGAAACTGTAGCTTTCGTCTTGAGGGAAGCGGCCACCCGGCTTGATCTGACTCTGCCCCTGAGGACCTTTCGCCCAGTCACCCGCGTCCGGAAATTCGCGGAACCAGTCGACCACCACCTTGCGTGCCGCGATCCGCCATTCGCCGCCGCGCCGTTCGAGCCGATCAAGATAGCGCCCGCCCTGCAGGTTGGCGCGCGGCGCGCCATCGACCCTGATGACATGATAACCCTGGAAATAGCTCTCCACATCGGCGCGATCGCCGTGCAGCCTGATGATGATGTTGGAGAGCGTGTGCGTTGTCGCCTCGCGCGCCTTGAGCAGCGGCATCACCCATTTGATCAGCGCCTCGCGCGTACCGGCAAAGACCACATGATCGTCATGCGCGTCCTCCCAATAGGCGCTGCGCAACATATCCTCGTCGCAGCGGTCGACGCCGCGGCAGTAGCGATGGAGGCAGTCACGAATAGCCTCGCGGTCGGCCAGTTCCGCCAGCAATTGCGACACCTCCGGCACCATATAATCCTCTCCATTTGCCTTGTCCCGGCATCTCCTAGCCGCAACATCGTCGGCAGGTCTATGTCGAGCCAGCCCGACGAGCAGCGCGATGGTCTGCATTATTTCCGATGGGCCAGATCACCGCTCTGATTTTTCGGTGGGCAGACCGGTCTTTAGACTGCATCATCGCCGGAAACTGGCTTCGGAGAGGATCGGGCGCAGATGCGACATGCGACAACGGGCACCGGCCCGCGATGACAGCGCACGAGGGGGCACCGGCTCCGGGCAGTTCACTGTGGAAGGATTTTCCCTTTATCCTGGCCGCTGCGCTCGGATTTTCGGTATCAAGTATACATTTCTATTCCTTTGGCTTGTTCATGAAGCCGCTTCAGGCGGAATTCGGCTGGAGCCGGTCAGAAATCTCCGGTTCGCTGATGCTTATCTCGGCGGCTGGCGTCCTGAGCGCACCGTTCATCGGGATGCTGATCGATCGCTGGGGATCGCGGCGCGTGGGGATGCCCGGCGTCGTCGCCTACACGAGCGCCTTCGCGCTGCTGGCGCTGGCCGGACCTTCGATCTGGAGCTTCTGGGCCGGCTTTTTGCTCCTGTCGATCTCGATCACCACGATCACCGCCACAGTCTGGTCGAGGGCAGTGGCAGCGCACTTCGACGTCAGGAGACGCGGCATGGCGATCGCCCTCGCGCTGTGTGGCTCCAGCCTCGGCATGTTTGTCGCGCCGCTCGTCGCTGACGTGCTGATATCCCACTATGGCTGGCGTGCCGGCTATATCGGCCTCGCCGCACTGTTCGCCGGCATGGCGCTGCCGATGATCCTATTCTTCTTCCATGATGACCCGGTCGCCGGGACCGAAACTTTGCCGACATCGGGTGTTGCGTCTGCCGAAATCGGCATCAGCCCGCGCGAGGCCTTCCGCTCGGTTCGCTTCTGGAGTCTGGTGGCAGCCTCGCTGATCGCCTCGGTTTCGGTGCTGGCGCTGGTGTCGCATCTGGTGCCGCTCATTACCGACACCGGCCTCAAGACATCGATCGCCGCCGCCGCTGCCAGCATGATCGCCATTACTTCGATGCTCGGCCGACTGGCGGAGGGCTATCTGCTCGATCGCTTCAAGGGGCCGGCCATCAGCGCAATCTCGCTGCTCGTGCCGTCGCTCGCCTGCCTGCTCATCCTGTTCGTGCCTCCATCGCCGGGCTGGGCGTTCGCGATCGCGCTGGTTCTGGGTCTCGCGGTCGGTGCCGAGGTCAACATTTTCGCCTATCTGACGAGCCGCTATTTCGGCGTGCGCCATTTCGGAGTTCTGTTCGGGATCGTCTATTCTATGGTGATCCTGGGCGGCGGGATCGGCCCGCTGATGGCAGGGACGATCTTCGACAGAACGGGAAGTTATGAGTGGGTCGCCTGGACAGTGCTGCCGCTCTGCATCGCCTGCGCGGCATTAGTTCTGACACTCGGGCCTTACCCGGAGCGGGACGAATCCGCCTTCGACTGACAAAATGGTCCCTAGGATCATTCCGGACATTCCGTTGGTGGACTAGGTTCGACCGGGCAAGGGTCGGCGCGGGTGATTGCCGCCGCCACAGGAGCTGAAGATGGCGTCACAGGAAGCGGGCAGCTGCCCGGTAGCGCATGTCGAAAGGTCGCTGCTCGAGACGGGCACGCTCACCGATCCAACCATCCGCGATCACCCGCAAGCCTTCTACGCGGCAATGCGCAGCCATGAGCCGGTGTTTTACGACGCCAAGCTCGGCTCCTGGCTGATCGCGCGCTACGAGGATGCGCAAACCGTCCTGCGCGATTCCGAGACCTATTCGGCCGAACGCGGCTACAATACCCAATTCGCCAAAGGCTTCATCGACGAATTCAGCGCAATCCTGAAGGCCGAGGGCGGCGGCTTTTTCCCCGATGTGATCAAGAGCGATCCGCCGCGCCACACGCGGATCCGCAAACTGACTGACGCCGCCTTCTCCGCGCACCGGGTCAAGCAGCTCGAACCCGGCATCGTCGAGATCGCCGCCGATCTGGTCGAGAAGATGCTCGCCAAGTCCGATCGCGGCGAGCAAGTCGACGGCGTCGCCGATTTCGCCACGCCGATGACGATCCGCGTGATCTGCAAGCAACTCGGCATCTTCGACCTCGACCCCGACACGATCAAACGCTGGAGCCACGCGCTGATCCAGCAGATCGGCATGGTGCAGACCCGCGACGAGATGGTCGCGCACGCGCGCCAGGTGGCGGAGTGCCAGAATTACCTGATCGCTCAGATCCACGACCGCCAGGCAAACCCGAAGGAGGACATGATCTCCGATCTCGTCCACGCCCGCGCCGACGACGACAATGCGGCGCTCGACTTCGCCGAGACCGTCTCGCTGGTCCGTGCGCTGCTGATCGCGGGCAATGAGACCACGTCCACGGGCATGGGCCACCTCGTCTACATCCTCGCGACCCAGCCTGCGACGGCGCAGCGTCTTTATGATTCGATCGACGACGATCGACTTTTGGGACGGTTCGTAGAGGAAATGTTGCGGATGGATCCGCCAATCCGGGTCACGTCACGGATGACGACGCGCGAGGTCGAGCTCGGCGGCAAGACGCTGCCCGAAGGCGCGCATATCCTGCTTGCCTATGGCTCGCTGAACTTCGACGAACGCGAGTTTGCTTGCCCTTATGATTTCGACGTGGACCGCCCCAACCTTACCAGGCAGCTCGCTTTCGGAGCGGGTGCACATCGCTGTATCGGCGCCGCGCTCGCGCGCATGGAGCTCAAGGTCGCGGCGCGGGAGATTGTGCGGAGGCTCGACAGCATCAAGCTGATGATCCCGGCCGATCAGCTCAGCTATGTGCCTTCGATCGCCACCCACCGCATCGCCTTCATGCCGATCAGCTTCACCCGACGAGCCTGAGCGACCATTTGATGTGATCGGCCGCTCGCTGAGACGCCCGCGCGCTGAGCTTCAGCAGCGCGCGATGGGCAGAGCCGCAGGCCCCCGCAGGGTAAAACCGGAATAGCGGATCGTCTCGGTCAGCTCATAGTCGGGAATCCGATCGAGGATCGCCGCGGTCGTCTGGTCGGCTTCGAGCCGGGCAAGGTAGATGCCGATGCAATTGTGGATCGCAAAGCCAAAGGCGAGGCTAGCCGGTCCTGAACGCCGGATATCTAGCGCCTCGGGATTGTCGTAGCGGCGCGGATCACGGTTGGCGGCGCCGAGCAGCGGCACCACCGCTGCGCCATCGGGAACAACCACCCCTTCAATCTCGATATCCCCGACCGCGGTGCGCGGCAGCGCGTGGACAACCGGCTCCCAACGCAGCACCTCCTCGGTGGCTCCACGCATCAGCGCTCTGTCAGCGTTCAACTCGCGCCGCACATCGGGGCGCTTGCCCAACACATGGACGATATGGCCGAGCCAGTTGGCGGTCGTCTCGGAGCCCGCGAACATCAGCTGCCGACTGTTGATCACCATCGCGTCCTCGGACAATGTCTTGCCCACCGACGAATGGGTCATCTGGCTGATCAGGTCCTCGGTAGGCCGGGCGCGGCGTTCGCGGATCAGATCGACGACATAGGCTGCCATGTCGCGCTTGGCCGCTTCGCCGGCCAGCCAGGCCGGGTCAGTCTCATAATCGATGTCGTAGCCGCCAGCGGTCGAGGCGGCCATCTTGTCGCTCCACTCGATCATCATGCCCTGCATTTCGGCGGGCACGCCCAACATATGAGCGATGACATAGGCCGGGAGATGCCGGCACAGCCCTTCGACCATGTCGACCGTCTCTCCGGCCTCAAGCCGCTCGACCAGCGGATCGAGCATCCGGTCGGCGATCGAGTGGACCATCTGTGCCAGCCGGGCGATCCCGGCGGGGCGGAAGGCGTCGGACCACATCAGTCGCAGCTCATTGTGCCGTGCCTTGTCGTCGATCGAGATAAACGCATCCTCGCCAAAGAAGGCGGGTACCACGGGCTTGACGCTGAAGTTTTCGGGATGGGCGAATATCCGCCGGCACACCCGGTCCTGCGCGCTCATCCAATAGCCGCGCTCGTTCCAGACGATCGGCCCTGCCTCGCGGATCGTCGCCAGCGTCGGCCAGGGATCGGCGATCACATCGGGAGTGTAGAGATCGACGTCCATTGTCCTGTCCTGCCTATTCCTTATGCGGTTCAAGGCGTAGCCGACTGGCGGCAGCCATCAAGCCAAAGTTGAAGCATCCCATGCTTTCTGGGCGCTGCGGCCGATCGTTCCACATATTGCTCGCCACCGGGACTTGCACACCAGCTGACATCCCGGCAGCCTCGCGCAAAGGCCGGAGGGGATCGGACATGAGCGACAACAGGGGTGAAGCCCCGGCTTCCGGCCCCGCAGCCGATGCCGATTTGCCGTTCAGGTCCGGCCTTGTGCCGCTGCTCATCCTGTTGACAGCCTATATCCTCAACTTCATCGATAGGCAGATCCTCGGCGTGCTCGCCGTCCCGATCAAGGCCGAACTCCACCTGAGTGACACTCAGCTCGGCATGCTCGGCGGGATTGCCTTTGCGCTTTTCTACACCATCCTGGGCATTCCGATCGCGCGGTTCGCCGACCGGTCCAACCGGGTGCGCATCATCGCCCTGTGCTGCGCCACATGGAGCGTCTTCACTGCCGGATGCGGCCTTGCAAACAACTTCCTGCATCTTTTTCTCGCCCGGGTCGGCGTCGGCATCGGCGAGGCGGGAAGCACCGCTCCCTGCTATTCCCTGATCCCGGATCTGTTCGCACCCAAATGGCGGGGACGTGCATTTGCCGTCTTTCAGTTCGGCATCCCGATCGGCGCCGCGCTGGGCGTCTTCTTCGGCGGCTGGATCGCCGCCAGCATCGGCTGGCGCCACGCATTCATGGTGATCGGCCTGATCGGCCTGCCCGTCTCGGCGATCATCTGGTTCTTCGTTCGCGAACCGGCACACGGCGGGCTCGACGGCGCCGATTTTCCGTCCCAGGCAACAGTACCCCTGTCGCGCGTCATGGCGCGGCTCTTCCGGACGCCGAGCTACTGGCTGCTCGCCTTCGGGGCATGTTGCAGCGCACTCCAGATGTATGGCCTGATGTTCTGGTTGCCTTCGCTGTTTCAGCGGAGCTTCGGCCTGTCGCTGACCGAACTATCCTTCTACTTCGGGTCGATCCTGCTCGGCGGCGGCATCGCCGGCATCTGGCTCGGCGGCTGGCTGGTGGACCGCATGGGCGCCGGTAATCCCAGGGCCTTCGCGCTGATCCCCGCGGTCGCGCTGCTGCTCGCCGGCCCCTTCTATGCGCTCGCGATCACCACTTCGAATCTCCACCTCGCCTTCGTCCTGTTTCTGATCCCGCAGGCACTCGGACTGGTCGGCGCAGCGCCGATACCCGCCGCTCTCCAGCAGGTCGTCCATCCGACGATCCGCGCCAGCACCTCGGCGATCTACCTGTTGACGACCGGGATCATCGGCCTCGGCTTCGGCACCTATATCCTGGGTTACATGTCGGATCTCATGAAGAACATGTACGGCGATCAATCGCTTAAATATTCGATCCTATACGGCTTGAGCTTCTATCTGCTCGCCTCGGTTCTGCTGTTCGCGGCGGCACGCTATATCGAACGCGACTGGGCGCGGGCGCAGGAACCGCTCAGCTGAGGCCCGGCCGGCGAGAACCGGCACGCGCCGCATTGGCGCGCGCCGGCAGGGTTCATTTGGCGAACACTATCTCGTTCCACAGTCCATCATCGATGAACTGGCGAATCTTCTCATAGCCCGCGACGGCCACCTTGCCATCCGCTTCACTGAAGGTCGCTTCGATTTCCTTTTCGATCATCTGATCGCGAGCCTTATCCGGCTCCAGCATCGCCGCGCTGGTGAAGTGTATTTCGATCAGAAGGTTCGGCGAACGTATCTGCTCAACCCGGTACGAGGGCGGTCTGTCCGCGTAGGGTATTGAGGATGGCGGCATAGGCGTCGACGCCGTGCCGCCCTGCGGTTCCGATGACGGATCGGACTGCGGCAAAGAGATCGGCCCCCCAGTCGGAG
>CANJRZ010000113.1 GCA_947476735.1 Sphingomonadaceae bacterium
CTGGCCCACCCGACCTACAAGGAAGCACTGCACCACCGCTATGCCGGACTGGAGCGAACACTCCTGCTCCAATGCCGCGCTGAAGATTGATCGACGATCGTTCCACAGCAAGGTGGTGACCCCAACGGGCTTGCAAGAAGTCCGTAAGTTCAAATCGATAAACTGGCAAACTCACCGTGGCGACCCCGCGGAAAAGCGCAAGAACCCGGACGAGCTGGCTAACCTCTTTGAGCCGCCTGATCTGGATGAAAAAGCCCCCGTCCCGGGTACCACCGGGGCGGGGGCTAAAGCGGATTACCTGGCCGGCGACCGCGACACCGAACTTAGCATCAATGGCCCCGGCAGCAAAGGTTTCCGTGCGATTCTGCGGCCGAGGTGCGGCCGGTGAGCAACGCCCTTCTCAAGGCTGTTATGCCCTTGGCGATGACCCCCACGGAAAAGGCGGTTCTCATCGTCCTGGCAGACGCCGCGCGCGACGATGACGATCCGGACTACGCCCGGCAGACTTGGCTGACCATGCATATCACACCGCGGGGCGCTCTCGGGCTTGTCGATCGAACCTGCCTAGGCGAGCGGACCGTCCAGCGGTCGCTGCGATCTCTAGAGGCAAAGGGGCATATTAGGATCGACCAAAGGCCGGGGCGAGGTGTCATGTACACGGTCCTCCCCCGCCATTGCGGCACCGCCGCCACCGCGGCACCCCGCCACAGCGGCACCGGTGCCGGTGAGGCGGCAACCCCCGCCACAGCGGCACCCAATCCCTTAGGTAACCCTCAAACTCCTTCGAAGGCTTCGCCTTCTACGGAGAAGCGCGCGAACAAGCCGAAGGACTTTATGCCGCCGGATTGGGTGCCGCTCGAGCCATGGGAGGGGTGGATCCAGATGCGCCGGGCAAACGGCAAGAAGCCGACGCCCCGCGGGCTGGAGCTCGCAGTCGAAGACCTTCGCAAGCTGTCGGAGGACGGTCACCCTCCAGGGCCGGTGCTCGACCAATCCACCAAATACCTCTGGACCGGACTTTTCCCACTGAAGGGCAATGACAATGACCAACGTGGCACACATCGCCGACTTTCATTCAACCAGGCTCGTCAGCACACCGGAGGGCGCACGGGCGCTGCACTCGATCGCTTCTAGCCCCGGCTGGGGTGAGCCGGACGCGCGTGAAGCGCGGCGATGGGTTACGCCCGCCATTAAGGCGGCCCTCCCCGCCGCTTTGCAGGAGGCCGAGGCGCTGCTCCAACCGGCAACAATTGCGGATGCCAAGCGGTACATCGGTCCCATACTCGCCATTGTGGCCCCATCTAGTATGACTGCCGACGATCAGGCAGGGTGGTTTGCTGCCGCGCTCGCCGGGCTGTCAGGCATCCCCGCTGACCTGCTCCGCGATGCCTGCGAGAGCCGGGCAATGAAGCTGGTGCAGTTCCCCTCCCAGATCGTGGCGACGACCTTCACGGAGGTCGGGCCGCTTTGGGATCGCCGGAAGCGTATGCTGGAAAACGCAAAGCGGCTGGCACGGGCTACCGATCTTCCAGGTGCCGCGCAGCCCCTAGTGCCCAACTGCAGTCCCGAGGAGGCGCGCGATATCCTCACGCAGCATGGCTTCGGCGGTATTGCCACGAAGCTGAAGAAGAGCGGCTGAAGCGGAGGCGCGCGCCAGCGTCGATCGCCACATTGCCGACACGTCCATCCTGGCTGCAACGTCGCCGCGGCTGGCTGATCGTCGAGGACAGCCAAACGATGAGGGGGCGGGGGTCAGAACCAGGCGGGGGGTCGAGCCTAGACCGCTCCCGACCCTTCGTACGCAGCCGGACCAAATCGAAACTAAAAAGTCGGGGTCACCCCGTAGGGGTGTTCTGCTCTGTACGATGTGTCAATTATTATCTCCGAGACTATGGCGCGATCGTAGGCGCCCGCCGGAGGTCTGGTTTGACGATCGAATGCACTGCGGCCTGCATGGATAATCCACCCCCCTGGGTCGAAAGCCTCGCCACCCCACACCTAGACCGCCCCCGATCCACCATGCGCACTGCGAGCACTTTTGGAGGGGGGAGGGTTTCCCCGGTCGGTCGGCGAATTCCAGTCGTACGACCGCCGTCGAAAGTCATCCTATGCCTGCCTGGGGCGGGGGGGCATGCAAAAGTTGGAGGCAAGCCTGCCCCCGCACCGCCCCTCGTCCCACGCGTAGATTTTTTCCTGGTGGTGGGTGACGGATGCGGACTTTTGCGGTAAAGTAATCGCTTATGGTAGCCCGCAAAACAACCGACGAATGGAAGCGGATCGAGGTTGAATACTGTCTGAGTAAGGATTCGACTAGGCGAATAGCTGATCGAAACAAAATATCTGAGAAGGCTATTCGCAACCGCGCAAAGTCCGCAGGATGGGTCCGCAAAGTCCGCAGTGCGGACCGGCATGAACCCATCCACTCGCCGCCCGCACCACGGCTTGTCGATACGGAAAAGCCGAGCGACACTGCCACCATCGCGGATGGTGGTCGCTCCCTCGTGCATCGGATGCTCGATGAGCTTAGCGTCATAACCCGCTACTGCCGGGAGTTCGAAGACATGATCATGGAGGCGACCGAGAATGACGATCGGGACGCTCAGCGCGATGCCATGATTAAGGCCGTCAGCCTTCCGAGCCGGGCGAACACCATGAAGATCCTAGCGCTGGCGCTGAAGACTTTGAACGAAGCCTCCGCGCCCCAAGGCAAGAAGGCGGCGAAGCAGAAGAAGGCTGAGCAAGTCGCCAGCCGCTTCTGCCCCATCGGGCCGCCAACGCTGAAATCAGTAGAGTGATGCCCGTCTGATCGGGGCTAGGCCGCTAGCGGTGTTCGAGGCCACAGCGCGGCTTGGAAAGCGCCAAACGGTGCGCTCACACCTTGCCTCACCTTGCCAAAGCAGCCCATTCGGTCAAATCGACACTGCTCTCATTAGTGCCCGGCATAGCCGGTGGCGGTCCGTAATCGGGGTTGTCGAAAAATGGCCCTGAAAGATCGGGTGGGCCGGAATAGTGTAACTGGAAGAGACGCCACGAGAATCTCCAGCGGTCTCCGTCGTCGATGAACCGCTCATAATATGTCCCGACCGACAAGCCACGCTCACCCGTGATCAATCTGGTGTGTTCGGTCGAATAGGTCCTGCCGTAAGCGATACCCTCGCCAACTTCCAGGATCGGGGTTTGCAACGTCATCAGGATCCGGCTGAAATTGACGAGGATTCCAGTGATCGCGGTTTTGATATTCTCCCGGCCGGTGAAGATATTGCCAGCTATTCGCCACTCTGCGTCTTCTGCAAAGCAGTCGGCAAATGCCGCGAAATCCTTCCGCCAGACAGCGTCACAATAGCGGGCGTGCAGTTGCCGAATCGCGCACTCGATCGTGGTGAAGTCTGTCATCGCCGATCTCCGCCAGCGGCGCGCGAGAGATAGTCGGTCGACAGGCGGGTCAGGTGTACCGACGAGAATTTCCAGACTCCACCTTCTTTCCGGTAGGTCTCCCGATAATGTCCGTAGCCGTAAAATACCTTGTCCGGGCCGGTGAAGAGGATTCCGGTCATTGCCCAGATTCCGCTTGCTTCGGTATCGGAGGTGAACTCAAAAAGCGGCGTATATCCCTGATGAACAGATGGCGGGATAGCCAGCCGCTCCTTCACGTACGCCATCATGTTGTCGATACCCTCGACCACGTCGACATGCTTGCCCTGCGCATCGTTGCGTTCGACGATCAGCTTGGTGTCCTTAGTGAACAGTGCACGCCAGGCATCCCAATTCTTGAGGTCGAGATTGTAGAAATAGAGACCCTTGAGCCGCTGCAGCTCGAGGATGTCCCTAATTCGCCGGCTGTCGATCCGGCTATCCATGGCCTTCTCCGCAGGGGCAGCGAGCGCCGGACGTTCGGCAGCCGCGGTAATGGCCGCCAGCAGGAGCGCACAGGATATTCTCGATATGACTCTCAACTTCATCATCAAGCCGGCTCCACCGGCTTGTGCGGCCAATATAGATCGCGCCGATTGAGCATCTCCGGCGGCGGCGGGACGGGACTCTTGCGGACATAGTTTCGCAGGATGCCGAGTTCTTCGATCTCGCATTCGACGACGTCGCCGTCCTTGAGCCAGGTCATGCCGGGCGGCGATCCGGTCGAGATGACGTCGCCCGGATTGAGCGTGCCCATGTGCGACAGCCAGGAGACGATCTGCTCGTTCGAGAACAGCCGGTCCGAAGTGTTCTGCTTCTGACGCACTTCCCCGTTCACCCGGCAGATCATGTCCAGATTGTTCGGATCGATGTCGGTGACGACATAGGGACCCATCGGCGCGAAGCCATCATAGGTCTTGCCAAAGGCATAATAGCAGGTGTTGGCGAAGCCCTTGCCGCCGGGGTTGAAGTCGCCGCGGGTGATGTCGTTGTAGATCATGTAGCCGAAGATATGGTCCTTGGCCTCTTCGACGCTGATCCGCTTCGCCTTCTTGCCGATGACGATGGCGAACTCGCACTCATGGACGATGCCGGGCCAGTCATCATCGGGGATCTCGATGATCCCCTCGGGGTCGTTCTGGGCCGCCAGCGGCTTGTGCCAGAAGGTCGGAATCGTCGGCATGGTGGCGGGATCATTGCCGTTCTTGAAGCCCGGTCCCGCTGAGACTATCCGGGTCGGGACGGTCGGCGCGAGCAATTTCACCGAACTCAACTCGACGGTCGAATCCTTCGATGGCGTGAAATTGGGGAAGGCGCCATCGAGCGGTGTGATCGTCGTCCCGTCAAGCCTGCCATAGCGGTAGGAATCGCCGCTCTCGTAGCGAAGATATTTAGCCATCATTCTCTCCTGGTTATGTTTGTCGAACATTGCCTATTCAAAAATCGTCGAACGCGTCTGAACCCTTGAGGGCTACCTGGGGAAAGGTAACCGCGACCGCATCCGAGCCTTGCGTCGATTGCAGCCCGAAATGGCGCTGCCAGCGGCGGCTTGTGAACAGCCAGCTCCCGTCCCGCTTTTCATAGGTTTCGAAATAATAGCCGTATCCGATGCTCCAGCTCGGCTCGCCATTCGCGTCGGTCGAGACGGTCGCGGCGGTCATTGCCCAGATCGCGCGGGCCCTAGTCGGCGTCTCGAAGTTGAACTCGGGATCGTAGGAGTGATGTGCCGACACAAGGCTTTCAGGCATGTGCTTGCGCGTATTTTCGATCATTTCGCTGACCGACCATGGCTCCGGCGCCGAGCCGAGTTTGGGGTCGGGCGCATGGTGCGAGACATGGTCGGGCGCATGCAGCGAAGCATAGCCGTCCCAGTCATGCGCATCGACATAGCGGTCCCGCCGCGCCTTGAGTTGCCGGATTTCCTCGAGCGCCACGAGCCATTCGATGTCCGACATGTCCTCGGGCCGGGCCTTCATTTGCGGTGCTTTGGATGACATTTTTCCCGTTCCTCTCCCCTCACCGGTCCTCAGCGAGCTCGAGCCGCGACCTCTTCGGCGAACCACTGGACGTTCTCGACATAAGCTTTCCTGGTGGGATGAGGCGGACTGACGCTGATCCAGGTGACGCCCGCATCGGCAAGCTCGCCAATCGCATCGAGATAGCGTTCCGCGCTGTTGCGCGACCCATATTCGAGGCCGGTTTGCGCACCGATGGCGATGTCGAAGTGGCCGGTCCTGCCTTGGGCCGCCCGCAATTCGGTCAGCTTCGCAGCCTTCTGGCGCAGGTCGGGGACCGACTGGACGCCGGCATGTCGATTGAGGCTGGTCATGGAGGCCGCGGCGAAGAAAGGGCACCAGCCATCGCCCGAGCGAGCCGCGCGCTCGACGGCCTTGTCGCTCCCACCGCCGATCCAAATCGGGGGCGCGTTCTGGGGGACCGGACGCGGCTCATTGCCCGCCGCGTTGAAGTTGGAGCCCTGCTTCACGACCGGACCGCCAGCCCAGGCGAGACGAAGAACTTCGAGCCCCTCGTCGAGCAAGGCGCCGCGCTTATGGAAGTCGACGCCGAGCGCCTCGAACTCCACCTTCTGGTAGCCGCCGCCGACGCCGAGGATCAGCCGGTTGCCCGAGAGCACCTGCAACGTCGCGGCTGCCTTCGCCGTAATGAACGGATTACGATAGGGCAGCACGATGATGTTAGTGTGCATCATCAGCCGTGTCGTCGCCGCCGCGACGAAGGCGAACGCGGTGAACGGATCGAGCGCATCATGTCCGTTGGCATGGAGCCATTCGGCGCACGGCACGGGATGATCGGTGACGTAGCAGGCGTCGATGTTCGCGGCTTCCAGCGCTTTGGCCATCTCGCCAACGGCCGCCGCGGTCTGAAATTCACCAGGTGTGATGTCGCCAACGGGGATGTTCACGGAGAACTTCATGGGACGCCTCCCGTTGTCAGTGCAGGTTTGACGATCATGCCGAGCTCGGGCCCCCTTGAGGCGGCCATTCATTGCGTCGGGTCAAAACCCTATCACCACCCGTGAGTGATGCGTGTCGCGATACTCCCTGATCAGACAGATCTTGCCGCCAGAGAACCGAAAATACCAACTGTAGAGATTGTTGTATTTGTTGCCGTTGTTGGCGGTCGCCTCGGACCGGCCGAGAATGACGACATGGGGGCCGTCGCAGATCGCCAGCTCACAGGTGAAGCGCATGCCATCCTTGAACAGCTGCTTCATCGCGGGCATGCCGTAGTCCAGATACTGGTCACGCGTCATGGTGCCGCCCATTGTCTTGTCGCCAAGCTGCCAGGCCGCATCGACTTCCATGATCTCGCAGGCGAAATCGTCGCTGATGATCTGCTCGATCGCCGCCCTGTCGTTGGCTTCGCTCTTCAAGACGAACTCAAAAGCCGTTTTCTTCTTCTCGTCAGCATTCATGGTCAAACCTCTCCAAAGAATTGCCGGCTGGCTCGTCCAGGTGGCGCAAAGCGGCGACGGGACCTCGGGCTTGATCGCCCCGTGATGCTCAGGATGCCGCCAAACGCTGCTCAGCTTCGAAGTCGCGAAAGCGCTCCGTCGCCCAACCCTGGCTATGGCGGCTCCAGAACCATGGCTCGTAATTCATCAATTTGATCTTCCAGCCGCTCGGGGTGCGGACATAGAGATTGTCGTACAGGCCGGCGGTCCACAGCGCGTCCCCATGCTCTATGACGAGGGCGAGCATGTGCCAAAGTCCCCTCGCGGTATCCCCGGTCACGGTGATGACAGGATTGGTGGCGCGGTGGATTATGAAGGAAATACCCCGTTCGCCTCCGCGACCCCAGAGCTCCTGAAATCCTTCCATCCCCTCGGCGCGGAAGATTGGGCCACCGTCCCATATCCCATCCTCCGTAAAGCATTCGGCGATGTGTTCGACATAATCGGGCGGCATGACGTCGAGCTTGTCAGAGGCGCGGCAATAGCGCGCCGTCAGTTGCTGGATTGCCTCGATGTCTTCGGCGATCCGCACACGATTTTCCAACTGCTCCACCCGGTTCATAAGTGCTTCGAGGGCTGCTGTCTGATCCATGTTTTCCAAACCTCCGGGCAAATCGAGCGATTCCCGTGGAGCCCGCGCCCAGGGATGTAACGATGGGGATTCAGGGGCCGACGTGACGGGTCACCATCACGTCAGCCCCCAAGCATTGGCTCGTCAGATCTTGAAACCGGCCCGGACGCCGAAGCTGAACGGATCGCTGAATTGCCGAATGTCGCCGAAGGCACCGCCGGTAGCCACGATCTGATAGCGCGTTCCGGTGCAATTGTCGCAAAAGACGCCGAGCGTGAAGTGATCGCTCGGGTCGGTCCAGTTGATCTGCCCATTAACCATCACATAGGCGGATTGGCGATAGCGCTGCTTGTTCGCCAGCGCCGGCCCTGCGAGTGGCCCCCACAAGGACGGGTCCCTCACAACAAAGGAGGCGGTGTAGCTTGCATTGGCGGTCAGGTTGAGCCGGCCGCTGATGAAATCAAAGGTATAGTCGCCACCGGCGTTGATTGCCCAGGTTGGCGCCCGCGCCATCTGGTGTCCGCTCCAATCCTGGGTCTGGCTCGTGACATTCAATCCGGTCGTGGCGTTCCATCCGATCGCCGTCGCATTCTTGAAGTCCTTATAGCGCGCATGGATGTAGGCCACGCCCGTCCGCAGGTTCAGATCCTCGACCGGCGTGTAGCCCAGCTGGGCCTCGGCGCCGTAGCCTTCCGCGCGCTTTGCGTTGCTGGTCAGATTGATCACCGACGCGGGATTGGCGGGATTGGGGACGGTGACGCCGACCTGAAGGTTTTTGTAAACATAATAATAGGCGGCGGTGTCGAAGCGGATCGTGCGCGATGCCGTCTTGAAGCCCACCTCGTAGGAGGTGATCTTTTCCGGCTTGATCGGAATGACGAAGAGCGGATTGGCTGCCGGCGAGGGGTTGAAAACACCACTGCGGAAGCCCTGGCCGTAGGAGGCGTAGACGTTGGTGCGCGGCGCGAGCTCGTAGCGGATATTGGCGCGCGGCGTCAGGCCATGGAAGTTCGCGGTCTTGCCTGCAAGCGGAGGGTTCAGCTTCGCCAAGGGCACCGCAGCGGGCAGCTCGAAATAGGAAATGAACTTCTTCTCGTGACTGTACCGCAGGCCACCGGTCAAGGACAGGCGGTCCGTCACGCGGAGCGTGGCGTCGGCATAGAAAGCGTACGCGTCGCCCTTCAGCGTGGTGCGTGTCTGTCGCTGCAGAATATTGTTCGCAAACGACTGAGATGAGTTCAGAAAGTGATTTTTGTAATATAGGCCGCCGACGACCAGATCCACGTTCTTGATCGCATTGATCGCGTAGTCGATGCCCTGCTGGAAGGTCTTCGCGTAATTGAAGGCCTTGGGCTGGATCGTGTAGGTGATCTGCGCCTTGCTACCGTCAAAGTCGAACTTGTCGCGGAATTTCGCCTTCGAATAGCTGGTATAGGAAGACAGGGTACCGATCCCGGTATCGAACTTGATCGTCGCGGTACCTTCATTCTTCCACGCGGTGACGTCGCCGACACCATTGTTGCTGATCTTGTCGCGCATCGTCGCCCGGAATGGCGGCAAGGGGAGCGCCGGCGAAGGAAAGCGCCAGATGGTGTAAATGAGGCTGCGCGCATCGCTCGAGTAGAGATTGTTGAAGCCGAGCGTCACGCTCAACCCGTCCGTCGGTTTCAGCTGAAGCTTCGCGCGGATCGCCCGGCTATCGATCTCGGCTGCGTTATAATCGTCCGCCTTGGAAAAAGGATCGTTGCCGATATCCCGCTGATAGCCGTCACTGTGGCGGTTATACCCGGCAATGCTGAAGGCAATGCCATTGGCGATCGGTCCCGAAGCATATCCCTGGACCCGCAAATCGTGGAAGCGACCATAGGCAATCTGGCCCTTCGCCGTGAGCGCGTCCTCGGAGGGTGCAAGCGTCTCGATAACGATCGCGCCTGCCATCGCGTTGCGGCCGTACAGCGTTCCCTGCGGCCCCTTGAGCACTTGGATGCTCGATAGATTGGCGAAGTCGTTGTTGATCGAAACCGTATCGGTTTGGTAAAAACCGTCGATGTAGATCGCGACGCCGTTTTCGAAACCCCATCCGGTCGTCAGCGTCGTCACCCCGCGGATAGCAGGCTGGGTGAAGCCGCCGCTTCGGTTGATCTGCGCGCCCGCGACGACCTGACCAAGTTCGAACACGCGCGCAATTCCCGACTTGTTCAACGCATCGCCCTGAATCGCGGTCATTGCGATCGGAACGTCTTCCAATCGCTGGGCCCTGCGCTGGGCTGTCACGATGATCTCGTTGGCTTCCGTCGCGTCCGCCGGAGCGGTACTGGCCACGGCCTGCGCTCCTGCCTGGGAGGAGAACATCGCACCGGATAGCGCGGTCGCCAGCAACAATACCGGCCTGATATTTGAAACCATCATATTCTCTCCTGAAATTGGTGTTTGTTAGCCGCAGCGGTTCAATCGGCGAGAATTGGGCCTGAAGGCACGGCAGATGTGTCGAAGTAACGCCCAGTGCGGACGGGTCCGGCGAGCGTTGTCCGCAGACCGCGTCGAGGTTCGTCGACGCTGTTTCCCATCCCCGCGTGAAGGAAACGCCTGTTATCCCAGAGCAGCGCGTCGTTCCTGGCCCAGCAGTGTTTGTAGATATATTTGGGCTGCAACATGTGATCGGCGAGGTAGCGCAGAAGGGCACTTCCCTCCTGCTCGTCCATCCCCAGGAAGTGGTCGACATAGGTCGGGCTCAGAAAGATGCTCATCCGGCCCGTTTCCGGATGCTGCAGAACCGCCGGGTGGACGACCGATGGCCAGCGCTCCGCCGTCGTCTCATTGCCGGGCGGTTTTGGTTCGGGGCCTTCGGGATCCTCAATCGCGGTAGCCAGGCGGGCCGACTTCCAGAACGCGCCGGGCTGCGACTGTATCTCCGGAGGGTCAAGCCTCAGCGTGGCCTTGAACTCCAGCCCGGCGAGACGCTGCTTCATATCGAGCGGCAGATCATCATAAGCCCGCGCGGTGTCGGCCACCATTGTCTCGCCCTCGGACCCGGGCACGTCGACCATCCGGAGCATCGCTCCCTTGCAGATGTCGGGCGTGTAGGCCGTGTCGCGATGCCAGGCTATTCGGTTGATCCGGACATCCCGCTCGTCGAACACGTACGCGTGCGACCTCTTCTGTCCGCCCAACTCGATGAGGAGCGGGTGCTCATCGGACCTTTGCTCGACAACGGGATGGATCTCGAGTTCGCCGAAACAGCGGCTGAGCGACAGATGCTGCTCGGTGGATGCAATGTCTCGGAACAGCAGAACACCATGCTCCAACCATGCCTGGTAAAGCGCCTCCTGCACCTCAGGATCGGCATAATCACCTTCCGCCAATTGGCCGACCTCTGCGCCGATCGGCATCGGACGGATCTGCAATCCCCTCCTCGTCATGGCCCTCTTCCATTTAGTGTCTGACCCGAAACTAAGTTGGGTGATATCAGTCGGTTGCGCTTGACGCGCTTGCACATGTTTGATTCTGCGGGTTTTGCGAAGAACTCTAAGGACACACGATGTGGACTGACACCACCCGGGCACAACATGCCCGCAAGGGAC
>CANJRZ010000114.1 GCA_947476735.1 Sphingomonadaceae bacterium
GGCGGTCCGCCTCGGGTTCATGCGTGTCGCCGTCGACTTCGACGACGAGCTTCGCAGCGGGGCAGAGGAAGTCAGCGATGTGCTGACCGATCACCGCTTGGCGGCGGAACTTGAAGCCATCGAGTTTCGCGTCGGAGAGGATGCGCCACAGCCGCTTTTCCGGCTCGGTCGGGTTGCGGCGCATGTGGCGCGCGCGGTCTCCGAACACAGCGATAGTACTTGCGGAGAGCCCCCACCCCCGACCCCTCCCCTGAAGGGGAGGGGAGTTCAGGCGGCGATCCTGCTCTTGAGGAGAAAGTTCAGCCAACGCTGCCCTCCAGCTTATTCAAAACTTGGGCTTTGATCGACCTCAACTGCATGAGTGCAATCTCAACGCGACGGAAATCCATCACATTTGAGGTTGTAAACTGCCGAGCGAGGACGATGAAATCTTCGAGGTCGTCTACGTCGTTCTGAAGCTCGTCGGGTAGGCTTTCGCGCTTGGCCTCAATACGCTTGACTAGATCTTCGATCTCTCGGCCGAGGCTAGTGATCTCTCGCAGAACACGGTCACGTGAGAGCTTGGTAGTCATCCTACGCTGCCCTCCAGACTGATCCCCAGCAGCTTCTGCGCCTCGACCGCGAACTCCATCGGCAGCTGCTGGAGCACCTCCCTGGCGAAGCCGTTGACGATCAGGGCGACCGCAGCCTCCTGATCGAGGCCTCGGCTCATCGCGTAGAAGAGCTGGTCTTCGCTGATTTTCGAGGTGGTCGCCTCATGCTCGATCTGTGCCGACGGGTTCCTGACCTCGATATAGGGAATGGTGTGCGCACCGCTCTTGCTGCCCAGCAGCAGGCTGTCGCACTGGGTATGGTTGCGGGCGTTCTCGGCGGTCGGGCCGACCCGGACGAGGCCACGATAGGTGTTGTCGCTCTTGCCGGCCGAAATCCCCTTCGAGACGATCGTCGAGCGGCTGTTCTTGCCGAGGTGGATCATCTTGGTGCCGGTATCGGCCTGCTGATGGTTGTTGGTCACCGCGACCGAATAGAATTCGCCGACGCTGTTCTCGCCCGCGAGCACGCAGCTCGGATATTTCCAGGTGACCGCCGAACCGGTTTCGACCTGGGTCCAGCTCACCTTTGAATTCTTGCCCTGGCAGAGCGCGCGCTTGGTGACGAAATTATAGATGCCGCCCTTGCCGTCGGCATCGCCCGGATACCAGTTCTGGACGGTCGAATATTTGATCTCGGCGTCGTCGAGGGCGATCAGCTCGACCACCGCGGCGTGGAGCTGGTTCTCGTCGCGCATCGGCGCGGTGCAGCCTTCGAGATAGGAGACGTGGCTGCCCTTGTCGGCGACGATCAGGGTGCGCTCGAACTGGCCGGTATTCTCGGCGTTGATCCGGAAATAGGTGCTCAGCTCCATCGGGCAGCGCACCCCTTCGGGGATGTAGACGAAGGTGCCGTCGGAAAAGACCGCGCAGTTGAGTGTCGCGAAATAATTGTCGTGCATCGGCACGACCTTGCCGAGCCACTTTTTCACATGCTCGGGATATTCGCGGATCGCTTCGGAGATCGAACGGAAGATGACGCCGGCCCTTTCGAGCTCGGCGCGGAAGGTGGTGGCGACCGAGACGCTGTCGAACACCGCGTCGACCGCGACCCTGCGCGCGCCCTCGACGCCGGCGAGGACCTTTTGCTCCTCGATCGGGATGCCGAGCTTCTCATAGACCCGCAGGATCTCGGGATCGACCTCGTCGAGCGAGCCAAGCTCCTTCTTCGCCTTGGGCGCGGCGTAATAATAGGCGTCCTGATAATCGATCGGCGGGACGTTGAGCTTGGCCCAGTCGGGCGGGGTCATGGTCAGCCAGTGACGATAGGCTTTCAGCCGCCATTCGAGCATCCATTCGGGCTCGTTCTTCTTGGCGGAGATGAAGCGGACGGTATCCTCGCTCAGCCCCTTGGGCGCGAAATCCTGTTCGATGTCGCTGGTGAAGCCCCATTCATAGTTGGAGGCCTTGTCGGCGGCGTCGATCGCGGCCTGGTTCTTGCCGGGAATGTCGCTGGTGATGCGGGTGTCGGTCATGCGGGCACCCCCGTAGCGGCACCGGACAAAGTGGCAAGACTGACTCCGCCAAGCGCACCGCGGATCGTGTTGTTGACGACCCCCCAGTGCGGCTTCACCCGGCAGGCGCCTTCGAGGCCGCAATCATGGCGGTGGTCGTCGACACAGGCGGTCATCGCGATCGGGCCTTCGACCGCTTCGACAATGTCGGCAAGGCTGATGTCGCCGGGGTCACGGGCGAGGCGGACGCCGCCGCCGGTGCCGCGAGTCGAGGCGAGCAGGCCGGCCTGGGCGAGGCGGCCCATCAGCTTTTGCGCGGTGGGCAGCGGTACGCCGGTCTCGTCGGCGAGCTGGTTTGCGGTCAGCCGCTCGCCCGGCGCATGGCGCGCCGCGGCGGAGAGCATCACGACCGCATAATCGGCTAGGCTGGACAGACGCATAAGCGGTTGGCTTCCAATCGGACTGATTCGATCCGATTGGGCAAATGGGGCCGCCCGAAGGCTGCGTCAAGGGTGGATTATTCGCTGCCCAAGCCTAACAGGTCATGCCAGCGCAGGCTGGCGGCTCAGATATCGGGAGAACAGGTCCACGTACCATCCGCCCGAGCTGTCAGCCTGCGCTGGCATGACGAAATATGAGCGATATCTTCTTTCGCTGGAATGACGAAACAGGAGAGGATAGGCGCGATCCATGTCGCTATACGCCGCCTTACGCCCGCTGCTCTTCACTCTCGACGCTGAGCGGGCCCACCGCCTGACAATCCGCGCGCTGCGGCTCAAGCCGCTTCTTGTAGCGCCCGCTACAGATTCGCGGCTGGCGATCGATGTCGCGGGTTTGCGCTTCCCCAACCCGGTCGGGCTCGCCGCCGGTTTCGACAAGGACGCGCAGGTGCCCGACGCGATCCTCGGCCTCGGCTTCGGATTTGCCGAGGTGGGAACGATCACCCCTTTCCCGCAGGCCGGCAACCCTCGCCCGCGGCTGTTCCGGCTGGTCGAAGACCGGGCGGTGATCAATCGCATGGGTTTCAACAATGGCGGCCAGGCGGCGGCGCTTGAGCGCCTGCTCCGGCGCAACGACCGGCCGGGCATCGTCGGGGTCAATATCGGCGCCAACAAGGATGCCGCCGATCGAATCCTCGATTATGTGCACGGGGTGCAGGTGATGGCCGGGGTTGCGCGCTACCTCACGGTCAACATCTCCTCGCCCAACACGCCGGGGTTGCGCGCGCTTCAGGATCGCGGTGCCCTGACCGAGCTGCTGGCAGCGGTTATGCGGGCGCGCCCGGTCGGCGGGCCGCCCGTCTTCCTCAAGGTCGCGCCCGATCTGGAGCCGGCCGACATTGACGACATCGCCGAGATCTCGGCGGACTATAAGCTCGACGGGCTGATCGTCTCGAACACCACCATCTCGCGCCCGTCGCTGCGGAGCAGCCATGCCGGGGAGAGCGGCGGCCTGTCGGGCGCGCCGTTGCGCGATCTTGCCCAGCAACGGCTCGCCGATTTTCGCAAGGCAACCGGGGGCGCGATGCCGTTGATTGCGGCCGGGGGCATTGCCAGCGCGGCGGATGCCTATGCGCGTATCCGGGCGGGAGCGAGCCTCGTCCAGCTCTATTCGGCGCTGGTCTATGAGGGGCCCGGGCTGGCGAAGCGAATCTGCTCCGGACTGGTCAAGCTGCTCGACCGCGACGGGTTCAAGACCATCGGGGAAGCGGTCGGCGCCTGACCTGACCAGCTTTTTACGCTTGTGGGGCTCCGGCAAAGCAATAAGCTGCCCCTATGTTGCACCGCACCCTGACCGCACTCGTCCTCTTCCTCTCCTTCGCCAGCGCCGCCGTCGCCCAGCCGATGGTCTCGGCCGCCGATCCCCGCGCCGCAGCCGCAGGCATCGAGATGCTCAACAGGGGCGGCACCGCGGCCGACGCGGCGGTTGCGATGATGCTGGCGCTCGGGGTGATCGAGCCGGCCCATTCGGGCCTCGGTGGCGGCGGCTTCCTCGTTTATCACGATGCCAGGACCGGCAAGATCAGCAGCTATGACGCGCGCGAAGCGGCGCCTGCGGCCGCGGGCCCGGACTGGTTTTACGGCGCCGACGGCAAGCCTATGACGCAGCGGGAGGCGGTGCCGGGCGGGCGTAGCGTCGGCGTTCCGGGTGCGCTCAGGCTGATGGAGACCACCCATGCGGAACATGGCAAGTTGCGCTGGAAGACCTTGTTTGGTCCCGCGGTACGGCTCGCCCGCGATGGTTGGGCGATCACGCCCCGCTTCAACAACTTCCTGACCCGGATGCCGGCCACCGGTTTCTTCAACGACTGGGCGAAGGCCTATCTCTACACCGCTGGGGGCCAGGCCAAACCAGTCGGCACGGTGGTCTATAATCCCGAGCTCGCGACCCTGTACGAAACGATCGCCCGGCGTGGCCCCGACTATTTCTATGTCGGCCCGCCCGCGCGGACCCTGGCCGCCACCGTCAACGGCGCGGCGCGAAACCCATCGAAGATGACCATGGGCGATCTCGCCAGCTACAAGGTGATCGAGCGCCCGCTGTTGTGCGGTACTTATCGCGGCTATCGGATCTGCGGCGTGGGGCCCGCCACCGGCACCCCGGTCGTGCTGCTGATCCTCAAGCAGCTCGAGCGGTTCGACATGGCCGGGCTGGGCAAGGATTCACCGGTTGCCTGGCATCTGTTCGCCGAAAGCTCGCGCCTCGCCTATGCCGATCGCGACACCTGGCTCGCCGATCCGGACTATGTGAAAGTGCCGATCGAAGGGCTGCTCGCCGCTAACTATATCGCCACCCGATCGGCACTGATCTCGCCCGACAGCACGATGGCGAGCGTCACGCCCGGCCAGCCGGCGGGTGCGCCGGCCTTTCCGAAGGCGGCCCTCCAGCCCGAGCATGGCACCTCGTCGCTCACCGCAGTCGATCGCTGGGGCAATATCGCGCAGGCGACGGTCACGATCGAGAGCGTGTTCGGATCGGGGCAAAGCATGAACGGGATCTTCCTCAACAACGAACTCACCGACTTCAATATCGTGCCCGACAAAGGCGGCGCGCTGACCGCCAACCGGCTCGAGGGCGGCAAGCGGCCGCGCAGCTCGATGTCGCCGCTGATCGTCTTTGATCCGGCGGGCAAGATAAGGCTGTCGATCGGCGCGGCGGGGGGCTCGACGATCATCGCGCAGCTCGCCAAGGCGCTGATCGGGGTGATCGACTGGAAGCTGAGCGCGCAGGACGCGATCTCGCTGGGCCTGCTCTATGCACCGGCTCCGGGGGGCGTCGCCGAGAAGGATAGCGCGATCGAGGCGATGCTGCCAATGCTCGCGACGCTGGGCGAGAAGCTGAACGTCGCACCGCTGGGGTTGAAGGCAAATGCGGTCGAATGGCGCGACGGCGCCTGGGTCGGCGCGGCCGATCCGCGCAGCGAGGGCGTGTCGATGGGCCTCGACGGCAAACCGATCAAGCCGGTGACTGCCACCTTCCAGAAGGACCGCCCCTCCGAATAGCGATAGGCGACGTCGTGCGATCGTAACCCCAAAGCCATATTTCCCCGATCATCCCACTCTCTTGGCAGCAAGGGGGATCAACGCGTAAACCATCGCGAAACAGGGGAGAGATGATGCGCACGTTCGAGACGTTCCCGAACCTGATGACAATGTTTTTCGCCCGCGCGACGGAGAAGGGCGATGCGCCATTCCTCTGGGCCAAGCAGGCCGGAGTCTGGACGCCGCTGAGCTGGGCGCAGGTGGCGAAGCAGGTTGCGTCGTTCGCCGGCGCGCTCAAGGCGCAGGGGCTGAAGCCGGGTGACCGGGTTGTCCTTGTCTCGGAAAACCGGCCCGAATTCTGCATCGCCGATCTCGCGATCATGACCGCGGGCTGCGTGACGGTGCCGACCTACACGACCAACACCGAGCGCGATCACACCCATATTCTCGAGAATAGCGGCGCTCGCGCGGTGATCGTCTCGACCGCGAAGCTGGCGCAGACATTGCTGCCGGCGGTGGTCCGCTCGTCGACCTGCGAGTTCGTGATCTCAATGGAAGCCCTGGCGGCGAGCAGCGTGCGCTGCCTGTCCTTTGCCGAACTGGCCGGCAATCCGAATGCCGATGCCGCGGCGGCGGCGGCATCGGTCGCCAATGTCGGGCGCGACGAACTGGCCTGCCTGATTTACACCAGCGGCACCGGCGGCGCGCCGCGCGGGGTGCGCCAGCATCACGGTTCGATCCTGTGCAATGTCGAAGGCTGTCTCGATATTCTCGCCCATGATTTCGGCTGGGGCGAGGAGGTGTTCCTGTCCTTCCTGCCGCTCTCCCATGCTTATGAGCATAGCGGCGGCCAGTTCCTGCCGATCGGCCTCGGTGGACAGATCTATTATGCCGAGGGGCTCGAAAAGCTCGCCGCCAATATCGAGGAGGTTGGCCCGACGATCATGGTCGTCGTGCCGCGCCTTTTCGAGCTGATCCGCGGACGGCTTATCAAGACGATTGAGAAGCAGGGCGGGATCGGCAAGAAGCTGTTCGACAAGGCGATGGAAATCGGCGCGCGCGACCAGCTCCGGCTGACCGATTATCCCTATAAAATGCTGATCGACCTCTTGCTCAAGCCCAAGGTCGCCAAGCGCTTCGGGGGTCGGATCAAGGCGCTGGTCTCGGGCGGCGCGCCGCTAAATCCCGAGGTCGGGCATTTCTTCTCATCTTTGGGGCTGACCCTGCTCCAGGGCTATGGTCAGACCGAGGCCGGCCCGGTCATCTCATGCAATCGGCTACGCGCGGGGATCAGAAACGACACGGTCGGCCCGCCGATGAAGGGGGTAGAGATTCGCATCGCCGAGGATGGCGAGATACTGGTGCGCGGCGAGCTCGTGATGCACGGCTACTGGCGCAATGAAGCCGAGACCGAGCGGGTGCTCAGGGACGGCTGGCTCTACACCGGCGATATCGGCCTGCTCGACGCGAAGGGCCGGCTCAGGATCACAGACCGCAAGAAGGATCTGATCGTCAACGACAAGGGCGACAATATCGCCCCCCAGAAGGTCGAGGGCATGCTCACCCTTCAGCCCGAGATCGCCCAGGCAATGGTCTCAGGCGACAAGCGGCCCTATGTCGTCGGGCTCGTGGTGCCTGATCAGGAATGGCTCGCCGGCTGGGCAAAGGAGCATGGTCTCAAGCCCGACCTCAGGGCACTGCGCGACAATGCCGAACTCCTCAAGGCGTTGTCGGCGTCGGTTGACCGGGTCAATGCCGATCTGTCGGTGATCGAGAAGGTCCGTCGCATCATTATCGCCGACGAGCCCTTCTCGATCGAGAATGAGCAGATGACCCCCTCGATGAAGAACCGCCGCCACGCGATCCGCGCGGTCTATGGCGAGCGGATCGACGCACTGTACGGGGGATGAGGCCTAACCTCCACCGTAACCCCGGCGGAGGCCGGGGTCTCCGGCGGTGGGGAGCACGCTAGCGGCGGGAGACGCCTGAGTTCCCGGCCTCCGCCGGGATGACGGCAAAAGAGAAGAAAGAGGGAGAGAGGCGCTTTGGAAATCATCGACAGCCAGATTCATTTCGGCCCCGGCGGCATCGCCGAGACGATCGCGGCGATGGACGCGATCGGAATCAGCGCGGTGATGATCGACGAATGGTGGATCAAGACCCCGAACGATCCGCACTATGCGGTCGGCCCCGGCATCCAGCGCCGCCCGTCGCCCACCGCCGAGCTCGCCGCCTGGCAATATCCCGACCGCTTCTCCTATCTGCTGCGCATCGACCATCGCGATCCCGAGCTCGACAGCCTCGTTCGCCAGGCGCGCGATGCGACCCATTGCCGGGCGCTGCGCGTCTCGCCGGGGATGAGCCGTGATGCGGTCGCCAAATTCGCGGCAGGCGATTACGCCCCGGTGTTCCGCGCTGCCGCCGAGAATGGCCTGCCGGTCTTCACCATGGTCGCCGGGAACACCGAGCTGATCGGCCGCTATCTCGACGATTTTCCCGATCTCAAGGTGATCATCTGCCACACCGGCATGCCGCCCGGCCGGCTGATGCGCCCGGTGATCATGAAGCTCGAGGGGTTGCCCGACAGCGAGGCGCATTGGAACAAGGTCGGCGAGGAGCCGCTCGACAAGGCGTTCGACCGGGTGCTGAAGATGGCCGATCGCCCCAATGTCGCGATGAAATGGGCGCATGCGTCGACAATGTTCGATTCGCCCGGCTATCCCAATGCCGGCACCTGGCCCTGGCTGCGTAAGGCGATCAACGCTTTCGGCGCCGACCGGATCATGTTCGGCACCGACTATACCGTGAACCTGACCGGCGAGAGCTGGGCCGAGCTGGTCTTCTCGATCCGCGCCAATCCCGATCTCAGCGACGAGGAGCGCGAATGGATCTTCGCGAAGACCGCCCGCAAATGGCTGAACTGGCCGACGGCTCAGGAGATGGCATGATGGATATCGTTGACGCCCAGGTGCATCTCGGCCCGACCGGGGCGGCCGAGATGGTTGCGGCGATGGATGCGATCGGCATCAAAGGGGCGATGATCGACGAATGGTGGGTCGGAACGCCCGGCCATCCGGGCTACACTTTGCCGAACGGCGCCTATCGTCCGGTGACGCCGATCACGGAGCTCGCGGCCTGGACCTGGCCTGATCGCTTTTCCTATCTGCTGCGGGTCGATCATCGCGATCCCGAACTGGCGAGCCTCGTTCGCCAGGCGCGCGACGCGACCTATTGCCGGGCGCTGCGCATCCTGGCCGGCAATAGCCGCGCCGAGATGGCGAGCTTCGAGGCGGGCGACCATGGACCGGTGTTCGAGGCAGCGGCGGCAAGCGGCCTGCCGCTGTTCGTGATGGCGGCGGGGCTCGCGGATACCGTCGCCGGCTATGCCGATCGCTACCCTGACACGAAGATCATCCTCGATCATACCGGCATGCCCTATGGCAAGCTGCTTCGGCCGATACTCGCCCAGCTCGAGGGTCTGCCCGACAGCGCGGCCTGGTGGGCGGCATTTGGCGACGGCCCGCTCGACAAGTGGTTCGACAAGGTGCTGCGCCTCGCCGAACGGCCCAATGTCGCGCTCAAATGGGGCCATGCCCCGTCGATGTTCGATCAGCCCGGCTATCCGAACGAAGGGCTTCGCCCCTGGCTGCGCAAGGCGATCGATGCCTTCGGCGCCGATCGGGTGATGTGGGCGAGCGACAACAGCGTCAACCAGACCGGCGAGAGCTGGGCCGAGCTTCTGTTCATGGTCCGCAATGATCCGGGTCTGAGCGAAGCGGAGAAGGCGGCAGTGCTCGGCGGGACGGCGCGCAAGTGGCTGGACTGGCCGGCGGCTTAATTCAGCCCCAATATCGCCCGCGCCTCCTCCGGCGTCGCTATCTCACGCCCTGCGGCCTTCGCCATCTCCGCCACCCGCGCCACCTGCTCGGCGTTGCTCGGCCTGTCATTGCCCATGTCGGGCCACATCCACGGATGATATTGGCCGAGCCCGACCCGGACATGCCCGCCCGCCGCGATCGCCGCCGGCGCCATGTCCCAGACCGATGGGCCGTGGCAGGCGACGATCCACTCGACCGGCACGCCCGGCAGCACCATCTCGATCAGCTCAGAGATCATGCCGACGCTCTCGGCGCGGGGCGGCAGGCCATAGGGCGCGAAGTCGGAGAAGTTGAAGCGCAGCACGATCGGCGGCTCGATCCAGCCTTTCTCGAGATAGGCGCCGACATGGCGGAGCTGTCCCGGCTCATAGACGATCAGGCAGGGGCGCAGGCCCATAGCCCGCGCCATGGCAAGCAACCGTTCGGCGCCGGCATGCGACAGGCTCTGCACCCAGTCGGGCGAGACGAACTCGCGGGTCTGCGGATTCCAGTCATTGTAATTGCCGGTGCCGATGTCGATCGATGTCAGCCCGAGCCGGATCGCGGGATCTGCAGCGAGTTCGCCGACATGCGCGAAAGCCACCGGGTCGAGTCCGCCATAGGTCGGATACCAGGGCAGCGCCTCCGACACGCCGAGCTTCCGCATCGCCAGGATCGCCTGGCGATAGCTGTCGGCGTCGGTCCAGCGTTGCTCACCGGTCTCGGGATCGCGTGCATGGAAATGAAGGAAGGACATGCCCGCCGCCACGCACGCTGCGGCATCCGCAGCCACCTCCTGTGGGCCATAGGGGACATGGGGGTTGGTCTCCTTCGAGACCATCTCGTGGATCGCCGCTTCGATGATCAGCTTCTTCATGGTCAATTCCACGGCTTGAGGCCAAAGGCGGCGCGCGCCTCGGCCGGGGTGGCGAGTTCGCGGCCCATCCTCCGGGCGATGCCGGCGACCCGGGCGACCTGTTCGGCGTTGGTCGGCTGCTCACCGGAAGGGTCGGGCCAGTACCAGGGGTGATATTGGCCGAGCCCGACCCGGACATGGCCGCCGAGCGCGATGGTCGGCTCGACCAGATCCCAGATCGAATGGCCGTAGCACATGCTGAACCAGATTTTCGGTACGCCGGGCAGCGTCATCTCCATCACCTGCGTGAACATCTCGACGCAGCGCGGGGTTGGCGGGAAGCCATAGGGGCCGGCGTCGGAAAAGAAGAATTTGATCAGCAGCGGCGGCTCGAGCCAGCCCATCTCGAGATAGCGCGCGATGCTGCGCAGCGCGCCCGGCTCATAGACGCCGAGATAGGGGCGCAGGCCCAGCTGGCGGCAGATATCGAAGAACTGCTTGTGGAAATTGTGCGACCATGGCTTCGACGCCTCGGGGCTGGTGAAGGTCCGGGTTGCCGGATCATAGTCGTTGATATTGCCCGAACCCATGTCGATCGCAGCAATGTCGAGCCGCACCTCGGGGTCCTCGACCAGCGCCACGACATGTTTCTGATGTTCGGGGTCGAGGGTCAGATAGGTGGGATACCAGGGCAGTTCGGGCGGCACGCCGAGCGCGCGCATCCTGAGTAATCCCTGCTTGTAGAGGTCGGGCTCGTTCCA
>CANJRZ010000115.1 GCA_947476735.1 Sphingomonadaceae bacterium
AGGATCGGCGCGATCAGCTTCGAATGATGGTTTTCATAATAGTCGATGAATTCGTCCCGGCTCATCCCCGGCCGCCGCTTGAGCAGCACCACCTGTTTCAGCATCGCATCTCTCCTGCTTGATTGAATCAGGCCTAATGGAAATCGCGCGACTTGGGGAGGACTCGTACATTGCGCGGGTGGCGGCTGCCGCGCGGCGCGTGATCGCGGGGGATCTGCGGATGATCGAATATATCGGCGTGCGACAGCTCGATCTCGGTGCGGTGGTCCTCCGAGAGGCGGCTGAGCTCGGCGGTACGATCATGGACCCTCACCCCCATCAGATGGACGACGCCATCCTCGCTCCGCTGGATTTCACCTTCGACGACCATCAGCCGCGACGCCATCACCTGGCGGCGCTGCACCTCGAAGACCCGCGCCCAGAGCAGGACGTTGGTGATACCGGTCTCATCCTCCAGCGTGATGAAGATCGCCTTGCCTTCACCCGGGCGCTGGCGGACGAGGACGACGCCGGCCACCTTGACCTGCCTGCCGTTCTTCGCCTCGCCCGCCTCCTTGCAGGTCAGGACGCCTTCGGCGCGGAAAACACCGCGCAGGAACTGCAGCGGATGGCCCTTCAAGGACAGGCGGGTGAGCTGATAGTCGGCGGCAACCTGCTCGGAGAGCGGCATGGCGGGGAGCATCGCGTCGGGCTCCTCGCCCAGCTCGCGGGCGCGGGCGGCGGCGAACAGCGGCAGCTCGCCATCGGGAGTGCGCCGCGCCTCCCACAGCGCGGTGCGGCGGTCGAGGCCGATCGATCGGAAGGCGTCAGCATCGGCGAGCAGGCGCAGCGCCCGGCGCGGCAAGGAGGCGCGGCGGGCCAGCTGCTCGATGCTGGTGAAGCGCCCGCCGGCGCGCGCGGCGACGATCGCCGCGGCCCAGGCTTCGCGGAAGCTGTCGATCTGGCGGAAGCCGATGCGGAGGGCGAGTGTAAGCCCCTCTCCTTCAGGGGAGGGGTGGGGGTGGGGCCTCTCCTCCCCACCGTACCCTCGTGGACAGGCCCCACCCCCTGCCCCTGCCTTGAAGGGGAGGGGTGATAGGATTGGCTCCAGACTGTTATCCCAGTCGCTCGCATTGATGTCGATCGCGCGGACCTCGACGCCATGTTCGCGGGCGTCGCGGACGATCTGAGCCGGGGCGTAGAAGCCCATCGGCTGGGAATTGAGCAGCGCGCAGGCGAACACCGCCGGGTAGCGGCATTTGATGTAGGAAGAGACATAGACGAGCAGCGCAAAACTCTGGGCGTGGCTCTCGGGAAAGCCATAGCTGCCGAAGCCCTTGATCTGCTCGAAACAGCGTTCGGCGAAATCACGCGGATAGCCGCGCGCGACCATCCCTTCGATCATCTTGCCTTCGAACCGCGGCATCGTCCCGACATTGCGGAAGGTCGCCATCGCGCGGCGAAGCTGGTTGGCCTCGGCGTCGGTGAAACTGGCGGCGACGATCGCCAGCTTCATCGCCTGTTCCTGGAACAGCGGCACACCGAGCGTCTTGCCGAGGACGTCGAAGAGTTCGTGCGGGTCGTGCGGCGGCGCGGGCGACGGGATGACCACGGGCTCCTTCTTCGCCCGGCGCCGCAGATAGGGATGGACCATGCCGCCCTGGATCGGCCCCGGCCGCACGATCGCGACCTGGATGACGAGATCGTAGAGCTCGCGCGGGCGCAGGCGCGGCAGCATGTTGATCTGGGCACGGCTTTCGACCTGGAAGACGCCGATGCTGTCGCCCTTGCACAGCATGTCGTAGACATCGGCCTGATCGGGCGGGATGGTGGCGAGCGTGTACTGCCGGCCGATATGCGTTTCGATCAGGGCGAAGGCCTTGCGGATGCAGGTGAGCATGCCGAGCGCGAGCACATCGACCTTCATCAGGCCGAGCGCGTCGATATCGTCCTTGTCCCATTCGATGAAGGTGCGCTCGTCCATCGCCGCATTGTGGATCGGCACCGTCTCGTCGAGCCGGTCCTCGGTCAGCACGAAACCGCCGACATGCTGGGAGAGGTGCCGCGGGAAGGTGAGCAGCTGCTCGACCAGCATGGTGAGCCGTCCGATTTCGACATTGGCGGGATCGAAACCGGCCTCCTGGAAGCGCCTGTCCCCCATCTTCGAGGCATAGCTGCCCCAGATCGTCGAGGTCAGCCGGGTGGCGATGTCCTCGCTCAGCCCCAGCACCCTGGCGACTTCGCGCACCGTGCTTCTCGGCCGGTAATGGATGACGGTGGCGGCGATCCCGGCACGGTGGCGGCCATAGCGCCGGTAGATATATTGCATCACCTCCTCGCGCCGCTCATGCTCGAAATCGACGTCGATATCGGGCGGTTCGTTGCGGTCCTCGGAGATGAAGCGCGAGAAGAGCAGCTTGTTGGCGACCGGATCGACCGAGGTGATGCCGAGCACGTAGCAGATCACCGAATTGGCCGCCGAGCCGCGCCCCTGGCAGAGGATTTCGAGCCTCCGCGCTTCCCGGACGATATCGTGGACGGTCAGGAAATAATAAGCGTAGCGCGCCTTGCGGACGAGCTTGAGCTCGGTCTCGACCAGATCGAACACCGCCCTGGACGGAGTGTCGCCATAGCGCCAGCGCACCCCTTCGGCGACGAGATGCTCGAGCCAGCCCTGCGGCGTCCAGCCTTCGGGGATCGGCTCGTGCGGATATTCGTAGCGAAGCTGTTCGAGATCGAAGGTGATCCGATCGAGCAGCCGCACGCTTTCGCCGACCGCCTCCGGATATTCGGCGAACAGGCGCGCCATCTCCCCGCCGGGCTTGAGATGACGTTCGCCATTGGCGGCGATCCGGGGTCCCGCCTCATCGAGCCTGATGCCGAGCCGGATGCACGTGACGACATCGTGCAGCCGGCGCTGCTCATGGCTGGCATAGAGCGCGTCGTTGGTGGCGATGAGCGGGACGGAGAGTTCGTTCGCGATGCGGGCGAGCTTCGCAAGCCGCCGCTTGTCACGGCCGGAATAGGGCATGGACAGGCCGAGCCAGAGGCGATCAGGGGCCAGGGGTTTGAGACGGGAGAGCACCCTCCTGACCCCGTCATGCCAGCGGAGGCTGGCATCCATGCCTGTTTTCACAGGAGGTAGTTCATCAACTCGAACACCATCGACTGCCGCCAGAGACATGGATCCCAGCCTGCGCTGGGATGACGAAAGAGAGGAGGGGACCGCGCCTTTTTCGGGTGTATGGAGTTGCTCGCCCGGATCGGCAGGCCCCCGCAGCGGCCCCTGCCAGTTGGGATGGAGCCGCGCCCCCTCCTCGCCGACGCGCAGCCCCTCCCCGCCCGGCATCACGATCAGCAGAAGATCGTCGCAAGCCGCAAGCAGATCGTCGAGCAAGAGCACGCAATCGCCCTTCACCGCGCGGCGATTGCCGATCGTCAGCAGCCGGGTCAGCCGACCCCAGCCCTGGCGGGTCACGGGATAGGCGACGATATCGGGCGTGCCGTCGGCGAAAACCAGCCGGGCGCCGGTCGCCAGCCTGAAATCAATGTCCGGCAGGCCTTCCGCCTTCAGTTCGGCCCGGACCTTGCGAAGCGCATCCCAGGCCCGCACCACCCCCGCCACCGTGTTGCGATCGGCGATACCGAGCCCGGCATGGCCGGCCGCGACCGCCGCCGCGACCATATCCCCGGCCGGCGAGGCTCCGCGCAGGAAGCTGTAATTGGTCGCCACGACCATTTCGGCGAAAGGCGGGCCCCTGCTCATGCGAACAAGCCATGGATGTACCAGGCGGGGTTCACCGCCTCGCGGCCGTAGAGGCCATGGCGGAACAGCCAGAAGCGGCGCCCCAGCCGATCCTCGACCCGATAATAGTCGCGCGCGAGCCCGCCATTGTCGGCGCGGCGCCACCACAGCGAGCCGATCCGTTCGGGGCCCTCGGCGAGCGTCACTTCGTGCAGCTGCTGCCGCCAGCGGAAACGCTGCGGCGGGCCGTCGGGCACGCCGGCGACCACCTCGATCGGCTGGGGCGGATCGAACAAATGGGTGGGCCTGAGCGGCGGTTCACCCGGCTCCGGGGCCGGCCAGTCTTCGGCCGGACCGCCTTCGATCGCAGGGAAGGCGAAGACCGCCTGTTCGGGGATATGGCTGTCGCGTGGCCCCAGCCGCCGCACCCGGTTACGCCCCAGCCGAGTCGAGAGCCGATCGAGCAACTGGGCCAGCTCGTCTTCGGCAAGCGCACCGCCTTCGAGCGGCAGCTGGAGCGGCGCCAGCGGTTCGCAGCGCGGCACCGACAGCCGCACCAGATCGAAGCCGAAGCCCGGATCGACCGGATCGGCGAGCGTATCGAGCCGTTCGTCGAACAGCCGCATGACGAGCGCGACGTCACGGACCGGCAGTCCGGTTTCCACCCGCAGGCTGCGCACCAGCCCGTCGGTGCGGAACAGCTGCGCCTCGAACCGTCGCCCGCCGTGATGCGCCTCCTCCATCCGCCGCACCGCCTCGCCCAGCAGTTCAGCGATCGCGGCGAACGCGGCCTCGGTGCGACCGATCGGCTCGGCAAAGCGCCGTTCGAGCCTCAGCGCCGGCTCGGCGCGGCGCGGCGTGATCCGGATGTCGCATCCGCCCGCGACCCGGGCGAGCCGCTCGCTCGCCACGTCGCCGAAGCGCGCCGCGAGGATCTGCGATGGCCGGCTGCTCAGATCGCCCAGCCGTCTGAGCCCGGCGCGGCGGAGCGCGACCGCCTCCTCGGGATCGAGTTCGAGCGCTTCGACGGGGAGGCGACTTAGATCCTCCCTATGCAAAGCATGGGGAGGGGGACCATGCGCAGCATGGTGGATGGGTTTTGCAACCTCTCCACCAGCGTTGGCCATAGTGGGGCTTACCCCTCCACCGCCTTCGACGGTCCCCCTCCCCATCGCTGCGCGATAGGGAGGATTTGGAGAGTATCGCGCCAGCGCATGCGCGGCATCGGGGGTGTCGGCGATCGCGCTCAGCACCGTCATGCCGAGCCGTTCGAGCCGCGCCACCAGATCGCCGCGCAACGCCGCCTCGCCGCCGAACAGATGCACGCAGCCGCTGATATCGAGGATCAGCCCGTCGGGCGGATCGAGCGCGACCATCGGCGTATAGCGATCGCAGCCGTCGGCGATCCGTTCGAGCCAGGCGGTGTCGGCGCGGCGATCGAGATCGGCAACGCCCAGATCCGGCAGCCGTGCACGTGCATCGGCGAGACTGAGACCAGGCCCGAAGCCAAGCTCCAGCGCCGCGCGGCTGACCGCCGCCAGCCGCATCGCGCCCTTCAGCTTTTCGACCAGGACGAACGGCGCCTCAGGCGGAAAGCCGCTCCCCAAGCTGTTCGGGGCCGCACCCGTCCTGATCGCCCGCGCCAGCCGGTCGGCCGGCAGAAAGGGGAAAGCCAGTGCCAGATAGCGCCGCTTCCCGGAAGACATGTTCCTCACGATTCCACTCCAGACATGCGCGCAAGCCGGCAAGCCCGCCGCGATGCCGCAGCAATATGATCTCGACCGCAGGATGGCCGGGCGCTCCGGCCTCGAACGCGGCCGAGGCGAGCGAGCGCACCTGCCAGCGGCTATAGGCGGCGCTCGGACCCGGCTCGGCCTCGGCGCGGAGCAGCAGGACGGTGACGCCCGACTTCTCCGCCGCGACCGACAGCCGCCGGCTCACCGTCAGATCGAAGCCGCGCGCCGCCTTCCACGGCTCGATCAGCACCGCTGCGACTTGCGCGCAGCGCACCGCATCGCCGGCCGCACGCAGCAGCCCCGCCTCGTCGGGCGCGACAACCTCGATCAGCCGCGCCGGATCGAAGCCCAGATCGGCCAGCCCCGGCCCATAGAGCCGGCCGCCAGCGCGGACCGCGCTATCCTGCCGCAGCCAGAGCAGCGGCCCCTCCCCCAGCCGCATCGCCAGCATCAGCCCCGCCCCGGCCAGCGCCGCACGATCCCCGGCCCCAGCCGCGAACAGCTCGTGCAGCCGGCCGCGCGGCAGCCCGCCGCCCAGCTGCGCGTCGAGCGACGGCAGGCCCAGCGCGAAGCGCTCCGCCGGAGACGGCTTCGGCCCCTCGATCGCACCAATGCGTGATCTCAGGGCGGCCAGGGTGTTCCGCGACTCATTCATGTTCTACTTTTGTTCTTACACTCATTTTTTCGCTGGTGGAGTCAAAAAAATCGAGGTGCGTTGCAACGAAGCGCTCCGCATGCTTTGAACGCGCCGAGAGAGAGGGGACGATGAACAACAAGCGCTGGAGATGGTGCGCCGTCCCATTGGCACTGGCGAGCCCGACCGCCCCCCTTTACGCGCAGCGCGCGGCGGAGAATGCCGTTGCCAGCGCCGACGATGCCTTCGGATCCGCGGTCGGTCAGGAAACCACCGGCATCTACACCGAGAGCGACACGCGCGGCTTCAACCCGCTCAAAGCCGGCAACGGCCGCATCGACGGCATTTATTTCGACCCGATAAACCCGATCACCTACCGGCTGCGCGGGCTGACCGCGATCCGCGTCGGCTTCGCCGCGCAGGACTTCCCCTTCCAGGCGCCCACCGGGGTGGTCGACTTCCGGCTGCGCCCCTTCCCGACCAAGCTCGGCGCCAGCCTCGCGCACACGTTCAGCCCGTTCGGCGGCACCTTCGACGAACTCGACCTCCGCATCCCGATCATCAAAGACCGGCTGAGCCTCGCCGCCGGCTACACTTATTCTCTCTATGAGAACAGCGACGCATCGGACAATGGCAGCTTCGGCTGGGCGGTCCGCCCCACGCTGCGCATCGGCGGCGGCGAGTACACCGCCTATATCCAGCAGACCCGCTTCCACAAATTCCGCAATCACCCGCTCACCGTGGTCAGCGACTTCGTCCCCAAATTTCCAGGCAAGCGACTCGATCTGATCCAGAAATGGGCGGCAGCCCGCTACGACAACAACCATATGGGGTTCGTCTTCCGGACCCCGATCACCCAGCAGCTCTCGCTGCGCGGCGGCATCTTCCACACCTCGGGCAGCCGCGACGAGAATTATTCCGAAATCTATTCGATCGTCGACCGAACCGAACTGGCCAACCACCGGCTGATCGCCGATCCCCATCACACCATCCACAGCACCAGCGGCGAGATCCAGGCGGCGCTGCGGCTGGGCGGGAAGCGCTTCCAGCACCGGATCATCGTCGGCTTCCGCGGCCGCGACCGCCTCACCGAAAATGGCGGCTCGGACATCCGCAATCTCGGCCAGATCCGCTATGGCACGCCCGATCCCGAGCCCGAGCCGATCTTCACCTTCGGCCGGCCCAATTCAGGACGGGTCAAACAGTCGGAGATACTGCTCGGCTATCTCGGCAAGATCGACGGCATCGCCTCGCTCAACCTCGGACTGCAGAAGACGCGCTACCGGGCGCGCTCGCGCGACGGCCGGACCGGGATCATGACCGCCCAGCGCGACAATCCCTGGCTCTATAATGCGACGCTCGCGGTGCCGGTGACCAAGGACGTCTCGCTCTATGTGGCGACCCAGCGCGGGCTCGAGGACAGCGGCACTGCGCCCGAGAACGCCGCCAACCGCAACGAGCAGCTGCCCGCTACCCGCTCGACCCAATATGAGAGCGGCGCGCGCTGGCATTTCCACGGCGGGCAGCTGGTGGTCAGCGCCTTCCAGATCAAGAAGCCCTATTTCGCCTTCGACGCGAGCAGCGTGTTCACACCGATCGGGACAGTCCGCCATCGTGGGCTGGAGGCGTCACTGGCGGGCCAGTTCGGCTCGCGCTTCAGCCTGATCGCCGGCGCGGTGGGCATCCAGGCGCGGGTGTCGGGTGCGGCGCGCGATCTCGGCCTCGCCGGCAAGCGGCCGACCGGGGTGCCATCGCTGTTCGCCCGGCTCGACGCCAATTACCGGACCGACATCTTCGGCGGGCTCACCCCGACCCTCTCGATAGTCTATACCGGCAAGCGCGCGCTGGGCGCGCGGCCGCTGGCCAGCCTCGGCGGCCGCCAGCTCTCGCTGTCCGGCTTCACCACGATCGACCTCGGCATCCGGCAGAAATTCACGCTGGGCAAAATGCCGGCGAGCTACCGCTTCACCGTCAGCAACATCCTCGACAAGCGGAGCTGGAAGGTCGTCGCTCCCAATACGATGTTCATGGATGAGCGCCGACGGGCGCTGCTGATGCTCACCATCGATATCTGAAACGCATCGGCCTTTAGCATGCAACAGTCGCCAGGACTGTCAGATTCGCATCGGCTGCAGCTTCCAGTAAGTGAGCGAGCGCCACAGCCATTCGAACGGGCCGAACCTATAATGGCGCAACCATAACGGGCTCCAGATCAGTTCGACCGCCCAGATCGCCGCGACGATATAATAGAGCTGATAGCGCTCGAACGCGCCGTACAGGCCGAAACCGAAGCCATAGAAGAGCGCGGTACAGATGATCGTCTGGGCGAGATAGTTGCTGAGCGCCATCTGCCCGGTGGCGGCGAGCGCCCGCTGCAGCGGCGCGAACAGTCCGGCGCGAATGAACAGCAGTGCCAGCCCGAGATGCCCCACAACCATCGCCAGCCGGCTGAGCTGATAGGTCCGATCGGCTTTGGCAAAGGCAGCCGGGCCGAAATGACCGTCGAGAACCAGGTTCAGCTCGTAAATGCCGAGCGGAATGCCGATGCCATATCCGACCACGGCCATCAGCACATAAGTGCGCGTGCTCGCCGCCGCGCCCAGCACGCCGAGATTCAGCAGCGCCATGCCCAGCAACATGAAGGGGATCATGTCGAACACCAGCCAGACGGGCGCCGTGGTCCACTGGAATTTGTAGCTCGTCTCGAACTGGCCGACGACGGCATCGAACCAGGAGCCGCTGTGCCAGCCACGGACCTTTGCGGCCTTTTCCGCATTCGGGAAATTCTGGTCGATCTGTTCTTTCCAGGCTTCGATCGCCTTCGTCTGCACAGCTGACAATCTGGCGCCCGAGGCCTTCGCCGCCTGTGCCTCGACTGCCGCAACTTCCTTCTTCGCCACCGTCTGATATTCCGCCGTCTGGAAGGCTGCGGCGGCGAGCAGCATCAGCACCGCCATGATGATCTGTAGCCGCGGCGCAAGCTTGCGCATCGAGAACAGCAGCAGGCCGCACATCGCGTAATTGAACAATATCTCGCCATACCAAAGCATCAGTGCCCAGTGGATAATCCCGAACAGAAGCATCCACAGCATCCGGCGGAAATGGACCTCTGCCGCCATGATCCCGGCGCCCGCCTTTTCCATCCGGCCGGTCAGCAGGACGATGCTGGCGCCGAAAAGCAGCGAGAAGATCCCGCGCATCGTGCCTTCGAACAGCACGTTGATGATCACATAAACGATATGATTGGCGCCCGACGATCCGCCTTCGACGAGCGGATTGCCATAAGCCTGTGGCAGCATCGCAAAGCCGGTGATGTTCATCATCAGGATGCCGAGCACGGCGATCCCGCGCAGCACATCAAGCGAGGCGACGCGCGCCGCCTTTTCCACCGGTGCGACCGCAAACTCTCCGCTCATGTCCCGCTCCCCCCAACGAAGGCAGGAGGCTATCGACAGACCCTGTCAGTGGCAAGACACGCGGACAGCCGTACCCAACGGGCTAACTCGCCGCCCCTCGACGCCAGGGGAAGCCAGGCAAGCGCGCCGCGAAAGGCCAGAGCACGTTGATGGCGAGCCCGCCGATCACCAGTGCAGCCGCCCCCAGCTTCCACAACGGCAGTGCCTCCCCGAGCAGGAGCGCGGACGCCGCCATGCCGAAGACGGGTACCAGCATCGCCGTCGGCGTTATCGTGGCCGCAGGGTGGCGTCCGAGCAGCCAGCCCCAGGCCGCATAGCCGAACATCGTATTGCCGACCGATTGCCACAGCACCGCCGCCCAGGCTTCGGGGCCAGCATGCGAGAGCGCGAATGTGATCGCGGGCCATCCTTCCAGGATCAACGAACCCGCCAACAAGGGCGGGACCGAAAAGAGGCTGGCCCAGACGACGAAGGCGAGCATGTTGGTCGCGCCGCTTACCTTGGCGACATGATTGCCGCCCGCCCAGCTGATCGCCGCGAGCAGGACGAGGCCGAGGCCGAGCGGCGTCGCGCTGGCATCGCCATGGGCGAGGATCACCGCAACGCCGGCGGTAGCCATGAGCAGCGCGGCGATCTGGAAGAGACGCACCCGCTCTCCGCTGAACGCCATGGCAAGACCGATCGTGAAGAAGACCTGGCTCTGCACCACCAGCGAGGCCACCCCCGGCGAGATGAAGCCGTTCATCGCGATATAGAGCAGCCCGAACTGACCGAAACCGATCAGCACGCCATAAGCGGCGAGCGATCTCCACGGCACCTGCGGGCGGCGGATGAAAAAGGCCGCCGGCAGCAGCGCGAAGAAGAAGCGCAACGTGGCGAACAGCAACGGCGGCAGCTCATCAAGCCCGATTCGGATCACGACAAAATTGGTACCCCAAACCGCGACCACCGCGAGTGCGAGGAGAAGGTGGCGAACAGGGACGTGCTGATCCATCGGAGGTGGATTATCTGGAGGATGGAAGGAAGGCCATCCGGACAATGTGAGAAAATTGTCTCCATTCCGCGTCACCCCAGCGAAGGCTGTGGTCAATGTCGGCCATTGCAACCGATGCCATCTGAGAAGAAAGCAGACAGGGATTCCTGCCTTCGCAGGGATGACGAGATAAGGATTAGCGCGCCTCTTTCCTCAACAGCTCGCGCTTCCTTTCCAATCCCCAGCGATAGCCCGCCAGCGATCCGTCGCGGCCGACGACGCGGTGACAGGGCACGGCGACCGCGATCTTGTTGGCAGCACAGGCCGCCGCGACGGCGCGGGCCGATCGTGGTGCGCCCAGTGCTTGTGCCACTTCGCTATAGCTCCTCGTCTCGCCGGCCGGGATCGCCTGCAACGCCTGCCAGACACGCCGCTGAAAGGCCGTGCCGCGGATGTCGAGTGGCAGAGCGAGGCCCCGGACAGGCTCCTCGAC
>CANJRZ010000116.1 GCA_947476735.1 Sphingomonadaceae bacterium
CATCTGCGACGGCGGGCAGACGTTCCGCTGAGCTAAGCCGTCACTTCCGACTTCTGCTCGTAGAAGGTCATCGTCATCGTCTCGCGGTCCAGCGTTTCGAGGCGGGTCATTTCGCCCGCCCTGGTGCGCCGGTAGAGCTCGCGGCTGACGGTCGCGATGTCGTCGGCTTCGATTTCGTAGATTGCGAGACCGAAGATGGCGGGTTTTGTGGGTGAGTTTTCCATGATGTTATAACGTCTCGCAGCAATGACGCCCGGGATGGCACACATCTCCGCGAAGTGGACCTCGTCATACCATCGCGGCAGATCCGCTTCATGGCCGGGCAATGCCCGGGCCTGGACGATCATCAGATATTTGCCCATCGGTCGCCTCGATCTCAGTCCGTCGTCAGCCCGTCGCCGCCATAGCCGCGCAACGACAGGCCGCCGTCGATCGAGAAGGTCTGGCCGGTGATCCAGGACGAGTCCGGGCTGAGCAGCATCGACACCATCGGCCCGAAATCGTCGGGCACGCCGTAAAAACCGAGCGGGGTATGCTTGGTGAAGCGCGCCTTGTAGACCGGGTGTTCGATCTCCTCGCCGATCACACCGGTCTTGGTCAGGCCCGGACGGACCGAATTGACGCGGATCCTGTACTGGCCCAACTCGTCGGCGGCGGTGGCGACATATTGTTCGAGCCCCGCCTTGGCGGCGTTGTAGCCCGCGAGCCCCTGCAATGTGCGGATCGCCGCCACCGAGGACAGCGCGACGATCGAACCGCCCTTGCGCTTCATGTGCGGCACCGCGGCGACGATCGCATTCATCACCGGGAACAGATTGTTAGCCCATTCGGCGGCCATGAACGCGGTGGTATGATCGACCACCATCGCCATGCCGCTGCCACCCGCGGTGACAAAGACGCCGTCGAGCTCGCCATTCGCATCGAGCGCGAGCTTCGTGGCCGCCGCAACCGAGGCGGTGTCGCATGCATCGAGCGCTGTCGAACGGAGATGATCCTGGCCGACACCGGTCTCGCTCAACAGCCGCGCATGTGCGCCCTGCAGCTTCTTCTCGGATCGTCCGCAGATGGTGACGACTGCCCCGGCCTTCAGCAGATAGTGCGCGGTCGCATAGCCCATGCCGTCGCTTCCGCCGAGGATCAGGATATGGCGCCCCTGAAGTGAATCGATCGGCATGTTTTCGCTCTCCCAGCTTTATGTCGGATCGAGCCTAAGGCCGGCTCAGATCGTCAGCAATGGGAATTGGCGCGGGCCGGGACTATCAGCCGAGGCGGTCGACCATGCCGCCGGTCGCGTTCGACCCTGCGAGCGCGCCGGACGCGCCATAGGCGACCGGAGTCTTCAGTTCCTGCATGATCTCGTTCTTGCGCCGCTCGGTCAGGCTCTGCGAGGCCCTAGCCTCTTCCGGATCGTTCATGCCAAAGGGGCCGGCCCTGGGGTGGGCGGGATCGATATGCCGTTTCGCATAGTCGACATCGGTGCAGTTACGACACGAGAAGCCGTTCACCGTGACGGGCGAGGGATAATTTGCACTGATCGACGCCATGGCACGCACCCTTCCGCATGACCGCTTAGCATGGCGGATGCTTCGGTGCGGTCAAGGAAGGTGGTTAACGCGGCGCTAACGGTCAGACCACCCGGCCAGATTCAGGCCAGCTTGTCGACCGACTCTCCAACCGGTTTCGGCGCTGCCGGTAGCCCCGTCGGTCGGCTCGCCGACGGGCGTCTGGCGACTTCGACCGAATCCCTCGCGCGCTGCGCGGGCGATTGTGGTGCGGCTGCGACCGGCTCGGGAAGATTCAGTCCGAAGGCACCGGCGGCCGGCCTCGCCGGATCGATGAACCGTTTCGCATAGCCGACATCGCCCGTGTTGCGGCAGGCGAATCCATTGATATTGACGATTCTGGAAAAGTTCGAGCTCATGGCAGTCATCCGCGTTGCTTTGCTACGCCGCGATACCAGCCTGTCTTCCCCCGATGTGTGAACATCCTTGGTCAACAGCACGTCAAGGACAGTGGCCACGGCCTCCATGGTCAAGCTTGCGGCAGGCCGGCGGCTAACATAACCCGGTGATCGGAATACCCTGGGAGAGGCACGATGGCGATCAATAAGGCGGCCAATGCAGCGGTCCGGCGCGAGATTGATCGGGCCATCGCCGAGCGCGGCGAAATCGGGATCCAGGTCGCCGCCTATCTGAACGGCGAACTGGTGATCGACACGTGGGGCGGCATCGCCGACCAGGAAGGCGGCAGGCCGGTCGACGGCGACACCCTGTTCAATGTCTTCTCGGTCGCCAAGGCCATCCCGGCGACCTGCATCCATCTCCAGGCCGAGAAGGGGTTCCTCGACTATGACGCGCCGATTGCGCGCTACTGGCCCGAATGGGGCTGCAACGGCAAGGAACGCGCCACCGTCCGCGACGCGCTGACCCATCTGACCGGCGCGCCGCAAATGCCTGCGGGCGTCAATGCCGACACGATCGGCGACTGGGATTTCGTCGTCGCCGGCATCGCCGCGCTCGAGCCGATGTATCCGGTCGGCGAGGTGCCGGCCTATCAGGCGGGCATCTATGGCTGGGTGCTGGGCGAAATCGTCCGCCGCACCGACCCCCGGCATCGCTCCTTCCAGACCTATGTGCGGGACGAACTCGCCGGGCCGCTCGGCGCCGCCGACCTGTGGATCGGCCTTCCTGACGATGTCCTGCCGCGGGTCGCCCGGCTGATCGACGACGCAAAGGGCCCGCCCTTCCCCGAGGATCTGCCGCTCGCCCGGGCGGTGCCCAATCACCTGATGCTCAACGCCGACATCTATGAGGATCCCCGCATCCGCCGCGCCTGCATCGCGGCGACCGGCGGAATTTTCACCGCGCGGAGCATCGCGCGCCTGTTTGGCATGCTTGCCAATGGCGGCGAGATCGACGGGGTCCGCCTGCTTTCCAAGGATCGCATCGATGCGGCCTGCGAACCGCGCCCGAACAGCCTGCCCGACCCGATCATGTTCGGAACCGTCCTGCCGATGAGCCAGGGCGGTTATTGGCTTCACGACGCCGGCGTCCCGACCAACGCGCCGGCGACCGGCGCCCGCACGATCAGCGTGCCGGGTCACGGCGGATCACTGGCATGGGGCGATCCGGACAGCGGCCTGGCGGTTGCCTTCTGCCATAACCGGATGAGCAACAACATGACCGCCGAGGAGCATCCCGCCTGGGATATCGCGAATATAGTGCGCACAAGCCTGGGCCTCGACGCGAAGCAGCCGGCCTGAGGAGACCATCATGGAACTCGCCTATACGATCAAATTTGTAGCCGACATGGACCGGGCGATCACCTGGCATCGAGACGTACTGAATCTGAAGCTCGCGTTCCAGTCGCCCTTCTGGAGCGAATTTGACACCGGTCCGGTCAGGCTGGCGCTCCACGCTGCGTCCGAGGAAAATGCGGCAGGCCTGGTTCAACTGGGCTTTCGGACCGAAGACATTGACGCGCTCTACGCAGACCGTGAGCGACTCGGTCTCGAATTCGTCACGCCCCCAAAAAGCGAGCATGGAACGAGGATCGCGCGCCTCCGGGACTGCGAAGGTGCGATCATTTCAGTCAGCAGCAAGGCGCTCGCTTGAGCTTGCCGGAAGGCCTTTAGGGAGGTCGACGGACTTGCACCGAACCGGCGGCCAAGATGGGGAGGGTTTCGATCATGAGAAAATATCTGGGGATCGCCCTGTCGGCGGTGGCGTCGATCGGCCTGATGGCGGGAAGCTATGCGGCGGCGCAGGATCCCGAAATCGCGCAGATGCTCGACGACAGCGATGGTAGCGACTGGGCCCATCCCGGCCGCACCTTCGGCGAGCAGCATTACAGCCCGCTAAGCCAGATCAACGACAAGAATGTGGCGCAGCTCGGCCTCGTCCGGAAAATCGATCTGCCCCCGGGCAACTCGACCAGCGAGCCGCTCAAGATCGGCAACACCCTCTTTTATGTCACCGGCTACAGCGTCCTTCACGCGGTCGACGCGCGGAACAACAAAAAGCTCTGGGACTATGATCCCAAAACCTGGGAGAAGGCCGGCCCGAAGCTCGGCGTCGGCTGGGGTCCGCGCGGCTTCGCCTATTGGAACGGCAAGCTGTTCGTCGGCACCCAGGACGGCCGCCTGATCGCCGTCGACGCGAAGACCGGCAAGGAACTGTGGAACGAGCAGACCACCAGCACCACCAAGCTCGAATATATTACCGGCGCACCGCGCGTGTTCGACGGCAAGGTGATCATCGGCTTCGGCGGCGCCGACGTCGACCTCGTCCGGGGCTATGCCACCGCCTATGACGCCGACAGCGGCAAGCAACTCTGGCGCTGGTATGCGGTGCCGGGCAACCCGGCAGTCGACACCGACGAGACAACGCTGACCGCGTCCCGGACCTGGCGTGGCGAATGGTGGACGATGGGCGGCGGCGGCACCGTCTGGAACGCGATGGCCTATGATCCGGAGACCGACACGATCATCCTCGGTACCGGCAATGGCGTGCCGTGGAATCAGAAGGTGCGCAGCCCCGGCGGCGGCGACAATCTCTTTCTCTGCTCGGTTGTCGGGCTCGACGGCAAGACCGGCAAGTACAAGTGGCACTATCAGTATAATCCCGGCGAGACCTGGGATTACAACGCCAACATGGACATCTCGCTGGCGACGGTCGAAATCGACGGCACGCCGCGCAAGGTGTTGATGCACGCGCCGAAGAACGGCTTCTTCTATGTCGTCGACCGGACCAACGGTCGGCTCATCTCGGCTGAGAAATTCGCCAACAAGGTCACCTGGGCGTCAAAGATTGATCTCACCACCGGCCGGCCGATCGAGGACCCGAATGCACGCTATCCCGAGGGCACCAGTTTCGAACTGTGGCCGAGCGGCAGCGGCGCGCACAGCATCTACAAGCAGTCCTACAGCCCGCAGACCGGGCTGATCTATCTGCCGGTGATCGAGCGCTCGGCGACAATGTATGATTATGGCGTCAAGGAGGGCGACTGGCGGAAGCTCCAGCCGGTCGGCACCGGACAGACCGCGGCAGGCTCCAGCTACGCAAAGACCACCGACGGCGGCAATAATTCGAGCCGGCTCGATGCGATCGACCCCAGGACCCAGAAACGGGTCTGGTCGGTGCCGACAGTCGGCAACCAGAGCGGCGGCGCGCTGGCGACCGGCGGAAACCTCGTCTTCCAGGGGCAGCTCGACGGCAGTTTCAACGCCTATGACGCGCAGACCGGCAAGCAGCTCTGGTCGTTCCAGGCCAATGCGCCGGTGATGGCCCCGCCGATCAGTTACACGGTGGGCGGCAAACAGTTCGTGACCGTCCTGTCCGGCTTCGCCGCCGCTGGCGCGATGACCGGCGAGATGCACAAGCGGTTCAACCTGGACTATCGATCGATGCAGCGCAGGGTGCTGACCTTCGGCATCGGCGGCAAGAGCAAGCTGCCGCCGCGCAGCGTGGTCACGCTCGCCCCGGTCGACGATCCTGAGTATAAGGTGAATGCCGAGGCCGCCGCCCGCGGCGCCACCGTCTTTGGCGGCCGCTGCACCCAGTGCCACGGTATCGAGGCGAACGCGGCCGGATCGGCCCCCGACCTGCGGACCTCACCGTTCATACTCCAGGCCGAGGGGTTCCATGACATCGTCAAGGGCGGCGCGCTGCTCCCCAACGGTATGCCCCGCTTCGACGTGCTGAACGACACTCAGGTCGAGGATATCCGCCAGTATATCCGCGGACGGGCTGCGGCCTGGCGGGACGCGAAGCACGCGGCCAAATAGCCCCTGCCGCGCGGCAGCTGCACGATCAGCCGCTCCCGGAGACCCTCTACGGCATCATCCTTATTGGATTGCGCCACTGTTCACCTATAGGCTGGCGCCGTCCACCATCCCCGCCAGTGGAGAGCGAATGGCCACCGAGTTTCATCAGGACCATCCCGCTGTTCGCTCTATCGCGATGTCCATTCTCTTCGGCGCCGCCATTTACCTGACGGCCAGCTATTCGCTGACATTTCCGCGCATGGCGTCGGGGATTTCCACCTTCTGGCTGCCCAATGGCCTGGCCCTCGCCGCGCTGTTGCGTACGCCGACACGGCAATGGCCTGTCCTGGTCGTGGCGGCTACCATTGGCAATCTGGCAGCAGGCTACAATGCCCAAAGCACCGAGCTGGGAGGCGCGCTCAGCCGGGCGCTGGTCAGCGCCCTCCAATATAGCGCCTGCGCCTATATATTGCGGCGGCGGTTTGGCGCCTATTTCGATGTGCTCGAGCCGGTGCAGCTGGTCTGGCTCGGCGCGGTCGGCATGCTGACGACCGTCATCAAAGTCGGCATGCAGTTGATCCTGCCCGGCAAGTTCCATCTCGCCACCGGGCTCGACCAGGCCGACATCGTCAGCTGGATCATCACCAATTTCCTCGGGCTGTTCGTGCTGGCGCTGCCAGTGCTCGCGATCAGCTCGCGCTCTGCTGTGGCCTCATCGAAATTTGATCAGATCGGCCTGGGCGCGCTTGCCCTGCTCATTGGCGCTTTGGTGATCATCTTCGGGCCCTTCGCCTTCCCCGGAATCTATGTCTTGATGCCGGTGCTGATGTTCCTGGCCTGGCGCCATGGACTGTTCGGCGCGGGAATCGGCACGTTGACGACCGTCTTCATCGCCAGCCTGCTCGGCCACATCGGGGGAGGGTTGCAGGACAAGCTGATCCTCGTCGGCTACAGCACGGGGCAGATCGGCGCCTTCATGGAGCTGTTCTTCACCATCACCATCCTGACCAACCTGCCGATCGCGGTTGCGCGAGCGCGTCAACAGGCGACGGATGCGGCCCTCGCCAATGCGCTCGCGGCCGCGGAGAGCCGCGCCGCCCGGCTCGCCGAAAGCGAAGCGGGCGCGCGCGCTTCAGAAGCCGCGCTGGTTACCGCCGAGAACCGCTGGCGCACCGCCCTCGAGGGCTCGGGCCTGGGTGTGTGGGATTGGTACAGGCCCACCGATACCGTCTATTATTCCAGGGTCTGGAAGGCGATCCGCGGCTTCGAGGAGGAGGATGTCGCCAATCGCCGGGCAGGATGGGAGGACGGGATCCACCCCGATGATCTCGCAGCGATGCTCGAAGCCATCCACGAGCATATCGAGGGCAGGCGGCCCTTCTACGAGCACGAGCACCGTGTCCGCTGCAAGGACGGCAGCTTTAAATGGGTATTTGATCGCGGCATGGTCGTCGAGCGCGACGAGGGCGGCACACCGTTGCGCATGATCGGGACCAACACCGATATCGACATGCTCAAGCAGGCCTCGCTTGTCGGCGAGCGGCACAGGCGTCTCTACATCGCCCTTGCCGAATGCAACGCGGCGCTTGCCCGCCGCGGCACTATCGAGGCGTTGTTCGGCAGTATCTGTGAGATATTGGTGACGAGCGGCAAGATGCGGCTGGCGTGGATCGGCGTGGTCGAGGCCGGAAGCGGGCTGTTCAGGCCGGTCGGCGCCTACAGCGCCGATGAGGGCTTCGGCCATAGCATCACTGCCACCGTTTCTGCGCAAATGGACGATCCAAGCGACCGGGGCGTCATGGGGCGTGCCTATTGTGAGGACGGGCCGGTGTGGATCGACGATTTCGTCAGAGATGAACGGGCACTGTCGCAAAGCGGACAGGCTATCGACCTGGGCTGGTACGGTGCGGCCGCGCTGCCGCTCAGGCGCAAGGGCAAGCCATTCGCCGTATTGTCGATGTACACCGACGAGATTGGCTTCTTCGACGAAAGCGCCCGCGCGCTGCTCAGCGACATGGCGTCGCAGTTCAGCCTGGCGATCGACACGCTCGATGCGGAAGAAAGCGCACGACAGTTCCAGGACAGCCTCGCCATGTCCGAGCGGCGCTTCCGCGCAATGTTCGAAACCGCGCCGATTGGCATCGCGCTGATGGACACGGCCGATGGCGATTTCCTCACCGTCAACCCGATGTTCGAGACAATCGTCGGCTGGACGTCGGAACAATTGCTGCAAAAGACCTGGCAGGAGATCACCCACCCGGACGATCTGAGCGCCGATCGGGAACTTGCCGAGCAGTTCATAGCCGGCCACACGACCGGTTATCAGCTCGAGAAACGCTATGTCCGTGGCGACGGCACGGCCGTCTGGGTTCATATGACGATCACGCGCTTCAGCCTCCCCGGCACCGAGGCCGCGCAGCATCTGTGCATGATCGAAGACATCACCGAACGAAGGGAGCTCGAGCGCCAGGTCCATTTCGCCCAGCGGATGGATGCGATCGGCCAGCTGACCGGCGGCGTCGCGCACGACTTCAACAATCTTCTGACAATCGTCATCGGCAGCAGCGAAACACTGATCGAACAGCTCACCAATCCCCAGCAGCAAAAGCTTGCCGAACTGATCCTCCAGGCCGCCGAACATGGTGGTGAACTGACCCGCCAGCTTCTCGCCTTCGCGCGGCGGCAACCGCTCGCGCCGAAACCCTTCGACGTGACGGAGCTGCTCGGCTCCATGGCGCCGCTGATCACCCGCACCCTTGGCGCAAACCTGGAATTCTCGATCGAAAATGCTGAAGCAGGGATGCCGGCCTTCGCCGACCCGACCCAGACCGAGGCGGCGATCCTCAACCTCTGTATCAATGCGCGCGATGCGATGCCCGACGGTGGCCGCCTGACCATCGCCACGGGCAGGTTCAGCCTGTCCGAAGATCAGGCCTGGCATCACGGCGAAGCCAGCCCCGGCGACTATATCGAGATCAGGGTCAGCGATACCGGCGCAGGAATCAGCCCCGACCTGCGCAATCGCGTCTTCGAGCCCTTCTTCACGACCAAGGAGCCCGGGCGTGGAACCGGACTGGGCCTCTCGATGGTCTACGGCTTCGTGCAACAATCGCGAGGCTGGCTCGACCTGCAATCGACACCCGGCAAGGGATCGACATTCACCCTGTATCTGCCCGCCGCCGACACCGAAGCGATTGCCCTGCCAGGCGACGACAGCGCGCTGATCGAGCGGGGATCGGAAAATGTCCTGATCGTCGAGGATAATGACATGGTCCGCGAACATGCCCGCGGACAATTTGAAAGCCTCGGCTATCGGGTGACCGCTGCGTCCAACGGCGCCGAAGCGCTGGAGATTCTCGAACGCGATCCCGACATCGACCTTCTGTTCACCGATATCATCATGCCGGGAGACCTTAACGGCCGCCAGCTGGGCGAGAAGGCTATCGCACGCTGGCCTTCGCTGCGGGTACTCTATACGTCGGGCTATTCCGAAGATACGCGCAGCGACGATGGTCGCCTGCTGGACGACGTTACATTGCTGGCCAAACCCTATTCAAAACGAGAACTTTCGGCATTGGCCCGGAAGGTTCTCGACGAGGTACCCTGACATGGCGCCGGCTGATCGAGGTCATGTGCACATCGTCGACGACGACCCCGGGGTTCGTCAGGCGATCGCGGCCATGCTGCAGGGCGGCGGCTTCATCACCCATGAATATGCCAGGGGTCGGGACCTGATCGCAGCGCTCGAAGGGCTCGACCCCGGCTGTATCGTCACCGACGTGAACATGCCCGGTATGAGCGGGCTCGATCTCATGCATCAGCTCAGGCAGCTCGGCATCAGCCAGCCCGTGCTGGTCATTTCCGGTGAGGCCGACATCGCGATGGCGGTCGAGGCGATGAAGGCCGGTGCTGTCGACTTCCTGGAGAAGCCGCTCCACGCCGAACCGCTGCGCAACGCGGTCCGCGCCGCGATGGAACAGGGGACGAAGCTGTCCTCGCCCGAGGCCGAACGCTATCGGCAGATCGTCCGGTCGCTCACCCGGCGCCAGCGCCAGGTGCTCGAGTGTCTGATCGAGGGCCTGCCGAACAAGTTGATCGCCCATCGCCTCGATCTCAGCATCCGGACCGTCGAAGGCTACCGCGCCGCGATCATGGAACGGACCCAGGCCAAGAGCCTGAGCGAGCTTGTCCGCCTCGCGATCAACGCCGGGCTCTGACAGCTTCGACAGCCGGCCTACTATCAGCGGAGGAACAGGGGCGGCGGACTCTTTATGAGAGAGCAGGGATGGAGACGACTCCGCCGAGGCCTGACCTCGTCATCTGCGATCGGTCGATGCCAAGGCGTCGTGCATGAAAATCGGATCGATCATGGCCACTCCGGCCGATTTGAGGGCCGATCCCGTTGCTGATCGATCGCACGGCCCTCACGGCGCGCGGCCTCTGCCTTGAAGTCGGTGCGCCCGCGGCGCGCGCTCACGATCAGTGCATGCACGGGCATGACGCAGGCCAGCAGGACGAATATAAAGAAACTCCAGGCTGTTGAGCCCATGTACCCACTACACCCCCCGAGGCGACTTCGCTTCCTGCCGTCAATGGCTCGTTGCCGGCCCCCCAGCTACGTCCCATTGCCACCCTGAATCCTCCAAAGCCGGCGAACGCTCAACCCGGGGAGGTTACTTGCGTAGGAATACGCTAGTGGGCCGAACAGCCGGATCTGCGTCGGCCGGACTTGATTCGAACGTCGCGCTCATTCAGCGTGGCAGCTCAAAGATTTGACAGGGCAGCATGGCACCGATCCACGATCGCATCTCGATCAACATGGCGAGCTTCATGGGCGCCGGGCTCCTCCAGTCCTCCGACTATTGGCAGGCCATCGGGGCGAAGCGGATCACGCTTTCGAGCCCCCTGTTGCTCGGCGAGGAGCGAGAGGCGACATGCGAGCTGATCCGCAGCAATGGGTATCAGGTCGTCACCGTCTCGCATCTGTTCGAACCCGCCGCACTCCCCCAGCAACGCTCAGCCTGGGACGCACCGCGCCAGCGGCTGTCGGCGCTGATCGATCGTTGCGCCGAGGTCGGTGCGCCCGCCATCTGCATGCTGACCGGCGGGCGCGGATCGCTCGACTGGGAAGATGCGACCGCGCTCTATGCCGAGATGCTGGCCCCCTGCCTTGCCAGGGCCAGCGATGCCGGG
>CANJRZ010000117.1 GCA_947476735.1 Sphingomonadaceae bacterium
GATCGCCACATTACCTGCGTATAATGGCCGACCTTTTCCAGATCTCCGCTGATGCTGTTGTTTGGGAAGATGCCAGGCTTGAAATCGGACTTCTCGGCAATCCACAGGCCGACCATCGATTCCGGGCCGTAATAGCCGTGAGTGCCTGCCCAGAGATTTTCGCCCTGTGGGTCCGGATCGTCAGGATTGTCTTCCGAATGAACCAGATAACCGACATGGACCAGATGCTCGGCATAGCGTGTAGCGTCGCTGGCCAGCTTTTCGTCCCATGCGAGAGGCTTGATACCGAGCGTGGCGCGCTCGCGGTTATGGCTGGCAAGAAGCCGCTCTTCGAGATTGTTGGACAGTCCGGTAGCGCCCTGCGCAAAAGGGGCTGCCAGCGCCAGAGCCAGCGTCGCCGCCAGCTTCATCAACTTGCGCCTTTCTTCCCCGAGACCCATCGCACTGCTCCATTCGATCCGCAGTGCCCAATGCTAAGTGCCGCTCATTGCCCCTTGGTTGGAAAGAATGGTGATCGAAATATTCAGCATGATCCGCTGTTTAGGGATAAAAATCCCTTTATTTGCAGCATCATAGTCAAAATGGTTGTCGCCGCCTTTACCGAGGAAACGCTTCGAACCGGTCTCCCCGCTCACGCCCGGACCATGCCGGCTCAAATCCGGCATCTTTTCGAAGCATTCTACGGGGTGGCCTCAAATCCGGCTGCAGTTTTTACAATGCGTGAAACGGCGACAGGCGTGCTGCGGGCCGGCCTATCCGGCTCGGGATCGGCCAAGGCCCGATCCGCGATTTTACCGCAGCTACCACGTCCTGCTCGCATTTGCCGGACTTTCACCGACGCATCCCTCTCCCGCGATGGAACTCCGCTTTAGCGGATGTCTCCAGCGACGCAGCGCGTTGCTCTTAGCGCAAAGCGCCGCCGGACAATAGATGACTCACCCGAAATTTCAGGTCCTTGAGCGGAGCCGTAACTTTATTTGGAAGTGTGGCCTATGGGCGACATATCATTACGAAGAACTGTTCTCAGAACCGCGCATCCTCGTAAACGCGTCCGAGATCGCCACCCCATTTTCCATGATAAAGGTCCAAAAGCTGCTCGGCAGGCGTTCTTCCGCTGTCGATAATCTCGCGCAGCGGCACCAGATATCCCGTCTCGTCGTCGCCGGCGCCATTGATTCGCGCGCGTGCCTTGAGGCCCGAAGCGGCAATGTCGATGACGATCGCTCCCAATTCCTGCAGGGTCCGGCCGCGCGGTCCCCGAGCCTTGAGTCCAAGCCGGGGCACTTCAGCGCGGATGCGATGATGATCCTCGATCGACCAGTGCTTCACGAGGTCCCATGCCGCCTCGAGCGCGTCGTTGTCGTAAAGCAGGCCGACCCAGAAGGCCGGGAGCGCGCATATCCGGTTGTGCGGCCCGCCGTCGGCGCCGCGCATCTCGAGGAAGCTCTTGAGGCGTACCTCGGGAAAGGCGGTCGAAAGATGATCGATCCAGTCGCCGAGTGTCGGCTTCTCGCCCGGAAGAGCGGGCAGCTTGCCGTCGAGAAAATCGCGAAAATTCTGGCCTGCCGCATCGATATAGCCGTCGCGGAAGACGAAATACATCGGGACGTTGAGCATATAATCGGCATAGCGCTCATAGCCGAAGCCGTCTTCGAACACGAACGGCAGCATGCCGGTGCGGTGCGGATCGGTGTCGGTCCAGATATGGCTGCGGTAGCTGAGAAAGCCGTTGGGCTTTCCTTCCAGAAAGGGCGAGTTGGCGAACAGCGCGGTCGCGAGCGGCTGCAGGGCAAGGCTCAGGCGGAATTTGCGCACCATGTCCGCCTCGCTTGAGTAATCGAGGTTGGTCTGAACGGTACAGGTCCGCAACATCATATCGAGGCCAAGGCCACCGACCCGCGGCATGTGACGCAGCATGATCCCGTATCGGCCCTTGGGCATCACCGGCATTTCTTCGCGGGTCTTGTCCGGCCACAAACCAAGACCGAGAAAGCCCAGGCCGAGTTGTTCGCCGACTGCCTTGACCTGCTCGAGATGTCGGCCGGTTTCGGCGCAGGTCTGGTGGAGATTGTCGAGCGGTGCGCCCGATAATTCGAACTGGCCTGCGGGTTCGAGGCTGACATTGCCATCCGGACCTTCGAGGGCGATGACATTCTCGCCCTCGTAGACCGGCTTCCAGCCATATTTGGTGAGCCCCAGCAGCAGCGCGTGGATGCCGCCCGGCTCCTCATAGGAAGGAGCGCGGTGATCGGCCTCGCGGAACACGAATTTCTCGTGTTCGGTGCCGATCCGCCATTTTTCCTTGGGTTTTTCGCCCCCCGAAAAGACCGAGATCAGGTCCTCGCGGGATTCGATCCGCGGATCCTCCCCATCGGCTGCTTTGCGCGTGCTCATGGCCGCGCCCATAGCGGACCGATCGGTACGTGGCTAGATGTTCAGTAGCCGAAGTTTGCGCAGTGAGGGATCAGCGCCAGTCACCCGCCAGCGCCATCCAGAGCGCTACGGCTGCCGCCATTGCCGTGTCGGCGCGCAGGATGCGAGGGCCCAGCGAGACGCCCACCGCTTGCGGGATGGCCTTGATCGCCGCGCGCTCATCGTCGGTGAAGCCACCTTCCGGACCGATCAGGATCGCTGCCGGCCCGGGCTTCGCCGCCTCCGCCATCGGCACACCCCCCTGCTCATCCGCGAAGATCAGCATCCGGTCGGCGGGCCAGTCGTCCAGCAGCTTGCCGAGCTTGATCTCCTCTTCGACGATAGGAAGTGCGGTACGTTCGCATTGTTCTGCTGCTTCGATCATGTGCGCACGCAACCGATCGATCTTCACCTTGTCGACAACGGTGCGCCGCGTGATCACCGGCTGGAACCGGGCCACCCCGAGTTCACACGCCTTTTCCGCCATCCAGTCGATCCGGCCCTTCTTGATCGGCGCCGCGACGAGCCACAGGTCGGGCACCTCCTCGCGCTCACGTATCTTGCCGTCGATCGTCACTTGTACATGGCGCTTGGCAATTTGCTCGATCCGAGCGCTCCACTCGCCGCTGACGTCATCGAACAGAGCAACATGATCGCCTGCCTTCATCCGCATCACGCTGGAGAGATAGTGCGCCTGGCCACCTTCGATCAGCACCGTCACACCGTCGGCGAGCGGTTGGTCGATGAACAGTCGGGTCAGGCTGGCGGGCGGCCAGGCGGGGGTCTGGGCCATGGGTCTTCCGATTGTTGGACTTTTGCCCTACCTGCCGCCCATGGCGCATGAAGTCGAGGAAATCGTGCCCGACAGCGAGCGGAAGCGTCTGGCTCTTCGTGTGCCGGACGCCCTGCGATCCTATTGGCTGCTCGCTCGATTCGATCGGCCGATCGGGAGTTGGCTTCTGTTCTGGCCCGGCGCCTGGGCGATCGCGCTCGCTGGGCATGCGGTTGACCGCTGGGTCCTGATCGTCTGGTTTGCGCTTGGCTCGGTGGCGATGCGTGGTGCCGGCTGCGTCTACAATGACATTGTCGACCGCGATCTCGACCGCAAGGTGGCCCGCACCGCCTCCCGACCGCTGGCGAGCGGACGTGTTGGCCTGAAGGCCGCATGGGCCTGGCTGGGGCTGCTCTGTCTGGCTGGGTTGATCGTTCTGCTCCAGCTGAACATGACCGCGGCGATTACCGCCCTTGCCAGCCTCGCCGCGGTCGCCGCCTATCCTTTCATGAAGCGGATTACGTGGTGGCCCCAGGTCTGGCTCGGCCTCGTTTTCTCTTGGGGGGCACTCGTCGCTTGGCCAGCGGTGGCAGGAGGCTTCGCACCGGCGATGTGGTGGCTATACGGCGGCTGCGTGCTGTGGGTGGTTGGCTACGATACCATCTATGCGTTGCAGGATATCGAAGACGATGCACTGGCAGGGGTCAAATCGTCTGCCCGAGCGCTCGGGCGCCATACGCGGAGCGGTGTAGCTCTCGTCTATGCCGGGGCGCTGATCTGCTGGGCCATTGCGCTCTGGCAAATTCGCGCTCAGTGGCTGGGGACGGCGGCGCTGATCCCGATCGCGGCGCATTTTTGCTGGCAGGTGAGTGCACTCAATGCCGCCAACCCGAAGGACGCGCTTGCTAAGTTTCGCTCGAACCGCTTTGCTGGCGTGCTGATGTTCCTCGCCTGCTTCGTGGTGGGGACGACAGCCTGACGCTGTCATACCAACGAAAGTCGTCCGGTTGATGATTTGTCGGGGTTTAGGCTTTGACCTTCGGGGCCACGATACCTAAGTCGCGTCCATGCTAAGCACTTCCGAAGCCGCAAGCCATACCGCCGACCTCGTTGCAGCTGCCCGCAAGGCCGGCGCTGACGCCGCCGATGCACTCTATGTCTGCAACGCCTCGACCCAGATTTCGGTGCGCCTCGGTGCACTCGAGGACGTCGAACGTTCCGAGGGCGAGGAGATCGGGCTTAGGTTGTTCGTCGGTAGCCGTTCCGCGAGCGTGTCTTCTTCGGACCTTTCGCCCGCGGCGATGGGTGCTTTGGTAGAACGGGCGGTGGCCATGGCGCGCGAGGCGCCGGAAGATCCCTTCGCAGGGCTGGCGCCGGAGAGCCGCCTGTTGCGCGGTGAGCCGGTGGATGTCGATGGCGACGATCATGGCGATCCCTCTCCCGCCACGTTGCGCGAACGGGCCGAGGCTGCCGAGGATACGGCGCGCGCGGTCCATGGTGTCACCAACAGCGAAGGCGCTGGCGCCTCGGCGAGCCGCACGATCATCGCGCTCGCCACCAGCACCGGCTTCGCGCGCGGCTATGCGACGACCGGCTATGGCTGTTCGGCCAGTGTGATCGCGGGCGAAGGTGGCGGCATGCAGCGCGACTACGCCTATCATTCGACCCGCTATCTTGCCGATCTTGAGGATGGGCCTTCGATAGGGGCCCGCGCCGGTGAGCGAGCGGTCAAGCGGTTGAACCCCGGCAGGCTGGCGAGCGGCGCGATGCCGGTTGTCTTTGACCCGCGCGTCGGATCGGGCATGCTCGGACATCTGTCCGGGGCAATAACCGGGTCTGCGGTCGCGCGGCGAACCAGCTTCCTGCTCGACAGCCTTGGCGAAATGGTCTTCGCCAGGGGCATTACCATCCGCGACGATCCGCACCGCCGGCGCGGCCTGCGCTCCAAGCCGTTCGATGGTGAGGGGCTTCCTACCGCTCCCCGCGATATCGTCGCAGATGGTGTCCTGACCGGGTGGATCATGGATTCCGCCTCGGCTCGCCAGCTTGGCCTCGAGCCGACCGGCCACGCGACCCGGGGGGTCGGCGGCCCGCCGGGTGCAGGCCTGACCAACCTGTATCTTGAGCCGGGTACCCTATCACCCGAGGAACTGATCGCCGACATCAAACTCGGCGTTTATGTCACCGAGTTGATCGGCCACGGCGTCAATGGTGTAACCGGCGACTATAGCCGCGGCGCCTCGGGCTTCGTGATCCGCGACGGCCAGATCTGCGAACCGGTTGCCGAAATTACCGTTGCTGGCAATCTCAAGGACATGTTCCGCGAGCTTACCCCGGCGTCCGATCTGGTCTTCCGCCGTGCAGTCGATGCCCCCACGATCAGAATCGAAGGGATGACCGTCGCCGGTGCCTGAAAGTCTCCTCGATGCGGTGAGCGCGGTCGCGGCCGAGGTCGGCGCGATGGCGCACGCCTCCTGGCGAGGCGACTTCAACAGCTGGGATAAGACCTGCGGCAGCCCTGTGAGCGACATCGACCTGGCTGCCGATGCTCTGCTGCGTGAACGGCTGATGGCGATCGATCCCGAAGCCGGCTGGCTTTCAGAGGAGACCGCCGACAGCGCGGATCGGCTAAACTGCGTGCGGGTCTGGGTGGTCGATCCGATCGACGGCACGCGCGATTATGTTCGGGGGCGCCGGGGCTGGGCGGTCTCGATCGCGCTGGTCGAAGGCGGCCGGCCATTGATCGGAGTGCTCGATGCGCCCGCGCGCGGAGAGCACTGGCGCGCCCAGGCCGGGCAGGGTGCCACCCGAAATGGCGAGCTTATCCGCGCATCGAACCGGCTCACGCTCCCGGGATCGCGCGTGCCGGCGGACGTGCTGGCGCGCGGCGATGCAGATTATTTCGTGACCGTTGGAAAGCCCAATTCGATTGCGCTCCGCATCGCGATGGTTGCGGCAGACCAGGCTGATTTGCTGGCAACCCTGAGCTGGGGCCATGAATGGGACATTGCCGCCGCTGCGCTGATCGCCCAGGAGGCGGGGGCCACCGTCACCGACGCGCTCGGCAGGCCGCTTCGCTATAACAGCACCCGGGGAGAACAATTCGGCGTGCTGGCGACGGCGCCGGCAATTCACGCCAATGCGGTCGAACGGCTCGCGCAGAGGGCAGCCAAGGCGGTAGTTCGGTAGGCTATTGCCCTTCCCGCTTGGGGCAGAGCTCAGATCCCCAACCGGGGAATCTCGATCGCAGGGCATCGGTTGACCACCACTTTCAGCCCCGCCGCCTCGCCACGCGCCACGCCTTCGTCGTTGAACACGCCGAGCTGGGTCCAGACCGCCTTTGCGCCGGCACTGATAGCGTCGTCGATGACAGCGCCGGCGGCGGCCGAATTTCGGAAGATATCGACAATGTCGATCGGCTCAACGATCTCGTCGAGCGTGGCGAGCACGGGCTGGCCTTGGATCGCCTCGCCAGCGAGCTGGGGGTTTACCGGGATCACCCGATAGCCATGCGACAGCAGAAACCGCATTACGCCGTAGCTGGGACGGTCGGGACGGTCGCTCGCCCCGACCATCGCGATCAGCTTCGCGCCTTTGAGCAGCGCGGCAATGTCCTGGTCCGATGTGAGCGGCATGTCAGACCTCTAAGAAGTCAGCCCTAGGTGAAGGAAGCCGGCTTTGCCGGATTCAACCACGCCAGTACCTTCGTGGCGAGCCCCGCGAAGATCGTGTCGTCCTCGTCGGCGGCCGGCGGCGTGCCCGCGTCGGACTTGGTCCGGATATCGATATCGAGCGGGATCCGGCCGAGGAAGCCGAGCGCCATCGACATCGCTGCCGCCTGGGCGCCGCCCTGGCCGAACGGGTCCGATATTTCTCCGCAATGCGGGCAGGCATAGCCGGCCATATTCTCCACCATGCCGATAATCGGCACATTGGCCTGGTTGAAGAAGGTGACTGCGCGGGTCGCGTCGATCAGCGACAGATCCTGCGGGGTCGAGATGATGATCGCGCCTACGGGCTTGTATTTCTGCACCATAGTGAGCTGGATGTCGCCGGTGCCCGGCGGGAGATCCAGGATCAATATTTCGGTGTCTCCCCAATCGGCGTCGATCAGCTGGCCGAGCGCATTCGCTGCCATTGGTCCGCGCCACGCAATCGCCTGCCCCGGTTTCACCAGCTGGCCCATCGACAGCATCGGCACGCCGAACGGGGACATCACCGGATCCATCTTGTCGCCCTGCGCGGTCGGTCGCATGCCCTCGGTCGAAAGCAGCTTGGATTGAGAGGGGCCATAGATGTCGGCATCGACGAGGCCGACCTTCTTGCCCATCCGCTTGAGCGCGACAGCCAGATTTGCCGACAGTGTCGATTTGCCTACCCCGCCTTTGCCCGATCCAACCGCGATAATCTTGCGGCCGCGCTTCTCGGCGGTCATCGCGACGCGCACCGTTTCGACCCCGGGTACCGCGATCAGCGCCTGTTTGACAGCGGCCTCGAGCTTGGAGCGGGCATCGCCGGAAAGGCCGGTGACATCCACTACGACGCTGACGGTCCCGTCGTCGAACCGGGGTGCTGTCGAGCGGCCGCTGGCGATCAGCCCTTTGCCGCTGATCGGATCGATAACAGTGTCGAGGGCGGCGGGGAGCGATTCAGTCATGTCCATGCGCGTCGGAATAAAGCGTTGATTGGGAAAGGGCACTGTTTTTCCGCGTATCGCCTCCTATAATGGAGATATGGATGAGAATGACAGTAGCGGACTAGCGGCGCGGCCCTTGCTCAACGAGGGCGGCCCTTGGGGTGGCGGCGGTTCGGGCGGCGGCGGCGACGGGTCCAATCCCTGGAACCAACCGCCGCGTGGACGGCCGGGCCGCGGTCCGGCCGGGCGGTCTGCGATCGATGAACTGCTGCGCCGTGGTCGCGCTCGGTTCGGCGGCAGCGACGGACAGGACCCTGAGGCTGGCCGGCTGATCCTGTGGGCGATTGGCGGTGTGTTGCTGCTCTGGGTACTCTGGACGAGCAGCCACCAGATCGAACCGCAGGAGAGGGGTGTGGTGACACGGCTGGGCTCGTTTGCCGGCACTCTTGAGCCCGGCCTTCGCTTCACGTTCCCGGCTCCGATCGATGTCGTCCACAAGATCGACATCAAGACCCGGGAGAAGAATATTCCCGAAAACGGCGCAAAATCGCAGAACCTGATGCTCACAGGGGATCAGAACATGATCGACCTGGCCTATGCGGTGCGCTGGAACATTCGCGATCCCGAACGCTATCTCTATCAGCTCGCCGAGCCAGACGAGACGGTGGGCGAGGTCGCTGAGAGCGCGATGCGGGCTGAGATCGCCCGGGTTCCGCTTAACGACGCGATGGGCTCGCAGCGCGGCCAGATCGAGAACCGCGTCCAGCAGCGCATGCAGGAGATCCTCGACAGCTATCGCTCGGGGATCGCGGTGCAGGGCATCGCGATCAAGCAGGCTGATCCGCCCTCCGCGGTGGTCGAGGCTTTCAAGTCGGTCTCGGCGGCGCAGCAGCAGGCGCAGGCCTACCTCAACGAGGCGCGCGCCTATGCCCAGCAGCTTGGCGCCAAGGCCGAGGGCGAGGCCGCGGCGTTCGACAAGGTCTATGCCGAATATAAGCTCGCCCCCGAGGTGACACGCCGCCGCATGTATTACGAGACAATGGAACGCGTCCTCGCCAAGACCGACAAAACGATCGTCGAGGCGCCAAACGTCGTGCCCTATCTCCCGCTGCCGCCCGCGCAGCTCAAGCCGGGACAGTAATGATGAACCTCGGCGATACTATTGCCAGCCGCACCATGATCAGCTGGGCCATCGCTGCGATCGCCGCGGTGGTCGTTCTGAGCAGCTCGGTCGCCGTCGTGCCCGAGACCAAACAGGTGCTGGTCGTCCGCTTTGGCAAGCCCGACATGGTCTACAACGCCTATAAGCCCAATGAAGAATTCGGGCAGACCGGCGCAGGCGTGATCTTCAAGATTCCGTTCATCGATCAGATCCGCTGGATTGATAAACGGGTGCTCGATTTCGATATGGAGCGTCAGTCGGTGTTGTCCACCGACCAGCTGAGGCTCGAGGTCGACGCCTATGCTCGGTACCGGATTGTCGATCCGCTGCGCATGGCGATCACCGCCGGCAGCGAGCGGCGCGTCAGCGAAGCGCTTAGGCCGATCCTCGGCTCGTCGCTCCGCAACGAGCTGGGCAAGCGGCCCTTCGCAGCGCTGCTCAGCCCCGAGCGAGGGGCCGTGATGGACAATATCCAGACGCGGCTCAATCGCGTCGCGCGCCAATATGGTGCCGAAATCGTCGACGTCCGGATCAAGCGCGCCGACCTACCTGACGGCACCCCGCTCGAATCCGCCTTTAACCGCATGCGTACCGCGCGCGAGCAGGAAGCGCGTTCGATCCTTGCCGAAGGACGCAAGCAGGCGCAGATCATCACCGCAGAAGCCGATGCGCAGGCTGCGGGTATTTATGCCGAAAGCTTCAACAAGGATCCGGATTTTTATGATTTCTATCGGGCGATGCAGTCCTACCGGCTCACCTTCGGGACCGATGGCACCGATGCGCCCGGATCGTCCAACCTGATTCTGTCGCCGAACAATGAATATCTTCGCGAATTTCGGGGACGCCGGTAGGCCGCAAAGAAACGGCGTCGTTCAACCGGGGTTCAGCGATCGAAGACAAGACAACCGCGCGAGATATTAGCGACGACAGAACAGGAGTAACAAGGAGTTGGCCAAAGTGCGTTATGCCTATGCGATCACCGCAGCTTTGCTGGCTGGCGGGACCGCGGCGACCCTGACGATGCAGCAGCCGCTTGGCGCGCAGGTGGCGCAGAATGCGCCCGGGACCATCGAAGCGACACCGCCGCTTCAAGGCGCGCCGATGAGCTTCGCCGAGCTTGCCGCAAAACTTCAACCGGCGGTGGTCAACATTTCGACCACGCAGAAGATTCAGGTCAAGAGCGGCACCAATCCTTTCGCGGGCTCACCCTTCGAGGAGTTGTTCCGGCGTTTCGGCGGCGGCACCGACGATGAAGGCCGTCCGATCACGCGCGAGGCAACCTCGCTCGGTTCGGGTTTCATCATCTCGCCCGATGGTTATGTGGTGACAAACAATCATGTCATATCAGCGTCGCCGGAGCGTGGGTCGGGAGCGGTGGTCAGTTCGATCACGGTGACGCTGCCCGACCGCAAGGAGTATAAGGCGACCATCGTCGGTCGTGATCAGACGTCCGACCTCGCCCTGCTCAAGATCGAAGCGCGCAACCTGCCTTTCGTTCAGTTCGGCGATTCGACGCGCACTCGGGTGGGCGACTGGGTCGTCGCGATCGGCAATCCGTTTGGTCTGGGCGGTACGGTGACAGCTGGCATCGTCTCGGCGCTGCACCGTTCGATCGGCATCAACGGGCCGTACGACCGTTACATCCAGACCGATGCCTCGATCAATCAGGGGAACTCGGGCGGGCCGATGTTCGATCTTCGCGGTAATGTCATCGGCATCAACACCGCGATCTTCTCACCGACCGGCGGCAATGTTGGCATCGGCTTTGCGATTCCGGCGGAAGAAGCCAAGCCGATCATCGACCAGCTCCGCTCGGGTCAGAAGGTCCGCCGCGGCTATCTCGGCGTCGGCATCCAGCCGATGAGCGAGGATATCGCCACCAGCCTGGGCCTTCCCAAGGACCAC
>CANJRZ010000118.1 GCA_947476735.1 Sphingomonadaceae bacterium
TCGGGATATTCGGTGAATTTCAGCAGGCAGGCGCCGATCGACGCCGAGACCGTGGTGAGGCCACCGGCGAACAGCACCATCATGGTCGCCATGATGTCGTCCTTGCTGATCTTGCCCGCGTCCTCGCCATTGGCGATCATGCCGATGATGCCCTCGCTCCCGCCATTCCGGGCGCGATCGAGCGCGATGGCGCAGTGCGCGGTGCCGTCATCCCAGGCGTCGAGAAATTCCTTCGGCTTGGGGTCGCCCGGCTCCATGGCGCCGAGCAACGGCACCGCATAGAGCCAGCGCAGGAAGATATGCTCGTCCTCGGGGGGAATGCCCATGAAGCTGTTCATCAGCACCCGGCGCGAGAAGGGAAAGCCCAGGTCTGCGACACCGTCGAACGTCGGATGATCGCCAAGCGCATCGAGCATTTCGTCGATGATCTTCTGCGCCTTTTCCTGCGTGGCTCGGACGTTGCGCGGCGAGAAGGCGGGGGAAACGATCTGGCGCAGGCGGTTATGCTCGGGCGGATCGCAATAGTTCATCACCGGGCGGCCGTTGAAAAAGTCGACCTTCTCCATGCCCGGGCTCCCGGCCGGCTTCACGCTTGAGAAGAGCTTGGGATAGCTGAGCACCTTCTTCACTTGGCGGAACTTGGAGATCACCACTGCGGGCGCTCCCTCGGCGATCACCCGCATCGGCGAATGGGCGAGCAATTCCGGGTAAAAGCGATGGGGATCGTTACGGAAATCCATTCCGAACGGCTCGAATCCATGCACCTTGTCTGCCGCCACTGTCGCCATCACCCTCATCCCGACCGTCGTCTTGTCGAGCTTTGCTAACCCCATCGTACAGGCAATGCCAAAGACTTCCCGGGACAATTGGTACAAATTCCCGAATTTGACACATTTTAGTTCCTCCCCGGTACGGGGAGGGGGACCGTTCGCGCAGCGCATGGTGGAGGGGGAGCGCGTCCAGCGTAATGCCTGTGACTCGCCCCCTCCACCGGCTTCGCCGGTCCCCCTCCCCGTGCCGGGGAGGAGCTGATTTAAACGAACTCGAAGCCCTCATAGCCCGCCTGGGCGACCGCGTCGCACTTCGCCCGGTAGACCCCTAGACCACCCAGGTACGGCATGAATCGGCGCGGCTTGCCGGGCACATTGGCGCCAACATACCAGCTGTTGGCACGTGGATAGAGCGTGCCGTCCGCGACCTCCTGGACATGCGCCATCCAGGCGCTTTCATATTCCACGACGGGGTCGATCGACGTAAATCCCTTGTCTCGCATCCACACCAGGCAATCGGCGATCCAGTCGACATGCTGCTCGATCGACTTGACCATCGCGGTCAGCGGTCCGGGGCTGCCGGGGCCGGTGATCAGGAAGAGATTGGGGAAACCGCTCGACATCAGGCCGAGATAGGTTTCGGGCCCGCCCGCCCATTTGCTGCGCAGCATCTGCCCGTCGCACCCGGCGATGTCGATCCGCCCGGCCGCGCCGGTCAGCGCGTCGAAGCCGGTGGCGAAAATGACCGCATCAAACGGCATTTCGCCTTCGCTGGTCTCGATACCGGCCAGGGTCATCCGGAGAATCGGCGTCTCGTTGAGATCGACCAGGCGGACATGGTCGCGGTTGAACATTTCATAATAGCCCCGGCCGATGCAGGGCCGCTTGGTCGAGAAGGGATAGCTGCGCGGGGTCAGCTTTTCGGCTACGACCGGATCGCTGACGATCTCGCGGATCTTGCCGCGCACGAACTCTGCGACGGTTTCGTTCGCGGCCTCGTCGGTCAGCAGATCCCGAAAGGTCAGTCGCAAGGCGAACAGGTGACTGTTCTCCCAAGCATGGCTGTAGACCGCCTCGCGTTCGTCGTCACTCACGTCGAACGCCGATCGGGTCGGGAAATCATAGGGAATACCCTGACGCGAATGGCGCGATTTTTCGTGCCGCGCCGCCGCGATCCCGCGGAACGCGTCCATCGCGCCGGGCTCCAGCGGATAGTTGATCAACGGCGCTGTGTAATTCGGGGTACGCTGGAAGATCGTCAGTGCGGCGACCTGATCGACGATCGCGGTCGATGTCTGCACGCCCGACGAGCCGGTGCCGATGATCGCCACCCGCTGGCCGGTAAAGTCGACCGGCACATGCGGCCAATTGCCGGTGTGGTAGGTCGGACCCAGGAAATTCTCGATGCCGTCAATCTCGGGTGGCTTGGGCACCGAAATTGCGCCGCCGGCGAGGATGAAATGGCGACAAACCACCGGTTCGCCACGATCGCATCCGACCGTCCAGCAGGCGTCTTCGGCGTTCCATGTCGCAGAGGTGACGCGAGTGTCGAAACGGATGTGCGGACGCAGATTCAACCGGTCGGCGACGAAGTTCAGATAGCGCAGCAGTTCCGGCTGCGATGGATAGCGTTCGGACCAGTCCCACTCCGCCTCGATCTCGGGCGAGAAGGAGTAACAATAGTCGAAGCTTTCGACGTCGCAGCGAGCGCCGGGATAGGCGTTCCAGTACCAGGTGCCGCCGACGCCGGAGGCCGCCTCGACAACGAGGACCGAGAAACCCAGATCGCGCAGTTTCTGGATGAGGTAGAGCCCGGAAAAACCAGCGCCCACGACGACGACATCAAACCGTTCCAAGCCATCCACTCCCAGGACCTGCCCGCTCGATCCCCCATGTGCCGCGGGTGGTCAAGTCATGGCCGCAATATGATCGAACGGTCGAGGCCGCGCTGTTCGAGCAGCGCCTGGGCACGGCCGGCCTCAGCGAGCGGCAGCACAGTCGGCTTGGGCACGGTCAGCACCCCGGCGCGGACGAGGGCATAAAAGTCATCGATCATCGGTTGGGCTGACGCACCATCGGGATACCAGTCGAACACGATCGGGCGGCTGACCGACAGTGACTTCGCAGCGAGCGTGGCGATAGCGACGCTCTCGACCGGCCCGCCCGCCTGGCCGAGCATCGTCACATGCCCGCATGGCGCCGCGACCGCGAACGACCCATCAAAAGTAGGCTTGCCGATCGAGTCGATGACATAATCAATGCCCCGTGGGGCGAGCGCGCGGACCTGACCGGTCCAGTCGGGATCGCTGTTGAGGACGAGCGCATCGCAACTTGCGGGTGCGACCGCCTTGCGCGCCTCACTCGACACGGTACCGATCACACGCGCGCCAATATGCGCGGCCCAGTCGCAGATCAGCCTGCCCGTCGCGCCCGAAGCGGCATGGACCAGCACGCTGCTGCCGGCGGTTACAGCGCGTACCTTCTGGAGCAGCATCGCAACGGTAGTGCCGCGCAGAATCGAACAGGCGACGACATCCTCGGCGATGCCCTCGGGCAGGCGGACGAGGATCGACGCTGCAATGTTCCGCTCGCTTGCATAGCCGCCATAGCCGCGCCAGACATAGGCGGCCCGATCACCGGTCCGCCAGGGGCCCGCATCGGGGCCGAGCGCGGTGATCTCGCCGACTGCTTCGAGGCCAGGCGTACCGGGCAGTTTGAGCAGGCGGTTGCGGCCGTCGCGATTATATATGTCGTGATAATTGACCCCGATCGCACGCTGACGCAGCCGCACTTCGCCGGGGCCGGGCGGGACCAGGTCGATCTCGCGATAGTGGAGCACATCGGGGCCGCCGAGGGCCTCCTGGACGATCGCGTGGGCAGTCATGGGCACCTCCGGGTCAGGCCAGCTCATAATGTTGGGCCAGCGCCTTGAACCTGGCCGAAAAGAAATCGATGAAAGCGCGTGTGCGCGCCGAGACGAGCCGATCGGGCAGCACCAGCGACACGACCATCGGATCAAGCTGCCAGTCTTCAAGTACCCGCACCAGCCGGCCTTCCGCCACATCCTTCTCGAACGGCCGCGGCATGACGCTGGTGATGCCAAGATCCTGCATTGCGAGTGCCGGCGTCAGCTGCTGGCTCAACGTCGTCACCTTGCCCCAGACTTCGACCGAGCGCCGCTCCTCGCCACGATGGAGATTCCAGGTGACCCGGCCCTGCCGTCCATCTGTCACGACGATGCAATCATGATCGGTCAGCTCCTCCGGTGTCACCGGCAGACCATGCTTGCGGGCATATCCGGGGGAAGCGAACAGCGCCGTCCTGAACGACGCCAGCGTACGCCGGACTTGCGATGATTCCTCGACACGGAAATGGGTTATACAGACGTCGAAACCGTCGCGTACCGGCACGACATGCTCGGGCGCGGTGTCAATCTGCAGCCGCACATCAGGGTACATTGCCGCGAACTCGCCGAACCAGGGCGCAGCGACCTGCAGCGCCACCCCCTCGGGGATTGAGACGCGCAGCAGCCCGCCGGGTCGACCGCGGCGGTAGCTGAGTTCCTCATGGATCGCGATCGCATCGGCTACCACCTGCTCGGCCCGCTCAAAATAGAGCCGCCCCTCGTCTGTCAGGTCGACCTGACGCGTTGTCCGTATGAACAGCCGGAACCCCAGCGTCCGTTCAAGGGCGGCGACGCGGCGCGACAGGGTCGAGTGCGGTATGCCGAGATGGTGCGCGGCGCGGGTGAAGCTCTTCGCCTTGGCGACCGCGACAAACAGGTGCATGTCGCTGATCCAGGCCTCGGCCGCTGCCTTCATTTGGTGCAAACCCTCCATCGGACCGGGAACGGCTAGGATCGCCCACGCTCGCTGTCCATCGCTTATTGATCCATAATTGGAACTTATTGTTCCATATATGATCGATGCTTCCGACTCGGCCCTGGAACAGCGACTGTGATAGGGTCGCGGGCAGGAGAGAGGATAAGCCATGGCCAAGATCATGCTGCGTTCGGCCGATCAGGCCGAACCGACCCGCTTCCCGGAAATGCCGGGACTATCAACCAGGGGTGCCGTCGAGGCGCGACCAGTGATCCAGGGCGGCGGCCTGTCGCTCCAGCTATGGTTTTATGAGCTCCAGCCCGGCGCCCAAATTTGCTTCGACAGGCCGGAGCACAGCCACCTCCTCTATATCTGGCAGGGTAAAGTGACCGCCGGAAACGAGGCGGCGGGGTTCGACGATGCCATCATCATCGAACGCGACGGCGCGGTCGTGGTGCGGGCATGTGCGCGACCGGCAAAGCTGCTCCACTTCTATTCGCCCGTGCCGTCGGCCAAGGACGCCCACGCGAGGGGAAAGGTCATCGTCCGGCGCAAGAAGGAGCTCGACCGGCACGTCCATCCGCAGGCCAAAATCACGATCTACGCGGACTCGTCGTCCGAAGGCTGCGACATCTGGTTCCACAGCGGCGAAACACCCGACGGCGTGTACGACTTCGTCGACCAGCTCCACAGCCACAGCCAGGATGAGATCATCTTCGTCGTGAGCGGGTCGATCCTGATCGGCCCGCGCCGCTATGGCCCTGGCACCGCCTTCGCGGTGGCCGCCGACACGATCTATTCCTTCACGGTGAAGGAGCAGGGACTCCACTTCATCAATTTCCGGGCGAGCGAATCCTTCATGTCGCTGGTCCATGGTGGCGAGCGCGACAGCGCGCAGCTCAGCGAACGCACTTACATAACCAGCCTTCCGGTGGAGGCGTAAACGAAGCCGATTGGCTCAGCGCTGGCATAGTCAAATTCAGTCAGCACCATTTTTATCGGGGCCCGGAACAGCTATCCGCCGGACCATGATCGCGGGATCAAGGAGACGCACATGAACAAGCATTTCGCGCTTCAATATGAGGACCTCGCCTCAAGCGGCGACTGGCGAACCACGCCGGCGCGGCTCAACAATCGCTTCCTGGCGATTTCGGGGGATTCGCACGTGGTGGAGCCGCCCGAGGCGTACAGCCGCTACATGGATCCGAAATATCGCGACATCGCGCCCAGGATCATCAAAAATCCCAATCCCGAGATCAAGAACGAGCTCTACTGGGCCGAGGGCATCACCCCCTTCGCCTTTCACACCAGCTCGGCCGCGGGTCTCAAGCCCCACGAGATCGACATGGAACATGGCGGCTTCGCCAGCATGCATCTCGCCGGCTGGGATTCGAAGCACAGGATCGAGGCGCAGGACCGCGATGGCATCCTCGCCGAGGTGCTCTATCCGACCATCGGCATGCTGCTCTGCTCGATCCCGGACGGCGCCTATCGCCAGGCCTGTTTCCGCGCCTACAACCAGTGGATGCGCGACTATTGCGCCGAAAATCCGGTCCGCCTCGCCGGCATCGGCCAGAGTGCGGCCTGGACTCCCGAAGAGACGATCGCCGACCTCCACCAAATCAAGGAGCTCGGCCTCAAGGGCGCAATGCTGCCGGGTTCGGCCGATGGCGGGCTCGATTATGACTCACCCGAATATGACAAGGTGTGGGACTGCGCGGTCGAACTCGGCCTGCCGATCTGCTTTCACATCCTCACCGGGCGCGGACCGCTCTCGCTGACCACCGCCCCGCCGCGCGGCGGCAAGCTCGCCGCCTTCACCTCGATCGTCCGCGAGCTGCAGGATATTGCGGGCCTGTTCGTCTTCGGCCGCGTCTTCGAACGACATCCCGATCTGAGGGTCGTGCTGGTCGAATCCGACGCCGGCTGGGCGCCGCATTTCTGCAACCGGATGGATCATGCTTATAAGCGGCACCGGTTCTGGATGAAGACCGGCGAGATGGAAAAGCTGCCGAGCGACTATTTCCTCGAGAATATCTACCTGACCTTCCAGGACGACTGGGTCGCGCTCAAAAATGCCGACGTCCTCAACCCGCAGCGGCTGCTCTGGGCGAACGATTATCCGCATTCGGATTCGACATGGCCGTGGAGCCACGAACTGCTCGCGCACCACACCAAGCATCTGACCGATCAGGAGATCGACTGGATCCTGCGCGAGAATGCGAAGGACCTATTCAGGCTCGACGTCGACACCAGCGTGGCAAAGGCCTGAGCTTGGAACGATCCACCACCCGCCTCCGGGCCGCGCTAGCGCGCGGCCCGGTGATCGCGCCGAGCGTCTATGACTGCCTGACCGCGCGGCTCGCCGAGCTGGCGGATTTCGAGGTGCTCCACCTCGCCGGATCGGCGGTCGAGGCCTCGCTGCTCGGCATTCCAGATCTCGGCCTGCTGTCGCTGACCGAGGTCGCCGACCATGCCGCGCGGGTGTGCGGATCGGTCGCTCTTCCGGTGATCGCCGATATCGACACCGGTTTCGGTGGTGTCCTCAATGTTCAGCGGACGATCCGCGAGATGGAGCGGGCGGGACTTGCCGGCGTCCATATCGAGGACCAGGCCAATCCCAAGTCCAACCCTTTCCTCGCCGGCCGCCGCGTGGTCAGCCGCACCGAAGCTGTCGACCGGGTCAAGGCAGCGGTCGACGCGCGCCGCGACGCCGATTTCCTGATCATCGCCCGCACCGATGCCGATGCAATTTCCGACGAGGAAGTGATCGAACGTTGCCATCTGTTCCTCGAAGCGGGGGCCGACGTCGCCTTTCCGATCTTCCTCAACTGTGGCGGGCGATCCTATTACAGCCTCAGCACCAAGGAGCAGGAGGGCGTGATCCGCGCGCTGCCCGGTAAGATCGATGGCCCGATCATGTATATGGGCGCACCGCCCCCCGGCGAGATGACCCTGTTCGACATCGCCGACGCGGGCTGGAGCATCGTCCTCCAGGCGACGGCCTGCTTCAGCGCCGCCTCCAATGCGGTTGCCGCCGCACTCCGCGAGATCAAGGACAAGGGCCATTTCCGCGGATATGCGGAAGCCAATCCGGGCCCTTATCATGACGGCCTCACCTTCATGAAGATGCTGCGACTCGACGATTACACAGAGATCGAGAAGAAATTCACTTCCTGATCCTCTCCCTATTTTGAACCCTCTCCCGCCTGCGGGAAAGGGGAAGAAGGACGAGACAGCATGGCGAACGAACTCAAGGGCAAGGTCGCAATCATCACCGGCGGCGCCAGCGGGATTGGCGAGGCGACCGCCGAACTGTTCGTCGAGGAAGGCGCAAGGATCGTCATCGCCGATGTATCCGATGTGCAGGGCGAAGCGCTCGCCGCGAAGCTCGGTGGCAATGCCCGCTACCTGCACACCGACGTATCGCAACGCGAGCAGGTCCAGGCGCTGGTCGACTATGCGATCTCGGAGTTCGGCGACCTCGACATCATGTTCAACAATGCCGGCATCTCAGGCGCCTATCACAACCGCTTCCTCGACGACCCGCTGACCGATATCGACAAGGTCCTGGCGGTCAATCTCGCCGGCGTGATGTACGGTAGCCAGTTCGCCGCGCGGCACATGGCGCAGCAGCGCAAGGGATCGATCATCAACACCGCCTCGATCGCCGGCATCCAGGCGAGCTATGCGATCAGCGCCTATCGCGCATCGAAGGCGGGCGTCATCAACTTCACAAAGGCGATCGCGATCGACCTCGGCGAATATGGTATCCGCGCCAACGCGCTCTGCCCGGGGCACATCCTGACCGCCATGAGCGGCTTCAGCGCGCCCGGTCTCACGCCCGAAAGAGCACGGGCGATGGAGGCGGCGATGATGGAAACCTGGATGATCAACCAGCCACTCGCCCGCCATGGCAAGGGCCGTGACTGCGCCGAGGCTGCACTGTGGTTCGCCAGCGATCGCTCATTGCAGACAACCGGTCAGGCGCTCGCGGTCGACGGCGGGATCAGCGCGGGCGACCCGATCAATCTCCATGCGCTGCTGATGCAGACGCGGGCGCGGTTCGTCAGCTGACGGGGCCTTCGCGGAGCGGCTTCAGGGCAAGACTGTAGCACAGGATCGCGACCGGCAGGCCAAGCCCGACGCACAGCGCCAGTGCGATGCCAAGTTGCTGTGGCCCGCCAAGCAGCTCAGAAACCGCGGCGATGATCGTCGGCCCCAGTACCCAGCCGGCGCCCGACGTGACGAACTGGAGCATCGCCGCACCCTTACCGCGCATGTCGCTCGGCACCATCGCCATCAGCCCCGCCGGCATCAGCGGAATGAAGGAGATCATCGCCGACTGGCCGAGCCCGATCAGCAGCAGACCGAGCCAGGGGTTGGTTGTCAGGAAGCCGAACACGAGCGGCGGAATGGCGATCGCGAAGGTCCAGGCGATATAGCGCAGATTGCCGTCGCGGACCCCGCCACGCAGCAGCCGTCCGGCGATCAGGCCGTGCAAGGGTAGCCCGATCGAGGGGCCAACCACCATCATGATCCCCTGCCAGTAGCCGACCTGCTCGATCGGCCAGCCATGGATGCGCTGATAGAAGATAGCGGTCCAGGCGAAGAGCGACTGGATCACCAGGGTCGCCATGATCCCGGCGCAGTGGAGACTGATGAAAAAGCGGCGGTTGCGGCGAACATGCGTCCAATATTGACCGAAGCCGGGCACATTGGCGTCGGCCTTGCGGTGCCGGGGCGGTTCGCGCAGGACAAAGATCAGGAGCGCGGCAAGCAGGCCCGGAAAGCCGATCAGCAGGAAGATTGCCTGCCAGCCCTTCACCTGACCGAACAGCGGCAGCGTGTAGAGCGCATCCGGCGGGATCAGCTGGGTGAGGAGGCCACCGATGCCCAGCGAGATCCCCATGCCGATCGCGAAGCCGACCGAGTAGATCGCCAGCGGAAAGGCCAGCCGCTCGGGCGGGAACATGTCCGACAGCACCGACTGGTTGGCCGGCACCATGACCGACTCGCCGCCGCCGATCACCGCCCGGGCGGCGAACATGCCGCCGAAGCTGCGCGCGAGCCCGCAAGCGACCGTGCCGATGCTCCACAGCGAGACCGCGGCCCAGATCACCTTGCGCCGGCTGTAACGATCAATCGCCCAGCCGAACGGGATGCCGGCGAGCGCATAAGCGAGCGCGAAGGCCGAGCCGAGCAGATAGCTGAGCTGGAGATCACTGAGGTCGAGGTCTCGCCGGATATGCTCACCGAGCAGGCTGAAGATCATCCGGTCGAGCTGCGAGACGATATAGATGAGCAGCAGGATGACGACCATCGCCCAGCCGGTTCGGGCCGACGGATATGTCTCGACGTCTGGCTTCAACCCCCGATCCTCCCCCATCTTCGTCATCCCGGGTCAAGCCCGGGGTGACGAAGCACCGATTCAGTGCCTAGCTCCCCGCACCCTGTCAGGCTTGTTCGTACCGGCCCAATCCATAATCCCCTACCAGATCGATCCGCTCCATATGGCGGACCTCGCCGACCGGCACCCCCTGCGCGGCGTGAAGCAGCCGCCAATTGTCCCACAAGACGATGTCGTTGGCCTGCCAGCGGTGCCAGTAGGCGAGTGCGGGATCGGTGCTGTATGCGATCAGTTCGTCGAGCAACGCCCTGCCTTCCGCGTTCTCCATCCCCTCGATCCCGTCGGACCACCAGGGGGAGATGTTGAGGACCTTGCGGCCCGTCTCGGGCTGCGGGAACACCATCGGGTGGATCGAGCGCCGCGCGACTCGCTCGTGCTTCGCCGCCTGGACGATCCGGTCGGAGAGATTGAGGTAACGGGTGGGCCGCTTGCCGAACGGCGTCTTCGACGCATCATAATGGAAGGCATAGAGCACGTTGAGCGTCTCCGCCTTCGCCTTCAGAGCGTCAGGCAGCGCTTCATAGGCCGCGATCTGATCGATGAACCCGGTGTCGCCGCCGATCTTGGGAAGCGTCACCGGCGCCATCATCCCGCCGCGCGCGATCTCGTCCATATAGATCCAGTCGACGTGCCAGGGCTGATATCCGCCCCACAGCTCGCCTTCGACCTCGTAGAGATCGCTGCCCTTGTCACGATCGAACATCACATAGGTGGCTTTGGGCGCGCCATCGCTGTCGGGTTTGCGCTGCATCGGATGCTCGCCCGGCTGGCCCATCGCGTGCGCCAGGCGCATATGCGTCCCGGCGCCGCTCAAACCCCGGAAGACGAGCAGGCCCTTGTCGATCCA
>CANJRZ010000119.1 GCA_947476735.1 Sphingomonadaceae bacterium
ACAGAGCGCCAGCGATGCTCGCCGAGCAGCGCGCGATAGTTGAGCCAGATCACGAAGCCCGACAGAACGAAGAAGAAGTCGACCGCAAGATAGCCCTTGGCGAGGAAGTTGATCAAACCAGGAGGGAGCGATCCGGCAGCGCTTTCCCGGATATGGTAGAGTACGACATACCAGGCCGCGAGGCCCCGCGCCGAGGTGAGCGGTCGAAGTTCGTGCCTGATCTGCATGGACTGGTCTTAGCGGGCCCTGTTTCCTGAGGCCAGCCTGTCGGGAACTCAGGCTGGTCAGGCGGCCTCGAGCTCTTCGGCCTCGCTCGCCTGGCGCATCCACATCTCGGCATAGAGCCCGTTGCGGCCGAGCAGATCGGCATGGCTGCCGCGTTCGACGACCTGGCCGCCGTCGAGCACTATGATCTCGTCGGCATGGACGATGGTCGACAGGCGGTGCGCGATCACGATCGTGGTGCGGCCCTGCTCAATTCCTTGCAGCGTGGTCTGGATCTCGGCCTCGGTGCGGCTGTCGAGCGCGCTGGTCGCCTCGTCGAGGATCAGCAGCGGCGGGTTCTTGAGCAGGGTGCGGGCGATCGCGACTCGCTGTTTCTCGCCGCCCGACAGCTTCAGCCCGCGCTCGCCGACCATGGTCTTGTAGCCCTTCGGCAGCGACAGGATGAAGTCGTGGATCGCGGCGCCCCGGGCCGCTTCCTCTATCTCCTCCTGCGACGCCCCGTCGCGGCCATAACCGATATTGTAGCCGATCGTGTCGTTGAACAGCACCGTGTCCTGCGGGACGATGCCGATCGCCCGACGCAGCGACGCTTGCGTGACTCTGGTGATGTCCTGTCCGTCGATCGTCACCTTTCCGCCGCTGATGTCGTAAAAGCGATAGAGGATGCGCGCGAGGGTCGACTTGCCGGCGCCCGACGGGCCGACGACCGCCAGCGTACCTCCGGCCGGGATGGTAAAGTCGACGCCGTTCAATATCTGGCGGTCCGGTTCGTAGGAGAAGTGGACGTCCTCGAAGCGGACCATCCCGCCGGAAACCTTGAGTGGCTGTGCGTCGGGTGCGTCGACCACCTCGGCGGGGGTGTCGATCAGCTTGAACATCGCCTCCATGTCGATCAGCCCCTGGCGGATCTCGCGATAGACCATGCCAAGCATGTCCAATGGGCGAAACAGCTGGCTCAGCATCGTGTTGACGAACACCACGTCGCCCGGCGAGAACCATCCCTTGCTCCAGCCATAGACGCTATAGCCCATCGCGCCCGCCATCATCAGATTTGTGATCAGCGACTGGCCGATGTTGAGCGCAGCGAGCGAGCCCTCATTCTTGGTTGCGGCACGGGCATAGTCGGCGACGGCCTTGCCGTAATTGTCGGCCTCGCGCTGCTCGGCGTTGAAATATTTGACCGTTTCGTAATTGAGCAAGGCATCGACCGCGCGCGCCGAAGCGCGGGTGTCATGCTCGACCATCTCGCGGCGCATCTTGCTGCGCCATTCAGTCACCTTGCGGGTGAAGACGATGTAGCCAGCGATCGCGAGCACCGTGGCCGTCACCAGTCCGGGGCCGAATTTATAAAGGAAGATCAGGCAGACCGCGGTTAGTTCGAACACCGTCGGGCCGATATTGAACAGCAGGAAATAGAGCATGGTGTCGATGCTCTTGGTGCCGCGTTCGACGATTTTGGTGAGCGCACCGGTCCGCCGGTTGAGATGGAAACGCAGCGACAGCCGATGGAGCTGGCCGAACACCTCGAGCGACAACCGCCGCGCGGCGTCCTGGCCGACCAGCTCGAAGATTGCGTTGCGCAGATTGTCGAACAACACCCCGCCGAAGCGCGCGCCGGCATAAGCGACGACCAGCGCGATCGCTATCGCGACCCCCGGCTCGAGTCCCGGCGTCATCCGGTCGATCGCCGCCTTGTAAGCGAACGGCATGAGCAACACGACGATCTTCGAGCCGAGCACCAGCAGCATTGCGATTGCCACGCGCGCGCGCAGCGCGGGTTCTCCCTTCGGCCACAAATAGGGGAGGAAACGCCTGAGCGTGGCCCAGCCATGCTCGGGGTTGGCGGTGCTGGGGGGATAGGTCTCAGGTGGCATTGATGCGAAGATAGGGACAGTGAGCCGATTGGGGAAGGTCGGCCGTGCGTTGAATGTTCAGGGGCCTGTCTTCGTTCGGCTTAGCCTGGGCCCTAATACTTCCCCAGCAGAGCCAGCATCCGGGCACTTTCGTCATCGTCCCGGGCCGGCCGGTAGGTCGACTGGAGTGCGACTCTGATGTCCTCGGGGCCAGTCCGGCCCTCGGGCGTTCCCAGTTCGCGCGCAGCCGACAGATGCCGGGCGGCCAGATCGAGATGGGCGGCCCGCGCCTTCATCAGCCGGGCGGCCCTGGCGGCGCCCAGTTCCTGGTCCGCGCGCTGACGATTATATTCGGGAGACCCTGGTTCGAAGATTTCAATCATGTCCGATCATGGATATCGGGACGCAGCCACATGGAACATACAGGGGAACCTCGCAGCGGAGGCGGAACGATCATCCTGCGCTGGCGCCCTGGCGTTCTCGACGTCGCCGGCGTGCGGGTACAAAATCCGAACGGGGTCGATCGGTGTTCGGCAAGGCGGGGAGGGGCAGGCGATGAAGAAATTCACCAACCATATCGATCATGTCGCATGGATTTCGCGCTACGAGAATCTGGAGCGGAACCTCGCTGAGCTGGAGGCTCGTGCCGACACGAAACTGCTTCGCCATGAACATAGCGAGAATGGCTATGTCATTTGCGCGAACTGGGAAGCCGGGCTGGAGGTGCTTTCGCCCCTCCCGCATCGTACCGAGTACAACGCGATGATGCATGATTGGCTGGAAACGAAGGGCGAGGGCGTGATTTTCGTCGCCTTCGGTGTCACCGGACTCGAACGGCATGCGGCGCGGCTCGAAGCACTGGGGATCGATGTTGGTCCTTATTTTGAAGACCGCTCGGAAACGCCCTGGCGCGATCAGCTTGTGCTGCGCGAACGCACCGCCGGCATGGTGATGAACAGCGTCTTCGTGCTCGCCGATATTGACTATGCCGAAGGCATCATCCCGTTCGGGGATGCATAAGGGGGGCAGGTCGGGCCGGCTTCCTGGACTTTGAACGTGCGGCGCGGTTCAAATTTTCTAAGCGGATCGGCCCGGCCCATTCTTGTTCCGTTGTAACCGGCATACTATCTGCCCGACATGTCTACGCATCCATCCGCCGAAGCCGCGCCCAAACTCCGCCCGATTCCGCTTCTGATCTTCAGCTCGCGCTGGCTTCAGATGCCGCTGTATGTCGGCCTCATCATCGCGCAGCTCGTCTATGTCGCACTGTTCCTGAAGGAGCTGACGCATCTGGTCCTGCACAGCTGGACCTATACAGAGCAGCAGATCATGCTTGTCGTGCTCGGCCTCATCGACGTGGTGATGATATCGAACCTGCTCGTCATGGTGATCGTCGGCGGATATGAAACCTTTGTCTCCCGGCTGGGCCTGAAGGGGCATCCGGATCAGCCCGAATGGCTGAGCCACGTCAACGCCGGCGTGCTCAAGGTCAAACTGGCCATGGCGATCATCGGCATCTCGTCGATCCATTTGCTGCGATCGTTCATCGAAGCGGGAATGATCGGTCAGCCCGGCGCCCGGATCACCGAGCAGGCCGTGCTCTGGCAGACTGTCATCCACATGGCCTTCATCCTGTCCGCCATCGGCATTGCGTGGGTGGACCGGATGACACAGGCGAAGCACTGAAAGCCTCGCCCGGCCGCAATCAGACGGATCGCTATGCCCGAGCGACGGCTCACGCCGCCGGCGGCACCAGCTTGCCGGTGATGCGGATGCCGGCGCCGTCGACCTGATAGGTCTTGTTGAGGAAGATCAGCACCGAGGTCAGCGCTTCGGCCGCCGCCGAATTAACCAGCGCCCCGCCATGGATACCCCGCAACCCCATCGGTTCGCAGAGGTCGACGATAATCTGGCGGTCGGCCTTGACGTCGCCGAAGACGAGCACATCGCAATCCACGTCATGGTCGGTGATTAATTTATGGGCGGCGACGCTGTGGAAAGCGGAGGCGACCCGGGTTCCTTCGGGAAGCGCAAGGCGGGTGAGCTCGGCGGCGCTGCCTTCCGCCGGCATCTGCACGCGCATCACCTTCGGCGGGACCAGCGGCACCGTCGTATCGACCACCAGCTTATCGCCGACATGGGGCGCTATGGTCGCCAGCGTTGAGGCGTGCGCCTCGAACGGCACGGTGAGAATGACGATGTCGCACGACTGGACAGCATCGACATTGGCCATGCCGGTGAGTCCGAAACCGAGTTCTGCCGCGGCTTTCTCGGCATTTTCCGCCGAGCGCGAACCGATCACGACCGAGCGGCCCGCCTTGGCAAGGCGCCGCGCGATGGCCGCGCCCAGATTGCCCGTGCCGCCCAGTACCGCGATCCGCAAATTGCCGCTCATCGACCGACCCCCTCAAAGCTGTTCGCGGCGTTCTTAGCGCTAACGGCGGGGTGTACAAGCACCCTTAGGGACAGGGGGACAAGCGCCCTCGCCATCATTCCGGGCATCCGGAATGATGGCCTCGACGGTGATCAGCTGGTCTCGAGATCCTTGAGCTCGCCATCGGCACGCCAGTCCTGGAGACGCCGGTTATATTCGAGCGGGCTGCCGCACCAGAATTCGTTGAGCGCCGAGACCCGGCCCGCATTGCCCTCGAAATTATAATAGCCCGGCGTACAGGCCTCGAGGAACTGTCGGCGGGGTGAGCCGAGGGTAAGGACTTCCTGTACCCAGGATTCGACCGCCTGCTCGGTGGGCTGGACGGTCTGGACGCCACGCCGCAGACACTCGCCGATCGTGAAGGCGATATGCTGGGTCTGCTCGTCGGCGGTGTGGACATAGTTGGATGAGCCCGCTGCCTGGATCAGGTGCATCAGGAAGAAGTTCGGGAAGCCTCGGGTGTGCATGCCGTACAGGGTGCGCGGGCCGTCCTTCCAGGCGTCGGCCAGCGACACGCCCCCGGCGCCGATGACCTCGACGCCGAACTCCTTGCTGTAGTCGCCCAGCCATTCGAAGCCGGTGCTGTGGACCAGGCAGTCGAGCTCGTAGGTCTTCCCCTCGACGACCACACCTTCGGGCACGATCCGCTCGATGCCCTTGCCCTGGGTATCGACGAGGTGGACGTTCGGACGATTGAACGTATCCAGATATTCGTCGTGGAAGCAGGGCCGTTTGCAGAAATAGGTATAATAGGGCTTGAGAGCTTCGGCGGTATCCGGATCCTTGACGATGCTGGCGATGCGGCGACGGGTCTCCTCCATCTTGCGCATCTCGGCGAGCTTCAATTCTTTCGGATCGGCCTGCTCGTCTGCTCCGACGCCGGGACCGGCGGTGTCCTTGACAATCGCCGTCCAGCCGTCCTGGACCAGATCGACGTCTTCCTTTCCGCCCGCCAGGATCGACGCGAAATTATTGCGTCGTTCGAGCTGCCAGCCGGGCTTGAGCGACTTGATCCACTGATAATCGGTCGGACGATTACCGCGCTCGTCGATCGACGAGGGGGTGCGCTGAAAGACGTAAAGCTCCTTGCACCACTGGCCGAGCACCGGGATCGCCTGGATGCCGGTTGACCCCGTGCCGATGATGCCGACCCGCTTGTCCTGCAGGCCGGTCAGATTGCCCGTCTGGTCACCGCCCGAATAGGCGTAATCCCAGCGGCTGGTGTGGAAGCTGTGGCCGGCAAAACTCTCGACGCCGGGGATCTTTGCGAGCTTGGGGGTGCTCAGCAGACCGGTGCAGGACACCAGGAAGCGCGCTGACAGCTTGTCGCCGCGATCGGTCGTCACCACCCAGCGGTTGCGCTTTTCGTCCCACGCGGCACGATTCACGACGGTCTGGAACAGCGCGCGGCTATACAAATCATAATGGCGCGCGAGGCGCTGGCAGTGCTCGAAGATTTCCGAGCCCTTGGCGTAACGCTCGGTCGGCACATAGCCGAGTTCCTCGAGCATCGGCATGTAGATGTAGGATTCAACGTCGCAGGCCGCACCCGGATAGCGGTTCCAGTACCAGGTGCCGCCGAAATCAGCGCCTTTCTCGACGATACGGAAGCTGTCGACACCCTGCTCGCGCAGGCGCGCGCCGCCGAGCAGTCCACCAAAGCCGCCGCCGATGAGGACCGCGTCGACATCCTCGACGATCGCGTCGCGGGCGAAATTGGGATCGGCATTGGGATCCTTGTCGAAATCGGCAAGTTTGCCCTTCAGCTCCTGAAACTGATCGACGCCATCGGTGCGCAGCCGCTTGGCGCGCTCCTCGGCATATTTTCTCTCCAGCGCCTCGAGATCGATCTCGATTTCTTTAAGGTTCGCATCGGCAACCACTGGATCGTCCTTCCATCCTCTCGAGGCCGCATCCTGTTCGCCCCGACCATTTGCACTTGCGCCGACAACTAGCCGGAAATGGAAAGCCCGGCTTGATCGGAAAGCGCTACTTCTACCTGATCTCAAAGCTGGTAAGGTAGCATCATTGATCCAGAACAAATGGGAGAGGAAGATGACGGTAGACCTTCGCGACGCGCTCGATGCGGACGAAATTGCTGCGTTCAGGGAAATGCGCGACCGACAGGCTATCTCGGACTGCCTGATGCGCTATTCACGCGGCGTCGACCGGCTGGACAAGGATCTCGTCCGGTCGGTCTATCATGAGGACGCCACCGACGATCACGGCGCTTTCATGGGCAATCCCGAGGAGTTCATCGCCTGGGTGTTTCCGCTCCACTTCAATGGACAAATCTTCACCCAGCATCATCTGACCAATCATAGCTGCGAAATCGACGGCAACACCGCGCACACCGAGACCTATTATATCTTCACTGCGCGTAACCGCGACGAAACGCTGTGGATCGCGGGCGGCCGCTATCTCGACCGGTTCGAGAAGCGCGCCGGCGCGTGGAAGATCGCGACGCGCTATTGCACCGTCGAATGGTCGGGCATGCCGCCCGCGAACGAAGTGCCATTTGCAGATATCGAGGATGTTGCCGACAATGGCGTGCCGGGCCGCGACCCATCCGATCCGAGTTATCGCCGGCCGCTGACCAATCTTCGCGCGCGTCGCATTCCGGCCTGAAGGGCGTCTTCAGGCCATTACGCTCGTTCTGCGGCGTGACGCCCGGCTTCCCGCCCGAAAAAAGCGCCGCAGGCGAGCGAAATGCCTGATGCATAATTATGGGCATCATGGGCGAGCATCGCCGCGCAGGCTCCGGCCGCATAGAGGCCGGGGATCGCCATGCCTTGGTCGTCTAGTACCTTGCCCTGTGCCGAGATTCGCAGTCCGCCCAGGGTGAAGGCATAGAAGGCCGCGCGGCGATAGCTGAAGTCAAAGGCTGCCCAGGGGCCCTGGTCGAGCGGCTTCAGCCAGTCGGGATGCTTGTGGAAGTCGGGATCCTCGCCGCTGGACGCGCTGCGGCTGTAATCGGCCATGGTTTCTTCGAGCGCGCCTTTCGGCATGCCGAGCCTCGCCTCCATCTCCCCGATCGTTTCGAATCCGTCGACGAGCTGCTGGTTGGCGTGATCCCGCCAGGCCGGATAGGCGAATATGTCCTGATCGACGATCAGCCAGGCATCGCCCTGCTCGATGATCGCGAGGCTGGTGCGGGTATGGTAGCAATCCTCGGCGATGAAGCGCTTGCCGTCGCGATTGACCAGGATGCCCTTGATCAGTTGCTCGGGCGGATAGATTGGCGAAGTGACCAGCATCCCGTCCATGTTTTCGACGGCGCCGCCTGCGGCAATACCGAGATTGATCGCTGCACCGTCGTCATAAGGTCCGCCGACCACCGTGACGCCGTCGAACCGTGCGAGATGGCGCGCCATCATCGTTTCGTTGCGGCCAAAGCCGCCGCCGGCGAGCAGCACGCCATTGCGGGCCCTGAAGTACAGCCGCTCGTCGAAATGGCGTGCCCGGACACCGATGACATGGTCGCCTTCCATGACGAGGGCATCGACCTGCATGTCGAACCGGGCGTCGACCCCGATCCGGGCGGCATGTTCGGTCAGTTTCTGTAACGCCAGCGCGCCAGCGCCCTCCTCGCCGTCGAAGGCGACCTTGTGACCGCGCGGTGCGGGATGCGCCTGGTCGCGATATGGCCAGACCTTCTCATTGCCGGTCCAGATCAGGCATTCGCGGCCCTGTTGGATCACGGCTTTTGTCGGGAAATAGCTGCGATCGAACGGCACGCCCCGCGCTTCCAGCCAGTCGAACAGCGCCACGCTTCCGGCGGCCAGTGCGTCGATCTTTGCCTTGTCGGGCCGCTCGGTTACCGCCATCCAATAGTCGGCCATTGCCTGTGCGCTGTCGCTGAATCCGCAGGCGGTCTGAACGGCGGTGCCGCCGCCGAGATAGAAATGGCCGGAGGCGACCGCAGTGCTGCCGGTGCAGCCGCTGCTCCGCTCGAGAACGATGACGTCAGCGCCCGCCTCACGCGCTTCGACCGCGCCGCAGACTCCGGCAATGCCATAGCCCACCACGATCAGATCGGCTTCCGCCGACCAGGTCCCGACATCCGTGGCCGCGACGATCACTGGTAGCGCAGGCCCGCATAGCCGGTTTGCGCGGCAAGCGCTTCATGGAAGAGCTGGACGCCCTTCTCATTCCTGCCGATCAGCGCATAGTCGTGACCGCCGAGCGCCAGGCCTCGGCCGCAGCCTTCCCATACCGGGGCATCTTCGCGGACCGCAGCGCCGGCGCGTTGTGCCATCTCCTCCACGGTCGGGAGGCCTTCAGGCGGAACATGCGGTCCCATCCAGCCATAGCGAAAATAAGCGGTGTCGGTGGTCGGCCCCGGCTCCATCAGCCCGATGTCGAGCCCATAGCTGTCATTGGCGATGAGGACGCCGGGCGACAGCAGCCAGACCGAGACGACCTGTTGCCAGCCGACCGGTTTGCCCGCATCGCGGTGGCCGCGCATCGCATCGAGCTGCTCGCGGCCAAAGGTGGGGAGTGCATAGCGGACATGCGGCCCGAAGCGGTCGTAGATCGCCATGTCGATGGCCGCGCTCGAGACGAAACGCTCGCCTCCGCTGACCGGATCGACGTTGAAGGTGGCGCGGTGGACGAACGGGACGTGAAGCGATTCGACCACGCCCTCGGCGACGCATTTCCAGTTGGCCGAGATCGGCTCGAGCGGCAGCGAATTGACGTAGCGCATCGTCTCGAGGCCCTGCGCCGCAAGCTGTCCGTCAACCTCGCCCAGGTGGGCGGCGACATCGATCGGCAGGCCCGGCGTCAGGATGGCCCAGACGAAGCCGTGCCGCTCCTCGCTCGGCAGCTCGACGAGGCCGAGTTCCGAATAGTCGAGCGTCGCATTGCGATCCGGCAGCGGCATCGCGACGAGCTCGCCTTTCGAATTATAGGCCCAGCCATGATAGGGGCAGCTGTGGCGGCGCGCATTGCCGCAGCCCTTGGCCGGCTCGGCGCCACGGTGGCGGCAATAGTTCAGGAAGACATGCGCCTTGCCGTCGATGTCGCGGGTGCACAGGATCGAGCGCCCCATCGTCATACGGACGAGATAATCGTCAGCCGCGGCTATTTCGGTCGAGGCGACCACCGGCCGCGGCTGGGTCATGAACAGCTGCCGTTCGCGCTCGGCGATCTCGGCATCGCGATAATAGGACAGCGGCACCTGCATGAAGCTGTGCGCCAGCTCGGGCATCCGCTCCTCGACGATCCGGATCGACCGCTCGAGCAACGCTGTACCTGAACCTTCCATCTCATTCTCTCCCATCGACGGTCGTGGCGGCGAGCCTAGGCGCTCGGCGATCAACCGTCTTGTCACCATGCGACAGGCCGGTCCATATCAGATCAGCGAGACGTCGGTTGTCGATGTCGCTGGAATGTCGGACATGCTGACGCAGGTACAGCGTGCACTGGGGAGAGCGCTATGGGGTATCAGGTTTCGCCGCTGCCGGGCCAGTCGGCCTTTGGTGCGGTGGTCACGGGGATCAGGCCCGATGACCTCGACGATCCTGCCCTGCACACAAGCCTGAAGGCGCTGTGGACGCAGGTCGGCGTCATCGTCTTTCGCGGGCTCGAGGGCGGCGAGGAATCGCATCTTCGCCTCAGCCGGATCTTCGGCAAGCTCAATGACCATCCGCTGTTCCGCGGCCGGCCCGATTATCATCCCGAGCTGATCCCGCTGCTCTACGACGGCCGGCAGGAGCTGTACGAGGTCGAAGGCCGGGTGCTCGGCGCCTATCTCCCCTGGCACAGCGACCTGATCTACACCGACGTGATCAACCGCGGCGGCATATTGCGTCCGATCGAGCTGCCCGCACGTGGCGGCGGGCTGACCGGCTTCATCGACCGCATCCATGCCTATGCGACCCTGCCCGACGATATGAAGGCGAAGATCGAAGGACTGGAAGTGCTCTACCGCGGCAATTTCGACGCGACCAACCAGCGCTTCGGCGGTCCGGCCGGTCTCAAGCTCATCCAGGGCGGCGAACGGCTTGCTTCCTACCATGCGGTGAAGCGTCCGCGGACCGTGCACCCGCTGGTCTACACCCAGGCCGAAACCGGCCGGAAGGTGCTCAACGTCTCGGCCTGGTTCGCCGAGGGCATCTGCGGGATGGAGAATGCGGAAGGCGACGCCATCCTCAAGGCGGTGATCGAACACTGCATCCGCCCCGATCTCGCCTATTTCCACGACTGGACGCTCGACGACATGGTGCTGTGGGACAATTGGCGGATGATGCACTGCGCGACCGGCGTCGCCCATGACGACCGCCGCTTCATGAAGCGCACCAC
>CANJRZ010000120.1 GCA_947476735.1 Sphingomonadaceae bacterium
CCTCTTCGTCGGTGATGATGATTTCCTGCCCCGGCGACGCCTTGCCGACCGAGCCGGGATGCGCGAGCCATTCGGTGCCGAGGATGCGGGTGACGCCGACCCGTTCGGTGCCGCCATAGACTTCCCAGATTTTCTCGGGGCCGATCCGGTCGAGCCACCAGCGCTTGATATCCGGCGGGCAGGGGGCGGAGGTGTGGTACATCATCGCGATCGAGCTGAGGTCCACGTTGCGTGTCTCGGCTTCGGGCAGCCTGGCGATGCGCGACATCATGATCGGCGCCAGATAGACATAGCTGACCTTGTGCCGCTCGACCGCGGCCAGCCAGGCATGCGGATCCCAGCGCTCGAGGCAGACGATATGCGAGCCCTGCGCCATTGCGAACACCGCGGTGTTGAAGGTCGCGACATGGTAGAAGGGGCCGGGGTTGAGATAGACCATCCGCGGGCCGCGGTCATAGCCTTCCTTGTCCTGCGCATAGGTCGACGGGTTGGGGTCGATGATCAGCTTTGGTCGCCCGGTGCTGCCGCCGCTGTTGGCGATCTTGCCTGGCGTTACCGTCACCGGCGGCAATGGCGTGTCGTCGAAACCTTCGGTGCTCTCGCGGTCGACATCGTAGAGTCGGCTGTTCGTCGGCGGCAGCGCGCTGGTGCCGATTACGCAGCTCGCCTCGGCGAGGCTGACGATTGCCTCGAACTCGGCAGGTACGAGCCGTTCCGAGACCGGGCACTGGATCGCGCCGATCTTCCACAGCGCATAGGCGCATTCGATATATTCGTGGCGGTTGGGCATCGACAGCACGACCTTGTCGCCATGGCTGATGCCCCATGCCGTCAGCGCCCGCGCGCGCCGGTTCGCCATCCGGTCGAATGTCGCGAAATCATAGGTGACGTCACCCATGCTCCACGCCGGGCTCCCGGGCGTCGCCGCGGCATGGGCGCTGAGCAAAATGCCGAGCGGAGAGCCGTAGCGAGGCTGACCATTGTCCCCGATCCAGTCCTCCCAGCGCACCATATTCCTGCTCCCCGTCTCAGCTTTTGGCCTTGCTAGCCGGTGCGTCGGCCGGTGTCACCCTCTGCCGCGAGCCGCGCTCCTGACCCGCGATGCTTGCCTGCCGGAGCGAAGCGCCGCATGGCACGGGCCTGACCCGGAAAGGTAGGCCGGGCGACGGGGATTGGGGACAAGGGGCATGTCGAGATGGAGGACCCTGCCGAGGGGACTGTTCCTCGGGGTGCTCGCGGCGCTGGTCGCGATCCCGCCGGGCCGTGGCGGGGCCGTCACGTTCGGAGCCGACGAGCATGAGCATGACTTCGCCTCGCGCAAGGGTGGCCGCGATGCGTTCGATTCGATCGGCCGCATCGAATGCCCCGATCCTGCTTCGCCGGGCAACTGGTTCAGCACGACGGGGTGGCTGATCGGAAGCAACCAGACGCTGATCACTGCGGCACATGCTTTTTACCGGGCGCCCGCGACGGCCCGGCGCGGGCCGCCGGTCATCCTCGATCCGCGCACCTGCCGCTTCATCCTGTTCGGCCGGGACCAGAAGCCGCGCAGCAACTTCGCCATTCGCTACGCGATCTCGCCCTGGGCTGACCCCCGGCAGCGATATGATGTCTCCTATGATGTCGCGATCGCCCGGCTCAGCCGCCCCGTGACCGGGGCCGTGATCCCCGTGGCGCGGCCGGCGCATGATGTCGCCGGGAGCAGCATCAGCCTCTATGCTTTCCATGCGTCCCGAACCGAGGCCCGATTGCTGCACGAAAGCCAGGGCATCATCGGCCGTTTCGGCGGCGATCGCGAGCGGCTCGCGCTTGCCCGGCATTTCGGTTTGCGCATCTCGCATCCCGATCTGCTCCTGCTCGCCTCCGCCAACACGATGCAGGGCGCATCCGGGGGGATGTATTTCTCGCAGACCTGGCAGGCGGCGATCGGCATCCATCTCGGCCATCTGTGCCAGTCCTATCGCGGCCCGGGATCGTTCAACGCGCGGAGCTGCTTCAATTACGGAAAATTCATCTCGCCCGAGGTGCTGCGCCTGGTCGCGGGGGTGAGGATCGATCGGCCTGATCGGCCCTATCTCATTCGCGCTGAGGACGACTGATGTCGGCCGGTCGGGCATCGGCGCGGACTGTCACGAACGAAGGGGTAGAGTGTCGCCCTATATCAAGACCGTGCCGGGCCCAATCGACTAGCTTTGCCGCAACGAACGAGCAGATCGGAAGGAGAGGGTCATCGTGACGCCAGCAAGAGACGAGAAAATAGACATTTTCCGTAAGATGTCGTTGCTCAAGCAGAATGACGAACGGATTCGCGCGGTCATCAAGTCCGGCCGTCTGGTCCTCCCCTATTATTCGCCGCGTGGCCAGGAGGTGATCCCCTCGGCCATCTCCGTCTGTCTCACGCCCGACGATTATATCTGCACCATCTATCGCGGAACCCATGACTCGCTGGCAAAGGGTGTGCCGGTGAAGCAGCTCTGGGCAGAAATCGCCGGCCGGGCGACGGGCACCTGCAAGGGAAAAGGCGGGCCGATGCACATCACTCACCCGGCGAGCGGGGTGATGGTGACCACCGGCATCGTCGGATCGAGCATGCCGATCGCCAACGGGCTCGCCTGGGCTTCGCAGCTGAGCGGCGACGGCCGTGTCACGGTCGCCTATTTCGGCGATGGCGCCAGCAATATCGGTGCCTTTCACGAGGCGCTCAACCTGGCGTCGCTGTGGCGGCTGCCGGTCATCTTCGTCTGCTCGAACAACGGCTATGCGGAGCATACCAAGACCTGCGTCGGCACGTCGGTCGATCGGATCTCCGATCGCGCCGCCGCCTATGCGATGCCCGGCATCCATGTCGACGGCAATGATCCGATCGCCATGTACGGGGCGGCGCGGCAGGCGATCGACCGGGCCCGCGCCGGTGAAGGCCCGACGCTGATCGAAGCCGTCACCTTCCGCTTCTTCGGCCATGTGTTCGGGGATGACGATGCCTATATGGACGAAGGCGAGCTGGAGGCGCATCGGGCGAAGGATCCCTATCCTGTCTATCGCGCGGCGCTGATCGCGTCGGGCGACGCGACCGAGGCGGAGCTGGCCGCGATCGAGGCGGCGCATGCCGCGGAAATCGAGGAAGCGGCCGAGTTTGCCCTGTCCAGTCCCTATCCCGACTCCCGGGAAATCTATGTCGATGTCTATGAAGAGGAGCTCTCGGCATGAGCGGCAAGATGAGCATGATTCAGGCGGTCAATCTCGCCCTGCATGACGCAATGAAGGCGGATCCGAAGGTCCTCGTCCTCGGCGAGGATGTCGGCGATGCCGAAGGCGGGGGCATCCTCGGCATCACCAAGGGCCTGAGCCAGACATTCGGGGCCAGCCGGGTCAAGTCCACCCCGATCGCCGAACAGGCGATCATGGGTGCCGCGATCGGTGCGGCGATCGCCGGCTACCGTCCGGTGGCCGAGATCATGCTAATGAACTTCACCACCGTGGCGATGGACATGATCGTCAACCACGCCGCGAAGCTCCGCTTCATGTCGGGCGGCCAGACCAGCGTTCCGCTCGTCATTCGCACCATGACCGGCGCGAGCATGGGCAATGGCGGACAGCACAGCGATTTCCTTGAAGCCTGGTTTGCGCATACCGCCGGCCTGAAGGTCTGCATCCCGTCCAACCCGGCTGACGCCTATGGCCTGATGCTCTCGTGCATCGCCGATCCGGATCCGTGCATCTTCGTCGAGACGATGCCGATCCTGTTTAGCCAGCTGCCGGATGCGCCCGAGCGCGGCGTGGCGATACCTCTCGGCAAGGCGCGCCTTGCTCGCGGCGGCAGCGACGTCACGATCATCACCTATGGCCGTCAGGTGTTCGACGCTATGCAGGTCGCCAACAAGCTGGCTGCGGAGAATATCGACTGCGAGGTGCTCGATCTGCGCACGATTTCCCCGCTGGATATGGATAGCATCCTGGGCTCGGTCGCGAAAACCGGAGCGGCGATCGTCTATCATGAAGCGGTGAAGAATTTCGGCACGGGCGCCGAGATTTCGTCGCGCATCCATGAGCAACTGTTCGGCAAGCTGCGCGCACCGGTGGTGCGCATCGGTGCGAAATTCGCACCGGTGCCCTTCGCCAAATCGCTGGAGGATACCTTCCTCCCGAGCGCGGCCGATCTCGAGGCCGCCGTCCGCTCCCTCGTCGGGGATCGGGCGTTGGCTCCGGCCGGCTGATCGCAGAACAAGCGAGAAGGACTGATCCTATGGCGATCGAACTGACCCTGCCGAAGCTGGGTTTCTCGATGACGGAAGGGACAGTGGCCGAATGGCTGGTCGCAGACGGTGATCAGGTCGAGGAGGGCCAGGTCATCTACACGCTGGAGAGCGACAAATCGACGCAGGAGATCGAGTCACCCATGACGGGCAGGATTCGGATTATCGCGCCGGCGGGCGAGTTGTACGAGGTAGGTGTGCTGCTGGGCGTCGTCGAATAGGCGACACCACCCGTTAACCCTCGCGTGGGTGATCCGCCCGCGCGGAGGCCTCAGACGAGCGCAAGCCCCCGGCGAGCGTTGCGACGGCGCATATTCAGCCCGACAATGCCGAAGCCGATCAGCATCATTGCCCAGGTTGCGGGCTCAGGAGCGGTCGGCACCGTGCCAAATCCGCCGATCAGCGACACGCTGTCGAGCAGCGCGAAGGGCGGCTGACCGGCGGGGGTGCCCTGCGCGAGGAAGTAGAGGGTGTCGCTGGCCTGCGTGGCCACGAAATTGAACGTCTGGGTCTGCCAGCCGGTGAAGCCGTGGTTGACGTTGTTGAGGGTCTGGGTCTGCTGGTTGATCCCCATGCCCTCGAGGCCGAACTGGAAGCCTTCGGTGGTCGGCCCGTCAAATTCGAGCTGTTGGGCGCCCGCATAGTTGAAGGTCAGCGCATAGGTCTGGCCGACGATCAGCCCGGTGATGTCCTGGGTGAGCTTGCCCTTGTGATAATCGCCGTCGGCGGCGATGAAGTTGCCACCGGTCGGGCTGGCGCTGAGGCCGTTGTTGACATTGAAGAACAGATCACCCGGCCCCCACAGGCGCAGATTGTCTTCGCCCGGCGCACCCGTCGTCGTCGCCGTCGACATGTTCATCGCGAAATTATAACCATAATGGCCGAAGCCGTCGTCGTGAGAGGTCCAGCCGACCGCATTGGTGATGAAGGCGAGTTCGCCCAGTCCGTTGGTGAGCTGTTCGAAGCCGCCGTTCACGACGAACTGGTGCGCCGGATCATAGGCTGCCGCGACCGGGCCGGCTGTGGCGCCAATCGCCGCCAGACATGCCATCGCCATCGTGAAGCGCTTGCCAGCGCGCCTGAAAGTTACGCTCAACATATGCAACCCCGACTTCTCACACCACCGAGACCATCCCGCCCCCGAGACAATCTCGACCCCACATCCGGCAGTCGATGACACAGATCAAGTCTGCCGCACTCATGCCATGGAAAAAATGTCCGGGTGCGTCAATGGATGTTGTAGATTCAATCTGTAAACAATTGTTGGAACAACATCGGTCAACTGTTCAATCTGCGAACCGATGACTAGAAGGAGCGGAGACGTTCGGCGAGAGCGACCGGCAGGCGGACGGTCGCGACGATGAGGGGCCAACGGACAGACGCAAGGTCGAGGGGAAGTGCGTGAAGCGTAGATGGTCGGCCCGGATCGCGACGGGCGCAGCGCTTGTCGGCCTGTTTCTCACGGGCGGCTGCCAAAAGACGCCGAAGGGCCAGGTCGTCGCCATCGTCAATGGCCGGGAAATCTCCAAGGAGCAGCTTGCCGCCGAGCTCCAGGACATTCCGATTCCTGATTATGTCGATCGCCAGAAGCTGCGCGAAACGCTGGTCCGTGGCATCATCGACCGCGAGCTGCAGGTCGAGGAAGCGCGCGAACAGGGCCTCGACAAGACCCCCGACTTCGAACAGCGCAAGCGGCGCTCCGACGAGGAACTGCTCATCAGGATGCTGGGCCATCGTGCCGCCCAGACGGTGCCGCTCCCCTCGGAAACCGACATCCAGGCCTATATCGACAGCCATCCCCTCCAGTTTGCTCGCCGGCAGCGGCTCATTTTCGACCAGCTGAGCTTCGTCCCTCCCCGCGATCGCCGTCAGCTTTCTGCGGTGCTCGGTAACACCCACACGATGGATGAAGCGCTGGCGGCGCTGCGCTCGATCGGTATCGAGCCGACCCCGGGGCAGGGCGCGATCGATACCGGCGTGACCGATCCCGAGCTTGCCGGCCTGCTCGATCGGGCGCCGGCCGGCGAGCCGATCATCCTGCCGCAGGGCCGTCGCCTCGCGGTTGGCGTGATCAGCGCGCGCGAGGCGATCGCGATGTCCAGGGAAAACAGCTATGTCGCCGCCGCCCGCGCCGTCCGCGCAGCTGCGCTGCTGCGCGAAAGTCAGGCCCAGATCGCCGCCGCGCGCAGCACGGCCGAGATCAAATATGAACCCGGCTGGGAGCCTTCGCCAAAGCGTTGAACCGGGCGCGGCCACTCCTGTGCTGATGCGGCATGAAAGCAGTTGATGGACTCGCCCGCTTTCGGCTATCTGCCGCCCTCCGGCGCGGGCGTAGCATAGTGGTAATGCACTAGCCTTCCAAGCTAGCTAGGAGGGTTCGATTCCCTTCGCCCGCTCCATTCCCTCGATTCAATCCAATGTTTCGGCGCGCTGCCCATCTGGCACTTCAGCCGTGATCGCTCTACGCCTTCCCCGCGGCTGAAGGAGAGAGCCATGGGAGAGATACATTCGGTCGAGCAGCTGATCGACTGCGAAAATATCCGCAATTGTCTTGCCCGCTATTGCAGGGGCGTCGATCGCACCGATGCCGATCTGGTCCGCAGCGCCTACTGGCCCGATGTCGATGCCAGCCAGCTCGACTTTCGCGGCGATAGCGAGGCGTTCATCGCCTGGTCGTTTCCGTCGGTCGAGAAGATGGATTTCATGGCCCATCAGATCGGCAATGTGCTGATCGATCTCGATGGCGACCGCGCCGATGTCCAGACCAGTTTCATCAGCTATCGCCGCGTTGCCCGCGGGGAGGCGCTCGACGGCTTTCTTGGCGGCGGGCGCTATCTCGACCGGTTCGAGCGGCGCGACGGCGTCTGGAAGATCGCGAAGCGGCTGGTGGTGGTCGACTGGGCGCATGGAATGGGCGAGGCGCCGCCGATGCTGCCGGTGGCCGGAGCGGTCAAGCGCTGGCCGCAGGACATCAGCTATTCTTGGTTCCAGCCCGCCGAATAACAAACTGCCGACAGCGATCGGCGGCGGGATGAGGAGAGCGACATGAGCGGACCGGATCTGCGCGCGAGGGATGCCGATCAATATCCCGCCGACTGGCCGGCCGACCTGTCGCTCGAGGGCATCTCGCTGACCGATCCCGCCGCGCTCGCCAGCCCGAATGTCTATTATCGCGCACTGCGCGAGCAAGCGCCGGTCTTCTATGACGAGACGTTCGGAGTTCATGTCGTCTCGCGCTACGAGGACATCCAGGCGATCCTCCAGGATGCGGTCACCTATTCGCAGGAGAGGGGCTGGAACCAGCAATTCGCGCGCGGCCATCTCGAAGAGTTCAAGTCGATCCTGATCCGCCACGGCGGCGGCTGGTTTCCCGAAGTGCTGCTGCTCGATCCGCCCAGGCACACAAGGATCCGCAAGCTGCTCGAAAAGGCGCTGGCCCCCCGCCGGGTCAAGGATATGGAGCCGCGCATCCGCGCGCTGATCGTCGAGCGGATCGAGAGCTTCGCCGACCGGGGCGAGGCTGACGGCGTCGCCGATTTCGCGGTGCCGCTGACCGTCAAGGTGATCTGCGAGCAGCTCGGCTTTCCGCGGGGCGAAGAATCGCAGGAGATTGCGGTCTGGGCGCGTGCCTATGCCGGCATGGTTCACGGCCAGAAGACGCGTGAGGAGATGCTCGAAAGCGCCGCGTTGGTCTGCAAGCTCCAGAAGTTCATCATCGCCCGGGTCGAGGAACGACAGGCAGCGCCGCAGGAGGACATGATCTCCGACCTGATCTATGCGCGGCTCGAGGAGGATGAAGACGCGCAGCTCAGTTTCGACGAGACGGTCGCGCTGACCCGCGGGCTGTTCAACGCCGGCAACGATACCACCGCGCGCTCGCTCTCCAACATCCTGTTCATCATCGCCACCCGGCCCGATATTGCGGGCCAGCTCCAGGAGGTGGTTCACGATGACGTCAGGCTCGGGCGTTTCATTGAGGAGATATTGCGGATCTACCCGCCGGTGCGCGGCCTCTTCCGCAACACGACGCAGGATGTCGAGATCGCCGGCAAGCGAGTGCCGGCCGGTGCCAACATCATGCTGCTCTATGCGTCGGGCAATGACGATCCCGGCGTCTTCCCCTGCCCGCGCCAGTTCGATCCGACCCGTAACAATGTCGCGCGGCATCTCTCCTTTGGCGGCGGCATCCACCATTGCGCCGGCATTTCGCTCGCGCGCATGGAGTTGCGCAATGCGGTCCGCGAACTGATGACGCGGCTCAAGGATATCGAGCTGGCTGTCCCGCAGAGCGAAATACGCTTCGCGCCCTTTCCGACGATCCAGTCGATCGAGCGCCTGCCGATCAGGTTCAAGCGGCGCCAATAGAATCTGAAACAGGGGAGGCAGGGCAGATGAGCAGGCGGTTCGTGGACAAGGTCGCGCTGATCACCGGCGCGGCGAGCGGCATCGGCCTGGCGACGGCGCGCGCCTTCGCCGCCGAGGGAGCGAAGCTGGTGATCGCCGACCTCAACGAGCAGGGGGCTGCCGAGGCGGCGGCGGCGATCGAGGCCGAGGGCGGCAGGGCGACCAGCTTCGCCGTCGACGTCGCCGACTATGACGGCTGCGTCGCGATGGTCGCCCACGCGATGTCGACCTTTGGCGCGCTCCACATTGCCTTCAACAATGCCGGCTTCCCCTCGGTCTCCGCGCCCGAGTTCGAGGATTTCGAGGTCGAGGCCTGGCGCCGCACGATCGACGTCAACCTCAACGGCGTGTTCTACTGCATGAAGGCCGAAGTGCCGGCGCTGCGGCAATCGGGCGGCACCGCGATCATCAACACCGCATCGAGCGCCAGCTTCATGGTCGGCCCGAACATCCCGGCCTATATCACCAGCAAGCATGGCGTGGCGGGCCTCACTAAGGCGGCGGCGAACGACCTCATCCGGCACGGCATCCGGGTCAACGCGATCGCCCCCGGTTCGACCATCACCGGGATGACCGCCAGGCGCCTCGCCGATCCCAAAGCGATGGAATGGCTGAAGAGCCTGTCGCCGATCGGCCGCTACGCCGAGGCCGACGAGATGGCACGCGCGGTGCTGTTCATGGCGTCGGACGAGGCGAGCTATATGGTCGGGTCGCTGATGCGGGTCGACGGGGGGATGACGCTGCGGTGATCGGCGGCTATCCCAAGCTGATGGGGGGAGCAGAGCAGAAACAGAGACGGGTGCTTGTCCTGGGCGCGACCGGCCTGATCGGGTCGGCGATCGTCGCGCGACTGGTGGCCGACGGATGGGCGGTCACCGCGGTCGTCCGAAAGATCGGCACCGGAGCGCGCGGGCTGCCGGCCGACCGGCTCCTTCAACTCGACTTGGCCAAGACGACACGGCCTGGTGACTGGCTGCTGCATCTCGATGGCGTGGACGCGGTCGTCAACAGTGCCGGGGCCCTGCAGGACGGCGGCCGGGATTCGCTTGCGCTGGTGCATGAGGTCGGTCCGGCGGCGCTGTTCGAGGCATGCGAGCGGAAGGGCATCCGCCGGGTGATCCACATCTCTGCGATGGGCGCCGATCCGGCCGCGCCGACCCGTTTCGCCCGGACCAAAGGCGCCGCCGATCAGCGACTCGAAGCCTCGCCGCTCGACTGGGTTATCCTGCGGCCTTCGGTGATAGTTGGGCGAGCTGCCTATGGTGGAAGCGCGCTGTTTCGCGGTCTCGCCAGCCTGCCGCTGCAGCTGCGGATCGAGGGTGCAGCACCCCTCTCGGTGGTTCAGCTCGACGATGTGGCCGAGACGGTGGCGCGAATGCTGGCACCCGAGGCACCCGCGCGGGTGTCGTTCGATCTTCCCGGGCCGCAGCCGCTCAGCATGGAGCAGGTGGTCGCAAATTACCGCCATTGGCTTGGCTGGAAGCCCGCGCGCATTGTCACGCTGCCTGGCTGGCTGATGACTATCGCCTATCGGCTCGGCGATCTCGCCGGGTTGCTTGGCTGGCGCGCGCCGGTGCGCTCGACGACGGGGCAGGAGCTGGCGCGGGGTTCGGTCGGCGATCCGGAGCGCTGGACCAGCCTTACCGGCATTATCCCGCGCTCGCTCGACGCGGCGCTGGCGGCGTCGCCGGCCTCGGTGCAGGAACGCTGGTTCGCGCGGCTCTATCTGCTCAAGCCGCTCGCCTTCACCATCTTCGCCGCCTTCTGGATCGTAACGGGGATCCTCTCGCTGACGGTCGGTTATGCTGAGGGCGTCGTCCAGATGCGCGAAGGCGGTGCGGGCATGCTCGCAGTGCCGGGCGCGGTCGGCGGCGCGCTTGCCGATCTGCTGATCGGGTTCGCCATTCTTTGGCGGCCGACGACGCGATGGGGGCTGTGGGCGGCGCTCGCGCTCAGTATCGTCTATCTGGTTGCGGGGACCGTGATGATGCCGAAGCTTTGGATCGAACCGCTCGGGCCGCTCATGAAGATCTGGCCGATCCTGACGCTCAACCTCTTCTTGCTCGCGATCCTGGACGAGCGATGACCGTCTATTTCATCCTCAAATATCTTCATATCATCGGTGCGACCGTGCTGCTCGGCACCGGCGCGGGCA
>CANJRZ010000121.1 GCA_947476735.1 Sphingomonadaceae bacterium
GTGTTGTTCGCGCTCATCGTCATGCGGATCCAGGGCGTCAACGCCAACATCATGTCGCTGGGCGGCATCGCCATCGCGATCGGCGCGATGGTCGACGCGGCTGTGGTGATGATCGAGAATGCCCACAAGAAGATCGAACGCTGGGAGCAGGATCACCCGAACAAGCGCCTCGAGGGCGAGATGCGCTGGACGGTCGTCACCGACGCCGCCGCCGAGGTCGGGCCGGCGCTGTTCTTCAGCCTGCTGATCATCACGCTCTCCTTCATTCCGGTGTTCACGTTGGAGGCGCAGGAGGGGCGGCTGTTCGCGCCGCTCGCCTTCACCAAGACCTATGCAATGGCGTCCGCCGCGATCCTGTCGGTGACCCTCGTTCCGATACTCATGGGCTGGCTGATCCGGGGCCGAATCCCCGCCGAGCAGGCCAATCCGGTCAACCGTTGGCTGACCGATCTTTACCGGCCTGCGATCGATTGGACGATGCGAAAACCCAAGGCGGTGCTGCTTATCGCAGCGCTGGTCTTCGCGACAACGGCCTGGCCGCTCACCCGGCTCGGCGGCGAGTTCATGCCAAACCTCGACGAGGGCGACCTGCTCTACATGCCGTCAGCGCTTCCAGGCCTGTCGGCGACGAAGGCCTCGCAGCTTCTCCAGCAGACCGACCGGCTGATCAAGACCGTGCCCGAGGTGGAGAGCGTGTTCGGCAAGGCTGGTCGCGCCGAGACCGCGACCGACCCGGCGCCGCTGGAGATGTTCGAGACGACGATCCAGTTCAAGCCCCGCGACCAATGGCGTCCCGGGATGACGCCCGAAAAATTGGTCGACGAACTCGACCGGACGGTGAAGCTGCCCGGCCTCGCCAATGTCTGGGTGCCGCCGATCAGGAACCGCATCGACATGCTGGCGACCGGCATCAAGAGCCCGATCGGGGTCAAGGTCTCCGGCGCCGATCTCGCCCAGCTCGATCGCATCGCGCATGATGTCGAGACGGTCGCCAAGACCGTGCCGGGCGTTTCCTCCGCCCTCGCCGAACGGCTGACCGGCGGGCGCTATGTCGATGTCGATATCGACCGGGCCGCGGCGGCGCGGTTCGGGCTAAACATAAGCGACGTCCAAGCGATCGTCTCGGGCGCGATCGGCGGCGAGACCATCGGGGAGACGGTCGAGGGGCTGGCCCGCTATCCGATCAGCGTGCGCTATCCGCGCGAGCTGCGCGACAGCCTCGAAGGGCTGCGGACATTGCCGGTCCTCACCCCGTCGGGCCAGCAGATCACGCTCGGCACCGTGGCCAATGTATCGATTGCCGAAGGGCCGCCGATGCTCAAGACCGAGAATGCGCGGCCCTCGACCTGGGTCTATGTCGACGTGCGGGGTCGCGACCTCGCCTCGGTGGTTGGCGATCTGCAACGCGCGGTGGCGAAGCAGGTCAGGCTCTCGCCGGGCGTCAGCATCGCTTACTCAGGCCAGTTCGAATATCTCCAGCGCGCGGTCGACAAGCTCAAGCTGGTCGTGCCTGCGACGCTGCTGATCATCTTCGTGCTGCTCTACATGATCTTCGGCCGGTTCGACGAGGCAGCCTTGATCATGGGCACGCTGCCGTTCGCGCTCACCGGCGGGATCTGGATCCTCTATCTGCTCGGATTCAACCAGTCGGTCGCAACCGGGGTCGGGTTCATCGCACTCGCCGGCGTCTCGGCCGAGTTCGGCGTGGTGATGCTGATCTACCTGAAAAATGCGCTGGAGGAGCGCGATGACGACCTTGATGCCGGTCAGGTCGAGGCGGCGGTGCGCGAGGGCGCGTTGCTTCGCGTCCGGCCCAAGGCGATGACGGTCGCGGTCATCCTCGCCGGCCTGCTGCCGATCCTGCTCGGATCGGGCGCGGGCTCCGAAGTGATGAGCCGGATCGCCGCCCCGATGATCGGCGGCATGCTCACCGCGCCACTGCTGTCCATGTTCGTCCTTCCCGCAGCCTATCTTTTGCTCCGGCGGCGACGGGCAAAATCCATCCGCCAACCTGTTTAACCTGCAAGGAGAAGACCATGACCTATGTACGACTGACGATTGCCCTCGGCCTCGCCGCCTTGACCGCCGCGTGCGGCAAGAAAGCGGAGACGCCCGTTGCGGCCGAGACCAACCAGGCGGCGCCTGCTGCCGCAGCCATGAACAGCGACATGGGCAACATGGCGATGGCACCGGCGGCCACTGCGCCGATCATGGCCAAGGGTCATGGTACGGTCACCGTGATCGACAAGGCGGCGGGCACGATCACGCTCGATCATGGCCCGATCCCCGAAGCCAAATGGCCGGCGATGACGATGGCGTTCAAGGCTGCACCGGCGATCACCGATGCTGCCAAGGTCGGCGACAAGGTCGATTTCGACCTGAAATTGACCGGCAGTGCAAGTGAAGTGACGGCCATTCATAGTGAGCCGTGACTCGACAGCTGCACCGACAGCCTCATCAGCATGGGTTGGTGAGCATCGGCCGACCTGATCCTGGGGTTTTTTTCTCTCGTTGGGGATCGCAAGCGCGTGTTCCTAGGCATTAGACCCAGGGTTAAACGATTGAGGATTCTCTCGTTAGGACGCGAAAGCCCGAGCATGCTCCAGGCGCAGCTGCGGACGCGTGCTCATCAACGCCGCGCCCGCGCAAGCGAGCGCATTGAGAAGGGCACAGTCGAGCGGACCCGACGACATCATCGAAGCAAAGATCCGTCCTAGAGATATTTCGAGATCGTCCGGAACTCCTCAACCGCCGAACCGACGCCGTCGCTGGCTTCGGCATGGGCGAGGCAATGATCGATATGGTCGTTGATCAGCGCTCTCTTCGCGCTGGAGACTGCTTTCTCAACGGCGTGGAGTTGCTGGGCGACATCAACACATGACCGCCCGGCCTCGATCATCTCGACGATGCTGCGCAGATGGCCGCCCGCGCGGTTCAATCGTTTGATGATCGCTGGGTGACTTTCGTGCCTGTGTTCGGTCATCCGCTAAACTCCGTGTGACGCGCAGCAAGGCTTTACATATCCTCCCCAGGAGGATAGCTCAAGCTTGGTCAATATCCCCCCAGGGGGATACATTTCACTCGAACTGGATCAGCGCCAAGTGCTCTCCGTCCTGGCAAACCGCACCTATCGCCATCTGTTCATGGCTCAGGTCATCGCGCTCATCGGCACGGGGCTCGCGACGGTTGCGCTCGGCCTGCTTGCCTATGACATCGCCGGCGGCAGCGCCGGCGCGGTGCTCGGGACGGCGCTCGCGATCAAGATGGTAGCCTATATCGGCGTCGCGCCGGTGGTGGGCGCCTTCGCCGACCGCCTGCCGCGTCGCGCATTTCTCGTAAGTATGGATCTCGTGCGGATGGCCGTGGCGATTTGCCTGCCGTTCGTGAGCCAGGTCTGGCAGGTCTATGTCCTGATCTTCGTGCTGCAATCGGCTTCTGCGGCGTTCACGCCGACCTTCCAGGCAACCATCCCCGATATCCTGCCAGAGGAGCGCGACTATACCCGCGCGCTGTCGCTGTCGCGGCTCGCCTATGACATGGAAAGCCTGACCAGCCCGATCCTGGCTGCCGGGCTGCTGACCGTCATCAACTTCCACTGGCTATTTTCGGGAACGGCGATCGGGTTTCTGTGCTCGGCGCTGCTCGTCGTGACGACGGTCCTGCCACGTGCCGCGAAATCAGAACCGAGAAGTGGCGGGATTTACGCCAAGACAACGCGGGGTACGCGCATCTATCTGAAGACGCCGCGCCTGCGCGGGCTGCTTGCGCTGACCCTCGCTTCAGCCGCAGCGAGTTCGATGGTCATCGTCAACACGGTTGTCATCGTGCGCGGCAATCTGGGCCTCACGCAGCGTGATGTTGCCTTCACGCTTGCCGCTTTTGGCGCAGGCTCGATCCTTGCCGCGCTGACCCTGCCACGCATCCTCGATCGGGTCGCCGATCGTACGATCATGATTGGTGCTGCGGCAGCAATGACGATCGGTCTCGCCCTTCTGGCAGTGCTCACGGCAAGCTTTGGGGCAGCGCCCGGTTATTGGCAGATGATCCTGATCGGCTGGTTCATACTCGGGATCGCCTACTCGATGAGCGTGACGCCATCGGGCCGATTGCTTCGACGATCGGCCAATGCCGACGATCGGCCTGCCTTGTTCGCTGCTCAATTCGCGCTCAGCCATTGCGCCTGGCTGATCTGCTATCCCCTGGTTGGTCTGTTGGGCGCCAGCATCGGACAGACGGCGGCCTTTGCGGCAATGGCGGCGATCGCGGCCATCGGAACCCTGGCTGCCTTGTGGCTCTGGCCCAGCGCAGATCCCGATACGGTGAACCATGACCATGCGGATCTCGCGCCCGATCATCCCCATCTGCGTGGCGATCACGGCAAGGCGAGGGAGCATGCGTTCGTCATCGACGATCTCCACCAGCGCTGGCCCCGCCAATGATTTTCGTCTGGCCCGCCAGGATCGACACCATGCGACGTGCTTGTGGACCGGCCGTGTTCGCGATACCCGTATCGCCATGACGGCATCGTCGGTCAGATTGCGCGCTTCGGTGCGGGCCTGCGGCCGCATGCGCCTTTTTGCGCTCTCGGCGATTCTGGCGCTGTTCGGGATGCTGGCACTTGCCACCTGGCACGATGCGATGCCGCACGTCCATGATGCCGCGCATGTCGTGAGTGTTGATCAGGATCATCATGATCACGCTCCGGCCGAGCAGCCCGACACGGCCGACCTGATGCATCTGGCGGCTCATGCGGTGCTCCAGACAATCGACGTGCCTGCGCAGGCTGTGGTTGCCTCGCTCTTGAAGCCTGTCGCCGCAACCTGGGCGCGCGCACCTGCCGAAGCGGCACGGTCCATCGCACCTTCGTCAATTCTGCGTCCCCCGCGAGGTTGATCCGCGCGCGTAGCGCGTGGTGTCATTGCAGCTTTTTTGGGGATAAGAATATGAGAGCCTTTATAGGCCGGCTGCCGTGTCGCGTGGTGTCCGGCATGATGGTTGCGACCTGCGTCGCGGCGCTGTGCGCACCCGCACAGGCGCAAGTGGCGCCGCCGTTTGCTACACTGCTACGCCAGACCGCCGATGCGCCCCGGCGCATCGAAAGCGAAGCCGAGATCCACAGGGCCGAAGGTCTTGCGCGCCAGGCCCGCGCCCGACCCAATCCGACGATCGGCATATTGACCGAGAATATAGCCGGATCATCGCCCTATCAGAGGTTCGACCGTGCCGAGACAACGCTGCAGTATAGCCAGCCGCTGGAAATCGGCGGCAAGCGTTCGGCGAGGATCGCAGCCGGAGAGGCGGGCGTCGCCGCGTCCCGCGCGCGCGATCGTGATGCGAAGATCCGCTACGCTTATGATCTTGCGCGCGCTTATGCAGCCGCGGACGTCGCAGACCAGAGGATTATGCTGGCCGAGGGCGAGGTCGAGCAAGCGCAGAACATCCTGCGCGCCGCTCGCGTCTTGGTCGATGCCGGCAAGGAAGCGCGGCTGCGCGCCCTGCAAGCAGAGGCCGCGCTGAACGCTGTGACCGCCGATCTTGAAGGGGCGAAAGCAGATCGCATTGCGGCTTATGCTCGCCTCTCCGCACTCGCTGGTGTCGAGGAGACCTTCACCGGCTTGTCGGAATCGCTCCTGGTCGTGCCGGTCGCGGCAACGGCTTATGGCCCCGTCGATCCGATGAAGAGTTCGTCCTTCCTTGCCGCACAGGCAGAGCGAGAGGCTGCGGAGCGCCGCCTGACCGCCGAACAGAAGCGGGCAATCCCCGATGTTACGGCAATCATCGGTGTGCGGCGTCTCGATTATGAGAATGCGACCGCACTGACGGCAGGCGTCTCGATCCCGCTCAACATCTTCGATCGCAACCGTGGCAATATTGCTGCCTCGCAAGCAGAGGCACAGGCAGCCGCCGCCAGACTGGCCATGGCCCGCAACGACGCGATTGCCGAAGCCCGCGCAGCACAAGCGCAGATTGTTGCCGCACAGTCGCGCGTCGCTGCCGCCGAGGCGTCGCAAGGTACCGCGGAAGAAGCCTATCGCCTGGCGCGCATTGCCTATGAAGCCGGCAAGTCCCCGCTCGTCGAGTTGTTGAACGCCCGTCAGGGCCTCGGTGCGGCGCGAGGCATCGTTCTCGATGCCAAGGTGGCCAGCTTCCAGGCACGCGCGCAACTCGCCCGCCTTCAGGGGCGAACCATTTCCGGAGATGAGATCCAATGAACCCCGAACACAAAAAGCTTTATGCCGGGGCCGCGATCGGTCTCGCCCTTGCCGCCCTTGCCGGTTTCGGCATCGCCAGGATGACGGGGCCGACGGTGCCGACCGCCGATACGGAGACAGCCGCCACTACTGGTCCAACCGACACCGTCGCGATCACTGAAGACGGCATCAAGACCTCCGGGATTGGCGTTGCACCCGCAGCAGCCGGCGGTGTCGCCGGCATCATTCTCGCTAGTGCCACCGTCGAGGCAACGCCCGACGCCGAAGCGGTGCTCACCGCCCGGGCATCGGGCACGGTTACCCGGATCTTCAAGCGGATCGGCGATCCGGTCAGCGCGGGCGAGACGATCGCCCTGGTCGAGAGTCGCGATGCATCGGCGATCGCAGCCAATCGCAGTGCCGCCGCCGCGCGGGTTACGCTTGCGAGCCGGCAGCTGGCGCGCGAGCGAACGCTGCTCAACCAAGGGGTCTCGCCCCGGGCCGACTATGAGACCGCCGAAGCCAATCTTGCGGTCGCCCAGGCCGAAGCCCGGCAAGCGAGTGCTGCTGGCAGTGCGGCAAAGGTCGCGGGCGATGGCAGATCGGTTGCGGTGGTGAGCCCGATCTCTGGCCGAATAACATCCGCACCCGGCAATCTCGGCGCGTTCGTCCAGGCCGAGACCGAGCTGTTCCGTGTCGCCGATCCGCGTCGCCTGCAGATCGAGGCGAGCGTACCGGCAGCGCACGCATTGCGTGTGAAGGCGGGTGACAGGGTCGAACTGACGACCAATAATGGCCAGAAGGTGGAAGGCCAGGTCCGCTCGGCGACTGGCGTGGTCGATCCGCAGACGCGGCAAGCGACGGTGGTCGTGACGCCAAGCGGCGGCGACGGCCTGATCGCGCCCGGCCAGCTTGTCCAGGCGCGTATCTTCGCCAGCGGCGGCGATGCGGCCTCAGGCGTGAATGTGCCGCAGGATGCGGTCCAGACGTTAGGGGATCGCTCGGTGGTGTTCGTGCGAACACGCCAAGGGTTCAAGGCGCAGACCGTGCGCGTAGGAACGCGCAGCGGCGGCATGGTCGAGATCGTCTCGGGCCTCCCTGCAAACACGGTGATCGCCACCACCAATGCCTTTCTTCTCAAGGCTGAGCTTGGCAAGGAATCGGCAGAATGATCGCGCGGATATTAGGCCTCTCGGTCAGGGCCCGATGGGCGGTCGCCTTCCTCACCTTTCTCGTCGTCCTGTTCGGTGCCTGGCAGATCACCCTGCTGCCGATCGACGCGGTACCGGACGTCACCAACCGTCAGGTGCAGATCAACAGCTTCGTGCCGACCCTGGGACCGGTCGACATGGAGAAGCAGGTCACCTTTCCCGTCGAGACAGCGCTTGCCGGTATTCCCGGCCTGCAGATGACCCGCTCGCTCACACGTAACGGGTTCAGCCAGGTCACCGCGGTCTTCAAGGACAGCACCGACATCTATTTCGCTCGACAGCAGGTCACTGAGCGGCTCGCGCAAGCCAAGGACAGCCTGCCAACCGGGGTGCAGCCTCAACTCGCGCCGCTGACCACGGGCCTCGGCGAGATCTTCATGTTCAGCGTCGCGTTCAAGCATCCCGACGGCAAGGGTGTGCAGGTCATCGACGGTCAACCGGGTTGGCAGACCGACGGTTCCTATCTGACGCCCGAGGGCGAGAAATTGACCACGGTGGTGGCCAAGGCCGCATATCTGCGCACGGTCCAGGATTGGATCATCCGTCCGCAGATGCGGACCGTTCAGGGTGTCGCCGGTGTCGATTCCAACGGTGGCTATGTGAAGCAATATGTCGTCGAGCCCAATCTGACGGCATTGGCCTCCTACGGGGTCTCGGTCACCGAACTGGCCGATGCACTTGAACGGTCGAACCTGTCGGCGGGCTCCAATTATGTTCGCCGGGCCGGGGAATCCTTCCTCGTCCGCGCTGATGCACGGTTGCGCTCGGTCGCCGACATAGAAGAGGCCGTGATCGCCACGCGTGCCGGCGTGCCGATACGCGTGAAGGACGTCGGCCAGGTCGTCATCGGAGGCGCGGTGCGAACCGGTTCCGGCAGCGTCGGAGGATCGGAAGCGGTCATCTCGACGATCTTGATGCTCACCGGCGAGAACAGTCGCATCGTCGCAAATCGAGTCGCCGACAAGCTGGTCGAGATCAACAAGACCCTGCCGCCGGACGTTGTTGCAAGTCAGGCCTATAACCGCTCGAAACTCGTCAACGCGACCATCGCCACGGTCGAGAAGAACTTGATCGAAGGTGCGTTGCTGGTCATTGTCGTCCTGTTCCTGTTGCTCGGCAATATCCGCGCGGCGCTTATCACGGCGGCTGTGATCCCGATCACCATGCTGATGACCGCGGCGGGCATGAATGAGCTGGGTGTCTCGGGCAATCTGATGAGCCTCGGAGCGCTCGACTTCGGCCTGATCGTCGATGGCGCAGTCATCATCGTCGAAAACGCGCTCCGGCGCCTGGCCGAGCGGCAGCACAAGGAAGGAAGACTCCTAACCCGGCTCGAACGCCTCACCGAAACCACTCACGCCGCGCAGGAGATGGTCCGGCCAACCGTCTATGGCCAGGCCATCATCTTCCTCGTGTTCATACCTTTGCTCACTTTCCAGGGCGTGGAGGGCAAGACGTTCGCACCGATGGCGATCACGCTGATGCTGGCGCTGGCCAGTGCGTTCGTGCTGTCGATCACGTTCGTGCCGGCGATGGTCGCGTTGCTGGTGACCGGCAAGGTCAGCGAGACCGAGGTCAGATCAATCCGCTGGTTCAAGGAGAAATATCAGCCGGCACTCATCCGCGCCGTGGCGCGGCCAATGCCGTTCATCCTGGGCGGCGTAGGCGTGTTTGCTGCGGCCGTGCTGCTGTTCGGCACGCTTGGACAAGAGTTCATGCCGCAGCTCGACGAGAAGGACATCACGGTCACCAACTTCCGTATTCCGTCCGCCTCGATCGATCAGTCGACCGCGATGCAGCTCCAGATCGAAAATGCGCTCAAGACGTTGCCGGAGGTGGCGCTGGTATTCTCAAAGAACGGCAATGCCGATCTCGGGACCGATCCGATGCCGCCGAACGCTTCGGACACCTATGTCATCCCCAAGCCTGAGAAGGAGTGGCCCGCCGAGGTCAAATCCAAGGAGGATATCCTTCAGCGGATCGAGGAGCGGATGAAGCCGCTGATCGGCAACCGCACGGAGATCCAGCAGCCGATCCAGATGCGGTTCAACGAGCTGATCGCGGGTGTGCGTTCCGACGTCGCGGTCAAGCTCTATGGGGACGATCTCGATGCCATGAGCGAGGCGGCCGGTCGCATCGCGACCGCACTTCGGACCATTCCGGGTGCGGCCGACGTGCAGGCGGAACAGACGTCGGGCGCACCAACCTTCGACATCAAGGTCGATCGCCAGGCGGCGGGCCGTTACGGCCTGTCGGTCGAAGAGGTCGCCGCTACGGTCGCGGCTGCGCTGGGTGGACGTGAAGCCGGCTTGTTGTTCGAAGGAGATCGGCGGTTCGATGTGGTGGTGCGTCTGCCTGACGCGCAGCGCGACGATATCGAGACGCTGGGCTCGATCCCGGTCATGCTGCCGTCCAATGGTCCCCGGAATGCGCGTTCCATTCCGCTCAGCGAGGTTGCGCGATTTACCTACACCGAGGGGCTCAATCAGATCAGCCGCGAGAACGGCAAGCGGATGGTGGTCGTCCAGGCGAATGTGCGCGGCCGCGATCTTGGCGGGTTCGTTTCCGAGGCTCAGGCGAAGATCGCCGATGTAAAACTACCCGCAGGCACCTTCATCGAGTGGGGCGGCCAGTTCGAGAGCCTTCAATCCGCCTCGGCGCGGTTGGCGATCGTCGTGCCGCTTTGCTTCGTCCTGATCTTTGCGCTGCTCTACATGGCGCTGGGCGGTGCCTGGCCGGCTCTGGTCGTGTTTACGGCCGTTCCCATGGCTTTGGCCGGAGGTGTGTTCGCTTTGGCCCTGCGGGGGATACCCTTCTCCATCACGGCATCGGTCGGGTTCATCGCGCTCTCGGGTGTAGCGGTCCTCAACGGACTGGTGATGATGAGCGCGATCCGCAAGCGGCTTGACGACGGCGAAGGGATCGACGGCGCTATCATCGGCGGCGCGATCGAACGCGTGCGGCCGGTGCTGATGACTGCCTTGGTCGCGAGCCTTGGCTTCATTCCGATGGCGCTCGCCACCGGCACAGGAGCGGAGGTGCAGCGACCGCTGGCGACCGTGGTGATCGGGGGGCTCATCACCTCGACCGCGCTGACGCTACTCGTTCTTCCGGCAATATCGGCTTTGATGTTCCGAGTGTTGGAAAAACGAAAAGCTGCCAAAGGACCGCCCGCCCAACTGGCGGAGGCGTGAAGGTGAGCCGCCCTTGTGACGGGCGCAGGGGCGGCCGCCTTTTGCGATCAATACCGCCGCGACCGTTCATGTCGCGGCGACAAGTCCTTGGCTAGGCCACCTTCATTGACACTGGTTCGGAGCCGCTTTTGCCTTGGAGATGTTAGCGACGACCGAGAGTGCGCTTGGTCAAGAAATTGCTGGAGCGGATAAAGCCCGGTGCGCCATTTTGCATA
>CANJRZ010000122.1 GCA_947476735.1 Sphingomonadaceae bacterium
AGCTCGGCTCGCCGTGTCGCGTAAGCGGTACGCGCTTCGGCAAGGTCCTGGTCGCATTCAGCGATACGCTTTCCCGCACCCGTTCGGTCGCTTTCCGCGGCGGCGTGATCAGCGCTGCTCTGCGTGCAAGCGTCCTGCGCCGTCTGGATTTCCTGCTGACGCTGGTCGATCTGCGTGCTGACGGTACGTCGCCGAAGCGCGATCGCGGCGGCATCGCGAAGCGATTCAGGAACTGCGGCGATATGGTCATTATATGACTGCCGTGCGAGCGCGGCCGCTGTCTCCGCCGACTGCTCTGCTTCGGCCTTCGTCGAGCGTTCGGCGTCCGCCGTGGTGACGTTGCCCTCAAGCGTCCCGGTCTGTCCGACGAGGGACGCAACATCGACAGCAGCGCCCAGCGCCTCGATCGCCTTGCTCATCCGCAGGGCCTCACCCTCGAGATCCGCGGCACTGCCTTCGGGCGCGTCCAGCGCCTCCAGGGCAGTCTTTCGTTCATCCCAAACGCTGCGTGCAGCGCTGAAAGCTGATTCCGCCGTCTGTGCATCCGTTGCGGCGCTGTCGAAAGCGACCTGCGCCTCACGCCATGCGGCCTCCAATCCGGCGGCGGGCTCGCCACCATGGGCCGGCCGGGGATGGTCTGCGCTGCCACAGACGGGGCAGGGGCTGCCGCTCTCAAGGCTCTCGGCGAGCAGCCTCGCCTGGCCGGCGATAAATTCCGCCTGCCGCTCACGGACCGCGCTCTCAAGGCCGCTACGGTGCAACCGTGCGTCCGCCACGGTGGTCTGCGCTTTCGTCAGAAGCCCTTCGGCGGTCTCCAGGGCCGTTCGAGCCCGCTCCACCTCGCGTGCGTGGCGCGCTAGCCGCTGAACGCGGTCGCGATCTGCGGTGAGGCGCACCCGTTCATTCTGGTTGGCATGCGCCCGATCGACATTTGTACGGTGGGTCATGAGCGCTTGCGTTGCACGATCGGCCTGTTGCCGAGCCGTCGCGGCCGCGGTCCGCGCGCTTGCGAGCAGGCTCTGGGCATTCTCGGCCTGCACCTTCAAATCGGCGGCATCGGTTAGGACCGTGGCGTAGCGATCGAAATCGGAAAGTTGCCGCTTCAAGGCGTCGATTTCACCGACCTTGGCTTTCAGATCTTCCAGTGTCCGCTGCGCTGTCGCCTCTGCCGCCACGGTTTCGGTCACGCGCTGCGAGGCGATCGTCTCCGCGTCCTTGGCCGCAGCCAAGGCTGTGACCGCGCGCGTGACGGTGTCATCACGATCGACCAGCTGCGCCGCGCATCCGGCCGCCGTATGGCGCTCGCGAAGGGCGTCCATATCGGTCTGGCGTCCTTGAAGGGCCGCGAGAGCTGTCGCCGCAGCGCTGGCTTCATCGAAACATTTCTGCAGGGCCTCACCATTGCCAAGCGTGGCGGCGGCGGCAGCACGGGTCGCGTCGGCCGTGGCGGCGCCGACATCGAGTTCGGCGCAGCGTCCTTCCGCTGCATCGATCGCGCTGGTCAGATCATCGGTGCTGGCGAACCCGGCGTTGGTCAGTTGCTGAACGTGCAGCGACATGCCCTGTTGGTAGGTCGTGCGGGCTTCGGCGGCACGCTCCTTCAGGCGCTCGGTCATCCGCTCGTAGAGCGAGACGTCGAACAGGCCGCGCAATATCTCCAGACGCGCCTTGCTGTCCGACGCGAGGAAGCGCTCGAATTGCCCCTGAGGCAGAAGGACGATCTGGCGGAATTGCTCGACGTCGTAGCCAAGCAATTCGCGAATGCGTTCGTTGACCACGCCGACCCGCTTCTCGGCCAGCACCGTTCCGCAATTGTCGACCGAGACATCATCGACCTCGACATCGGTCACATCGAACAGATAGGCGGTGTGGACATGGTCGGTCTCGCCATCGCCGCGGAATCTCGGCCGCTTCTGCTCGGGCTGCCGCCGCACGAAGTATCGCTTGCCGCCGAGCTCGAACAGGAAAGCCACCTCTGTGAGGGTCTGCGCGGCGGCATGGCCTGACCGCATGCTGGTCGTCGGCTGCTCGTGTCTCGCACCTTCGCCAAAGAGCGCGAACGCCATCGCGCTGAAGATCGAGGATTTGCCCGATCCGGTGGGCCCGTAGATCCCGAACAGGCCTGCATCGACGGCGCGGCGGAAATCGACGACCTCGGTCGCGGCATAGGGCCCGAAGGCGGTTATGAAGAGCTTGAGCGGTTTCACGCCTCGATCTCCTGACGTGCTTCGTGGATCAGCGTGTTCACGAGCTGGGTGTCGATCTCGCCCGGTGCCTCCCCGCGAACGAATTCTATGAAGTCGGAGACGAGGGTCTCAGGATCGTCAATCGCGGCGCGCCCTTCACCCAGCTTCTCCTCCAGCGTGCGTTCAGCGCGTTCGTAACTGAGCTGGACAGCATTGGGGTAGAGCACACGGATGCGCTTCATCGGATCGATTTGGGGCGTCTCATCGGTGAGGACCACGCGGATGAAATCTTCCGAGCCAACGGGCGCTGCGACGAGCTCCTCGAGCGTCCCCCGGATCGTCCGGGCCTGCCGTCGGGGCTTTAGCGGTATGGCCATTGTCTCGATGGAGCCATCGGCCGCCATGTCGATCAGCGTCAGCGATTTCTCCTGACCTTCCTCGTCGAAGCCGAAGGCGAGCGGCGAGCCGGAATAGCGAATGTGCGGTGCTCCCACCGATTGCGCCCGATGGAGATGGCCAAGCGCGACATAGTGGGCGCCGTCGAAGATCTCCGCGCTGATCGTTTCGATTCCGCCGACGGTGCGTGACAGCGACCGTTCGCTGTCCGTCGGGGCGGCGCCTTCGACGAAGCTGTGGGCGACCACGATCCATCGAGCGCCGGCCGGGACACGGTCACGTGCGGCGTTGACCTGGGCGGCGATGACGTCGGCCGGGCAGCTGATATCCTCTGCGTCAAAGCAGGCTCGCGCGGCGAACTCATAGGAAAAGGGAAGGGCAGAGACAGCAACCGACCCGTGCTCGTCTTCGAGCATCATCGGCAGATCGTCGGCATCGAGCGGTCCACGGATCAGCGCCTTTTCGATCGGCGCGAGGACGCCGAGCATGCCGATCTGGGCGGCCGCATCGTGATTGCCGGCAATGATGACGATGGCGAGTCCTGGTTTGGCCGTCGCCCGAACCAGAAAGTCGCGAAGGCGCGTGAGCGCGGTTTGCGGCGGCCCGGCGCGGTCAAAGATATCGCCGGCAATGATGAGCACGTCGGGGGAATGCTCGAGGATGGCCGAATCGATCTGGGCGAGGATCGCATCGTGATCCTCGTCGAGCGGTAACTGGAAGAACTGGCGGCCGAGATGCCAGTCGCTCGTGTGCAAAATCCGCATGCCCTGATTCCATCTATTTTCTATGCGTATAGAAACTAGATGGATTCTACACGAAGAGTCAACTAAGGTCGGCACCATGACCGACGGCGAGCTCAAGCCCGCGCAGCGTGCGAGGCTACATTATCTGGACCAATGCCTCACCTGGCTGGGGCAGGCGAACAGGCGCGACCTGATCGAAAGGTTCGGCATCTCCAACGCGCAAGCGGCGGTCGACTTTCGAATTTACATGGAGCGCGTGCGCCCGCCCGCACCGTCATATGACCCTGTTCGCAAAACCTATGTGGCGGACCGGGCGCATCGCGGACTCGAAGATACGACCGAGTCGCCTTCGCTTGAAGCGATATATGCACAGGCCCACCCGGATTTTGCGCGGCTTCCCGGACCGACCCGGCAATGCCCGGCGCCGGTGATGCGTGAGCTCAACCAGGCGATCGAAAGGCGCTGCTTTGTCGAGATCGATTATGTGTCGATGTCGTCCGGCCGCCGCGATCGCCAGTGGATCGCCCCCGCGCATATCGCGAGCGACGGCGAGCGATTGCATGTCCGGGCCTGGAGCCCAGATCGCAACGAGTGGCGCGACTTCCTCCCCGTGCGGGTGTCGGACGGCAGCAGTTTCAATATGCGCCCGATCGAGGAGACGCTACCGCCGGACGAAGACTGGGACATGATTGTGGAGGTCCGCTTGCGGCCCAGAGCGGATCTGACTGCGGAGCAGAAGCGGGCGGTCCGGCTCGAATATGGCTTCGTGGGCGACGATATCCGCTTCGAGACGCGGCGAGCCCTCGAGTTCTACCTCGAGCGGCGCTGGGGACTGGATCGGCCCGGCGCTCGGCTCGAGCGGTATTGATCGCGCGATGGGCGGCAACATCACCGTCGATCCCCGCGAGCGAGCCACCCCGGTCGATGATCCTGCGATCATCGAAGCGCGCAGCAGTCGCACCGGCCGCCTGCTCGACGCCAAGCGTCTGATCCGCTCGTTCGATTATGCTGCAGCCATCCGCCTGAGGGGCATTTTGAAAGACGCGGTCAGTTGTGGCCGGCCGCGTCTCGTCTGCCCGATGTGCGGCGTCACGCTTTTCTTAGCGAGCAGCATGCGCAAGAAATTCTACCTCCGGCACCGTTCGGAGGACGGGTCCTGTCCGGCCGTCACCCATAGCGGGCTGACCGAAGCGGAGATGCGTGCCATGAAATATCGCGGCGCACAGGAGAGCGATGCACATTTGCGCACAAAGGAACTGCTGGTGCGCAGCCTCGCGGCCGACCCCGGTTTCTCCGATGTGCGGGTGGAGGCGACCTGGCGCGCAAGCGAGGGGCTGATTGGGCTGCGGCGTCCCGACGTGTCGGCCCGGTGCGGCGATCTCCGAGCCGCGTTCGAGGTGCAGCTCAGCACGACCTTCCTTGATGTGGTGCTCGGGCGAAAGCGCTTCTACCGCGACGAGGGCGCAGCGCTCGTTTGGATCCTGCCGAGTTTCGACCCGAGCTACCGGCGAATGACGACCGACGACATCCTGTTCGGCAACAATTCGAACATCCTTGTCGTCGACGAGGCGACGGTCGCGGCGTCCATCGCGGCGAGCCAGCTGATCGTGCGCGCGTGGCACAGACAGCCGCGGATCGAGGGCGAGCATATCGTCGACGACTGGGTCGCGCGCCTCGTTGCGTGGAGCGATCTGCTTATCGATGTCGATCGCCAGACCGTCTGCGCGTTCGATTTCCCAGCGGCCGAGAGCGCGGCAATATCGGAGCTTGCGCAGCTGCGGGAGCAACAGAAGGCGGCAAAAGAGGCGATGTGGCGCGCCGCCGCGGTGGCGGCCGAGCAGGAGTTGCGAACAGAGATTTTTGAGTGGGCCTTGGCCGAAGACCGGGTTGACGACCTGGTCGGCTATTATCGTCGTTGGCCCGAGCTAAACTATGATCTGGCCGCCTATTGCGCAAACCTTCTTGGCACGCCTTCGGACGTGCGCGTGCCTATCCGGATGGTGAAGGTGATCGAGACAGCAAAAGCGGGAAAGCCCGTGGGATTTGGGTACGACACACTCGTGGAGGTGGCGCACCATCTTTTCCATCAACGTCCGGAGCTGCTCATGGGCTTTGGCCACCTGCTGCGCGCTTACGGACATCACCACCTTCTTGCCGAACAGGATTCCAGCGGGAAGTGGGCGGGCAAAGTCTCCGCCAACCGTGAAGCGATGCGGCGCGATCCGCACTTCCGACTGGCCGATGACGAGCAGCGCCTTTTCGACTTTCTTTCAGAGGATCTTTGCCGGAAACCGGCGGCGGGGGAGGGTGGCAAATGACGGAAGCACGTCTGTTCGATCTCAACATCGAGAAGATCCTCGAAGCCTGGGAAAGCGCCCATGCGGTTCGGGAGCTGATCGCCAACGCAATCGACGAGCAGCAGCTCAGCGACACCAATGACATCGAGGTATTCAAGGCGGACGATGGCAGCTGGGTCATCCGCGATTATGGTCGCGGGCTGCGCTACGAGCATTTCACGCAGAACGAGAATGCCGAGAAGCTTCAGAATTCCGGCAAGGTGATCGGCAAGTTCGGTGTCGGCCTGAAGGATGCGATGGCGACGCTCCATCGTAACGGTGTCCAGGTCGAGATCCGCTCGGCGCATGGTGAGATCACGCTCGCACAGGTGGCCAAGCGCGATTTCGCCGATGTCGTCACCCTGCACGCGGCGGTGCAGCCACCTTCCGATCCAACGATGACCGGCACGATGATTGTGTTGCGCCGGTTGAGCGACGAGCAGATGGACAAGGCCAAGGGCTTTTTCCTCCGCTTCTCCGACGAGGACCTTCTGGAGAGCACCAAGATCGGTGACATCCTGCGCCGCAAGCCGGGCGCGGTGGCGAGGATCTATGTCACCGGTCTGCTGGTCGCCGAGGAGGAGAACTTCGCCTTCTCCTACAATATCACCGCGCTTACTGAGCCGATGCGCAAGGCGCTCAACCGCGAACGGACCAATGTCGGCCGCACCGCCTATACCGATCGCGTAAAGCAGATGCTGCTCAGCGCCACGGCAAGCGACGTCGCCGAAGAGCTGGCGCGCCAGCTCCAGGCGATGCAGTCCGGTGAAGGGAGCGACGAGGTTCGGTGGAAGGAGGTCGCGATCCATGCGGTACGGATCCTCAGCGTCAGCGGCGACTATCTGTTTGTGACCGCAGACCAGCTGATGAGTAATTCGTCAGCCGTCGACCATGCCCGTGGTGACGGTATCCGCATCATCACGATCCCGGATACGATCCAGCAGGAAGTGTCGGGGATGACCGATCTGTCAGGCGCGCCGATCCGCGACCTCGGCCAATATCAGTCGGAATGGAATAATAGCTTCGTGTTCGATTTTGTTGAGCCGAATGCACTAGCACCCGGCGAGCGGGCGGTATTCGGCCAGGCGCAGGCGATCGTCGATCTGGTGGGCGGACTCCCCGCCCGCGTGCACGCGGTTCGAGTCAGCAATACCATGCGCGTCGATTTCGAGACCGGGAGCGATGCTCTCGGCCTGTGGGATGGCGCGACCAATTCAATCGTGATCCGACGCGACCAGCTGTCTTCCATACCGGATTTCGCCGGCACGCTGCTTCATGAGGTAGTCCATGCTCGGTCTGGCTATGACGACGTGACCCGCGATTTCGAGAGCGCACTCACCGAGGTGATTGGGGCGACAGCTGCGGCGGCGCTGGCGACGAATGCGGTCCCGCCTGCGGCCGTCGAAGCGAAGTTCAGTCTGCGTAGAATGCTCGGTCGCTGAGAGCCTAGTGTGAAGGAATAGACCTGCCGGTGAGCAAACTTAATGGACCAACAGGTCAACGTGGCCCTCAACTGCGCCACTTGCGAGGTGCGGTCGCGAACCTCGTGGGCAGCTCCGGAGGAGGCACATGCTTTTTTCGATCTGCTGCGTTGGTACTTGATGTTCCAGGCACCGAGCTGTGCTTCGGCGTTTTGGCGGGAGCAACTGACGAAGAACGCGCCGCGAATCCGGAGGCGTCGCCGACCCGGTTTATCCATAGCTGGGTAGAGCGAGGTGCTACGGTTTACTCGCCGACTCAGATTGAACGAGAAGGCGAGCTGATTCCCTGGCCGAAAGCGTTCTATTATGAAACCAACGGGGTCAACGACGCGCGTACGATCAAGCGCCCTGCGCTTCTAAAGATTTCGGAAGAGATCGGCTTGTCGGCACACTTGCGCCTCGGTCGACCGCTGAAAACCGATGCATCATTCGTGTTTCGTCTGCTTGATACGGCGGGGCTGCCTTATGCAATCTCTCAAGACGGCGGGTTGGTGCCGCCGGAGTTTGGCGGGACCTAACAGGGCTTACCCCAGATCTCCATATCTGAGGTTCGCGTCTAACACTTTATCAGAGGGTGTTTCGGTAAAGTATGACCCTTGAATGCTGCGTCCGGCGCCGGTGTGGCGGCGGCCGGAGCGTATTCGGCGATACGCTTAACAGCGCGCAGCAGCGCCTGCTTATAGATCGACGACTTGCCGTCTGACAGCACGAGGGGAAGCGCACCGGGACGCGACGGAAATGCGTGTCCGGCAGGGTCGTGCCCGCACCTCTATCGTCAGATCAGGCCCAGATTGCTTCCTGATCCCAGCCCGGCAGAAAGCCTCCTTGGACTAGATTTGCGAACGGCATGGCGGGGAAGGTGAGCCAATGCGTCTTCATGCGGCCTCCCCAGGTGGTGCCAGCATTGATCCGCTTGACTAGATAGCTCGCGACGGCCGCTGCGCCATAAACACGGCTGCGGCGCACCACATCGGACCCGATATGGACCATCTGCGGTGCTTCGAATTGCTTAGGCACCTGCGGCTGATTGATGATGCCAGCGTTCCAGAGACGGGCGTGATGCGCGCTGATGTTACGCACGAAGGCGAGCGACCTGATCCAACTTACCAGAGTATCGGGGAGCAGGCCGTAGCGCTTGGCGATCGCGAAGCGATCATTGGGATGCGCCATCTCGAGCAGCCAGGACAGCGTCCCGAAATCCCACGCCTCGACGGCCATCCAGATCGGCGCCGGCGAACTGTAGGTGGCGAAAAACTCCATCACCCAATCGTCTTTCGAGCGGGTGATGGACTGATCCGCCTTGGTTAGCCAGCCTTGGTGGCGGGTGCTGCCTTGGAGCTGCTGGTTCGCGCGATAGGTGTCGAGAAAAGCCGGGGAGCGATGCGCCCACGGATCGCGCTTGCCGAGCGCGTGCGCGAGATCCACGCGCAGCGCGACCTCGATGCGCTCGATCGCATCGAGGAACAGAAGGCGAAGCTGCTTGTCAAAGAGGTAGAGGTCGACGGCGTGGCGGAACTCGGCGCCTGGCCGGAACTGATCGCTGCGGACGGTCCGCGTCGCATCCGCGGGATCAGGGACGATCTGCTGGAACGGTTGCCAATAGGGCGTGAGGCGCCCGTAGCCGATCCGCTGAAGATGGTGGGTGGCCTTGGCCTGGTCGGTGACGCCCAAGCCGCGTTGCATGAGGAGCGCGAGCTGGTCGGCAAAACTGAGATGGGGTTTGGTATAGGGCGGAAGCATTCGCCCTGATATGAAGAAGGCCGCCCCTTGATGCCAGAGGCAACAGCGGGGACGGCCATGTTGAGACCGATATATGCGCGTGCGCATTAGGATTCAATGAAAAATTGAAACTGGCTAAACCTCGGCGTGTCACCCTAGCCGCGCTCCACCCAAGCGGATCAGCTACGGCGACGCTCCGGTCACCGTAGCCAGCTATCCATATATCGTCTATGCTGGATATATGGATAGCGAATCAGCAATTTCCGCCTTAGGTGCACTGGCACAAGGAACGCGCCTCGATGTGTTCCGGCTGCTGGTGAAGTACGAACCGGATGGTCTTGCTGCCGGCGAAATCGCCCGCCAACTCGACGTGCCGCAAAACACAATGTCAGCGCATCTCGGCATCCTTGCTCGCGGCGGTATCGTGCGATCCGAACGGCATAGCCGCTCGATCATTTATCGCGCCGACCTCGACGCGCTGCGGTCCCTTACCTTGTTCTTGGTCAAAGATTGCTGCGGCGGGCGTGCGGAGCTGTGCGCGCCGCTCGTCGCCGAACTGGCGCCTTGCTGCTGATGGAGTCCGCCATGTCCGATCGCACGTTTAACGTCCTATTCCTGTGCACGGGCAATTCCGCCCGCTCGATCCTCGCCGAAAGCGCGCTTACGAAGCGCGGGGGTCAGTTCCGTGCCTTCTCGGCTGGAAGCCATCCCAAGGGAGCGGTGAACCCTGACGCCCTCGCGCTCCTTGCGGATATTGAATACCCGATTGAAGGGCTGCGCTCGAAAAGCTGGGATGAGTTTGCGGTGCCCGGCGCGCCTGTCATGGATTTCGTTTTTACCGTCTGCGACGATGCTGCCGGCGAGGCATGCCCGGTTTGGCTGGGGCATCCGGTTACGGCTCATTGGGGGATCGAAGACCCCTCTTCGGTGCAAGGCAGCGATATGGAACGTCGGCGCGCATTCGTCACGGCGCTGCGATACCTCGAAAACCGGATCGCGCTGTTTGCGGCCCTGCCGATCGAGAAGCTGGAAGCCTCCGCGCTGCGCGCCAAGGTGCGCGAGATAGGGCAGGGGGAAGGCGCATCCTCACCCCGTTCGGACGTCGCGTGATGGCAACCGATATCGTCATCTATCACAACCCCGAATGCGGAACGTCGCGCAACACCCTCGGTCTGATCCGAAACGCCGGCATTGAGCCGCATGTCATTGAATATCTGAAAACCCCACCCTCGCGCCCGCTGCTAGTCGAGTTGATCGATCGCGCCGGCATTACACCCCGCGAGCTGCTGCGCGAGAAGGGGACACCCTATGCAGAGCTTGGTCTGGGCGACACGTCGCTTTCTGACGACGCGCTGGTGGATGCGATGATGGCGCACCCGATCCTCATCAACCGGCCCTTGGTCGTCTCGCCGCTAGGCGTGAAGCTCTGTCGCCCTTCCGAAGCCGTGCTCGATCTGCTTACAAGCGACCAACTCGGTGCGTTCGCGAAGGAAGACGGGCAACAGGTAGTTGATGATTCGGGTCAGCGCGTCGCCTGATGCTCCTTGCCGTACTGATCTTCGTCGCGACGATCGCGCTCGTCATTTGGCAACCCAAGGGCCTTGGCATCGGATGGAGCGCAATGGGCGGGGCTGTCGTGGCGTTGCTCGCGGGCGTCGTTACGCTGTCCGACGTGCCGGTGGTGTGGGGCATCGTCTGGAACGCGACAGCCGCGTTCGTCGCGATTATCGTCATAAGCCTGCTGCTCGATGAGGCCGGGTTCTTCGAATGGGCGGCGCTGCATGTCGCCCGCTGGGGCAGGGGGCATGGTCGTCGGCTGTTCGTCCTGATCGTTCTGCTGGGTGCGGCGGTGTCTGCGTTGTTCGCAAATGATGGCGCTGCGCTGATTCTGACGCCAATCGTCATTGCCATGCTGCGGGCGCTGGGCTTCAAGGACAAGGCAA
>CANJRZ010000123.1 GCA_947476735.1 Sphingomonadaceae bacterium
GAAGCAGCAGGAGCGCGCCTATACTTCGGCGATCTGGTACGTTCCGTCATCCTGAGCTTGTATCCGTGACGATACGCGATGTCGCTTTCCGCCTTTCGCGCGAGCCACTGATCCATTTTTTCCTCGCCGGGGCAGTCGTATTCGCTTTGGTGTCCGGACGAACGGCCGATCCCGTGGAGCGGCGGATCGTCGTCAACGAAGTTGTGGTCACGCGGCTCGTGGATCGCTGGGTCCAGACCTACCGTCGATCTCCAACCCAGGCGGAAATCGACGGCCTTATCCGCGATTATGTGAGCGACCAGGTCTATTATCGCGAAGGTGTCCGGCTCGGCCTCGACCGGGACGATGAGGTCGTCATACGCCGCATGCGAGTGAAGATGCTCGCAATGGCCAGCTCTGTCGCCGAAACGACAACCCCCGCCGATGCCGAACTCCAGCGGATGATCGACACCAACCCGCAACGCTACGCGTCTGAGCCGGAGTTGGATTTCGATCAGCTCTATCTGGGAGCGGACAGCGTTGCGGTTCGCGAAACGGCGCGGATTCTGATCGCACGGCTGAGTGCAGGCAAGCCCGCTGACATGCAATTGCCGCCAGCGCCCGTCGGCCGGTATTTCGGCAAAATGACACCCAGTCAGATTGCCGAACTGTTCGGAGACTCTTTTGCCGACACGCTTCGGGATCTCCCGCCAGGAGAGTGGCGTGGTCCCATTGTCTCAGGGCTTGGCCTCCACCTGGTAAAGATCGACGGCAAGCGTAAGTCCGCTCCTCCCCGGCTCGCAGATATCCGCCAGCGCGTTGAAAATGACTGGCGATCCGCGGCAGTCGATCGTGCCGAGGAGGATCGCTACCGGGAGATGGCAGCGCGCTACGATATTGTCATTGAGCCTCGGAAATGAGCCAATGGCGCTTAGTTGCGGTCATGATCGGCTGCCTTCTTGTCATGTTCAGCCGGGAGGCACAGGCAGACACGCTGCGTCCGGGCTATTTGGAGCTGATTGAACGCGAAGACGGGCATTGGCGCGTGACGTGGAAAGCGCCCCTGGCGGGCGGCCTTGCAAGCCATGCCCGCCCTGTCTTTCCAGGCCATTGCCGCTACAACCCCACCGCAACCCGGCTGGAAGATGCCAATCTGATAGTGGCAGGCGATCTCGCCTGCGGCAGGCCGCTGGCCGGCGAGCGGGTTGGCCTCGCGGGAATGCAGGCCGGTTTCACCGACGCCTTGCTGCGCATCGCTGCCCGTGCAGGGCCCGTTCAGGTCGAGCGGCTGACTGCGGAACGCGCCGTGGTGACCGTTGCGACCGTTCCCGACCGCTGGCAGGTGGCGAAGGCATATGTCGCACTTGGTGGCGAGCATATATTGGCCGGCTACGATCATCTGCTGTTCGTGGTGGCGCTGGTGCTTCTGCTCGGGCGCATCAGGCCAGTGGTCAAGGCGGTTACGGCCTTCACCGTGGCACATTCGGTCACGCTGGCTGGCACCACGCTCGGCCTTTTCGGACTCCCCCAGGCCCCGGTCGAGGCAATGATCGCTCTTTCGATCCTGTTCCTGGCCGTCGAAATCGTGAAACAGGTTCCCGGAGCGTCCCGTCTGTCGGAACGCGCGAGCTGGATCGTCGCGTTTCTTTTCGGGCTGCTCCACGGATTTGGTTTTGCCGGTGCATTGCGGGAGATTGGCTTGCCCGAAGGCGAGGTGCCGACCGCGCTGCTGACGTTCAATATAGGCGTAGAGACTGGCCAACTCATCATCGTCGCAGCGACGCTTTCAGCCATGGCGCTTCTGAATTGGACGAAGCCCGCTTTGCTGCGTCCTATGGTAGTGGCATCAAGCTACCTGATCGGCAGCACAGCTGCCTTCTGGTTCATCGGTCGCCTGGTCGGCTGACACCTTCTGCCGGAATGGCTTCATCGGATCACCTGACCTCGAAGGCACCTCGCGCTTGCACTTCGACCACGTGGCACAGGATTGCGCATAAGAAAAAGGGGAGCGACATCGTCGCTCCCCTCGATCCTTCGGTCGCGGGTGGCTTACATCACCACTTCGGGGGCGATCTCGCGGTTCACTTCGCCGATCTTCTTGCCATGCTCGAAATAGCCGAGGCCGTAATCGCCACGGATCGTGGTGCGCTGGCTCTGCCGTTCGTAGACCGGGTCATTGCCCTCGACCGCGTGGAGCAGGCGGCGGTTGTCCCAGACCACCATGTCGTTGGGCTTCCAGTTATGCCAATAAGCCTTGGCATAAGCCTGCTTGTTGAGCTCCTGGCAGGCGGCCTCGAACAGCGCCTCACCCTCGGCATCCTCATGATGCTCGAGCCCGACGGACATCCACGGGCCGATATGCATCACCTTGTCGCCGTTGGCGCGTGAGAAGACCGCAGGATGGATCGCGCGGGGGAAGATCTTAGCCTCCTCGACCGTCTTCCGCACGCCGGGAGAGTCGCCGAAGGTTTCGAAGTCACGGCCGAAGCGCATCGTCGTGAGGCGGGTGTCGAGCGTGTAGAGGACGTTGATGCCCTCGATCTTCTCGCGGAGCGCCGGATCGAAATCCTTGTAGATCTCAACGCCGTCGGAGAAGCCGGTGCGGCCACCTTCGGGCGAATTCTTCACCACCCGCAAGACGCCCGCGAGGTTGAGCTCGTCATTGTAGCAATGGTCGAAATGCCAGGGCGAATAGCGGGTTAGGATCTTGCCGTTCTTGCGGACGAGACCGCGCAGATCGCCGTTCGAGATATCGCGCGGTGCCGAGTGCATGTCGATCAGGCCGGGGACATAATCCTCGCTGACGCGCGGGGTGGATGCCGTCGGGTGATCCTTGAGCGGGCCGAACACCTTGCTGAGTTCCGCCTGCATCTTGCCTGACGCTTCGACGCCCTCGAACACGATCAGGCCGCGATCCTCAAAGATGTCGCGAAGCTGCTGGCGAACGCTTTCGTCCGCCAGAGTGTCCCACGTGATGCCATGAACGATCGAGCCGAAATTATAGTCCGGGCCGAGATCCTTGACCGAAATAGCTGCCATCAAACCCACTCCTCCAGATGCCGGTCAATGCCGGGCGGCAAACAATCAATTCAGAAGACTCCCGTCTATCGGATTTCGACCATTTTCGCAATGCTGTGTCGCTCCGCGCTTATTTTTGATCTTTTGGATTACCATGTAACCCAATTACGGACGTGGCCAGTCATGGGCCGGCTGGCTATGATCGGCAGCGAACTGCCATTTGGGAGACGGTCATGGTCGCAGATTTCGGTGCAGAATCGACAGCGGACGAGGTGCTGCACGGGCTCGACCTCAAGGGCCGGCGCATTTTCGTGACCGGTACCTCGGCCGGTATCGGTGTCGAGACTGCGCGGGCGCTGGTAGCACGGGGGGCGGATGTCGTCGGTGCAGTGCGCGATCTTGCCAAGGCCGAGCGCGCGACTATTGGCGTTCGCGAGGCAGCGGATCGCAGCGGCGGCAGCTTCTCTCTGACCGAACTCGATCTCGCCTCTCTCGCCAGCGTGCGCAGTTGCGCTGAGCGGCTTGTTGCCGACGGGCGCCCATTCGATGCGGTTATCGCCAATGCCGCGGTCATGGCCTGTCCGCCGAGCAAGACAGCGGACGGTTTCGAGATGCAGTTCGGTACAAACCATCTCGGCCATTTCGTGCTGGTCAACCGCATCGCCTCGCTGATCAGGCCTGGCGGGCGGCTGGTCATGGTCTCGTCGGCGGCCCATCGAAACTCGGATGTCGATCTCGACGATCCCGGTTTCGAGCGCACGGCTTATGACCCCTGGGTCGCTTATGGCCGGTCCAAGACCGCCAACGTCCTGTTCGCGGTCGAGTTCGACAGGCGCCACAAGGGCCGCGGTGTCCGTGCGGTAGCGCTCCATCCCGGCGGCATCCAGACCGAGCTCAATCGCTACCTCGATCCGGCCGCGCTCCAGGCTGTGATCGACCGGATCAACGAGGGCGCGGCGATGAGCGGCGCCAAGGTATTTTCGTACAAGTCGATTCCGCAGGGGGCGGCGACGTCGGTCTGGGCGGCGCTGGTGGCGCCCGCGGACAAGGTTGGCGGGCTCTATTGCGAGGACTGCCACGTCGCCGAGTCGACCACCAATATGGAGGTTCGCATCGGCATCCGGCCCTATGCGCTCAATCCCGATACCGCGAAGGCGCTGTGGGCGAAGAGCGAGGAAATGGTGGGGGAGCATTTCGCATGACCCGTGATGAGAACGTCGCGCTCGTCACCGAGGCTCTGGGCCGCTTCGAAACCCATTTTCGCGATCCGGAAAAAGTGCTCGAACTGTTCACCGACGATCTTGAATGGTGGATCGCCGGTTCGGCGAAGACATCCGGGACCATGGACAGGGCTGGCATGCTGGCAATGTTCAGGGGGCTGCCATCCTATACCGACATGGGCATGCGGCTGACCCCGAACAGCTTCGTGGTCGAAGCGAACAAGGTCGCGGTCGAAGGTGAATCCTACATGGAGATCAAGGACGGTCGGGTGTACCGGAACCGCTACCACTGGCTGTTCGAGTTAAGTGGCGACAAAATCGCCAAGGTCCGAGAATATCTCGACACCGCGCTGGTCGAGGAACTGGTCGGGAAGGCCTAGCCCAGGGTTTGCAGGCGTTACAGCCCCGCCGCCTGAAGCGCATCGAGGCAGCGACCGAGATAGGCGAGGTGCTGGTGAGCGGTGGTCAGACCCATGCCCATCGTGTTGATTCCGATATGAGTGCCGCCGACATCGCGCCAGCGCAGCGCCGTTTCGACGACCTCTTCAGCACTTTTGGGTTTGAGCATGTTGTTCTGGAGGCCGAAGCCGTCGAGCGGACGGCCTTCTTCGCGGAGCAGTTTTTTGAGCGTTTCGACCTGGGTGAAGGCATCTCCGGCACCGTCGGCGAAAATGAAGCCGTCGCCGATTTTCGCAGCGCGACGCAGCGCGACATCGGCAAAGCCGCCGATCCAGATCGGAATCTGGCGCTTTGGCGCAGGGTTGAGTGCAGCGCGGTCGACCTTGTCGAATATGCCGTTGAAGCTGGTCACCTCGCCGCGCCACAGCGTGCGCAGCAGCTCGATCTGCTCCTCGGAGCGCTTGCCCCGCGTGCTGAAGTCCTGGCCGAGCACGTCATATTCGACATGGTTCCAGCCGATCCCGATGCCCATCCGGAAACGCTCATGCGAAAGCAGGTCGAGATCGGCGGCCTGACGGGCAACGATCACCGTCTGGCGCTGCGGCAGGATCAGGATGCCTGTGACCAACTCGATCCGGCTCGTGATGCCGGCGAGATAAGCGAACATCACGAAGGGATCGTGGAACGGGTCTTTCTCACTATAGGGGCCCCACAGCTTCGGTTCGCGGCCCTCGTGCACTGCGCCGATGATATGATCGTAGACCAGCAGATGATCGAAGCCCATGTCCTCAACCGCGAGTCCGATCTCGCGGACCGCGTGGGGATCGCCCTTCAGCTCGATCTGAGGATAGATGGCACCGATCTTCATGACTTTTGCCCTATGATTTCGTCATCCCGGCTCCAAGATAGCTACGCTGACCCGGGATCCCGCTTTGTCCATCGTCTGTGAAAGGAAGCGGGACCCCGGGTCAAGCCCCGGGTGACGGTACTGGAATCAATGAAATCGGGGCCTGGACCCTGATCTAAACCGTCCGTCCTGCGCGCGCCTCGGTATATTCGCCCCGATCCACGAACAGCCGGCCGTTGACGAATACCTTGTCGATCCCCGTGGCGCGGCGGATGAAGCGTTCGCCGTCGCCGGGAAGATCGCGGATCAGAATCTCGGGCCCGCGTTCGATCGTGTCGGGGTCGAAGATCACCAGATCGGCGAAATAGCCGGGCCTGATCGATCCGCGGTCGTCGATCCCGAAATCGCGGGCGATATCGCTGGTCATGCGCTGGATGGCGCGTTCGAGGCTAAACTTGCCGAGATCGCGGACGAAATGCTGGAGCATGTAGGTGGCATCGCCCTCGCCGGCGAACTGGGCGACATGCGCGCCGGCATCCGAACCGCCCATCTGGATCAGCGGATGGTCGAGAATCTCGGCGACGATGTCGTCGTTGCCGTGGACCATGCCTGTCATGTCGAACAGAGTCTCGAAATCATCGGCCAGCGCGATCCGCAGCATCGCCTCGCAGGAGCTGATCGCTTCGCTCTTGCCGATCTCGGCGAGCGAGCGGCCGACATAGCGTTGATTGTCAGCCGCCTCGGCGATCTTCACGCGGAAGAAGCCGATAATGTCCTGGCCGGGGACATAGTTGCGCAGCGCCTCGTCGAGCCTGGGCCAGAGGCTCTTGTCGCTCAGCGTCTTCTTTCGCTGTTCGGGCGACTGCAGCATGATCTCCGACCAGACCGGCACGAGGTAGAGCAGGGCATTGGCCCTGGTCAGGCGAAAGCTGAAATCGAGCGGCCGGGTCATCGTCTGGCCGCGGACATAGGCGCCCTTCGCCTGCAGCTCGATGAGCTTGGCGATGTCGTTCCGGTAGCTGTCGGGCAAATGCGGCTGCTGCATGACCGCGAGCGCCGAGCAACTCGCCCCGGTCGCGATCGAGATTTCGCCGAGTTCATCCAGCTCGCGGTAGCGCTCGTCCATGTCCGACTGGGCGAGGGTGGTCTGGACATAGCGGCGGCCGCCCTCGACGACGGTGCGGGCCAGGGCGATCCGCTCCCGCGTGTCGGCAAAGCTGCTCGCCATCGGGCGGTCATGGTCGTCGGTCAGGTGCTTATAGGACATCGACAGGCCGAAGGCGCCCGCCGTGATGGCGTCCTTGAGCAGCCCGCACATCTCGGCGATCTCGTCGTCGGTCGCGGTGCGCTGTTGCGCCGCATCGCCCATTACGTAGTGGCGCAGGATCGAATGACCGACGACCGGGGCGATATTGACCCCGAGGCCTTCGCGGATCGCATCGAGATATTCAGGATAGCTGGACCACGCATAGGAGACTGCCTCGTCGAAGAAGCGCGTGTCGATATCCTCGATCTTGTTGAACATCCTGGTGATGCGTTCCCCGAAGCCGGGACGGACGGGGGCGAGGCTGAGCCCGCAATTGCCCATGATGACGGTGGTGACGCCATGTTCGCCCGCCGGGGTCGCCCGGCGATCCCAGCAGATTTGCGGATCATAATGGGTATGAATCTCGATGAAGCCCGGTGCGACGACCATGCCGGCGGCATCGATCACTTCGGCATCGTCGAAACTGTCCACCTCGCCGACCGCGACGATCCGGTCGCCTTCGACCGCGACGTCGCCGGCAAAGGCTGGTGTGCCGCTGCCGTCGACGATCCGTCCGTTACGGATCACCAGGCGCTGTCGCATCATCCCCTCCCGGTCGTGTGGGGCGTGTCTATCCTGAGGCAAGGAGCTAGCCAACGCCGTGCCCCAGGTCCTTGTTGCGTTCGATGACTTCCACCAGCTCCGGACTGCCGGCGAAATCGTCCAGCGTGTAGAAAGGCCGGATTTCCAGCTCGCTCGGCCCCGGCATCGGATTGGGACAGCGTTTCGCCCAGGCGACCGCTTCATCCATGTCCCTGACCTCCCAGATCCAGTAACCGGCGACCAGCTCTTTCGTCTCCGCGAAGGGGCCGTCGATCACCTGGCGGCCCGGGCCGTTGAAGGCAATTCGCTTGCCCGCCGATGAGGGCTTCAGTCCGTCACCGGTAATCATGATGCCGGCATCGGTCAGCTCTGCATTGAACTTGTCCATAGCATCGAACATCTCGGCGGTGGGCAGATCGCCCCGCTCGCTGTCCTCGGTCGCCTTTACCAACACCATGACACGCATCGAGTTTCTCCCTGGCTGTAGAGGATATTCGCGAACGGCGTACACCTCGTCCGTTTAGTCGAACGCAATGCGCAACGCGCGATCAAGAGAGCGACCGAATGTCGCTACGATCAAGGCCCCGGTCGCCGCGATAGCCACGTTGAGCGACCAGAAGGCGGCGGGCGACATCCGTTCATAGAAGGTACCGATCCATCCCATGAAAATGTCCGCGATGAAGATCGAGCTGAACGCCAGACCCATCATCGTCGAATTGATCTGTGAAGGAGCCGCGCGGCAGACCAGCGCGAGCAGCGGCGGCCAGTAATAAATGAACGCGAAGCCCATGCCGCTGAAGGCCAGGAACGGAATGAATGCGCTGGTCTTGCCATCGCCGGACAGCCACGCGCCGAGCGCGAGCAATGCCGCCGAGGCGGCGGTGATCGCTGCGCCGATCCCGATCTTCGCTATGTCCCCGGGCTCGGTGCCGCGTGTCGCTTGCCAGCGCCAGAACATGATCAGCAGCGCGGCCGCAATGATCGATGCGAACGAGTCGATCGAAGTGAACCAGGCGACCGGGACCTGCCCTATCGGTGTCGTCAGATCGACATGTTCGTTTATCCAGATCATGCCGATGTTGAAGCATTGGTCATAAGCGATTGTCTGGAACATCGAGATGGCCATGACCGTCAGCAATAGCCAAATCCTGCGCCAGTCGTCCTTCACCAGCGCCGGCGCCGGTTCTGCAGCCTGCTTTCGTGGACGAACATCGGGCAGGTGGCGCTGGCCGGCAAGATAGATGGCGGTTGCCACGACCATCAGGATTCCTGCGATTCCGAATCCTGCATCCCAGCCATAGATCTGCGCTGCCAGTCCGCACACCAGCGGTCCGATCGTGGCGCCGATGTTGATCCCGGTGCTGAATATTGTGAAAGCACGCGTCCGGCGTGAAACGTCGGCAGGCGGGTACAGGTGCCCGATTTGGGAGGAAATATTGCCCTTGAGGCAACCCGATCCAATGACGAGAAGGAGCAGGGCGACGAGGAAGCTTTGCTCGAATGCCATCGCGAAATGGCCAATGCTCATCAGCGCCGCGCCGATCACCACCGTGCGTCGCGCGCCGAGAAACCGATCGGCAAGCAGGCCGCCCAGAACCGGCGTGAAGTAAACCAGCCCGGTATAAAAGCCGAAGGTCAGCGATGCGAGCCCGGTGACGGACAGTGGCCCGAACAAGGCTTCGAGCGCAGTCCGATAGGTCGATATGCCGACGATGTTGTCGATATGCCCGGGAAGCAGAAGGCCCTGAACCATGTAGAGCACAAGGAGCGCCTTCATCCCATAGAAGGAAAAGCGCTCCCACATCTCGGTGAAGGCGAGGTAGGCGAGCCCGCGGGGATGACCAAGAAATGCATGGCCATCATTTCCGCCGGCATCCGTGCCGGGCAAAGCCTCAGAAATCGTCGCTGTCATTCAAGCCCCCGCGGGAAACCCTACCGGGCCGGGGACAGGACGCCAGCGGTTTCTCGGCGATGCCGCTACGCGAGGGCGACGGCCGTCCTGTATTTCGGTCCGTTTTCTCCGGTCGTTGCTGACTGACGAGATGACGCCCATCCGTCCGTGCCGGTACTGTGAAGCCGGGGATTATTTCCCCTTGTAATAGCTCTCGCGGGAATTGGTCCACCAGATCTGGGCTATACCGACCAGGGCCAGCAGCGCCCCCCACAGCACCCATTGCTTGTCGCCGACCATGAAACCGACCCTGAAGGCGAGGTTCAGGCCCTGGAGGATCCAGATTCCGCCCAGCGCCACCATCCCCAGGCCAAGCAGGCTGCTGATACCCCGCATGATTCCGTTGAATATCTCGTTCATGGCTGTTGCTCTCCTCACGCTTCGGCGGGTTGAAACCGCATCGCTACGCCGTTCATACAATATCGCAGGCCGGTTGGCTTCGGCCCGTCGTCGAAGAGGTGACCGAGATGGCCGCCGCACGTGCCGCAAATCACCTCGGTCCGCGACATGCCGAGCGAACTGTCGTCACGGGTCGTGACCGCGGCGGGGATGGCCTGCCAGAAGCTCGGCCAGCCGGTGTGGCTGTCATATTTGGCCTGAGAGCGGAACAGTGCGGTGTCGCAGCCGGCGCAAGCGAAGGTTCCCGGGCGGTGTTCGTTGAGCAGCGGGCTGGAGAAGGGCGTTTCGGTGCCCTTTTGCCGCAGCACCCGATAAGCAGCCGGTGTCAGACGTGCACGCCACTCCGCGTCGCCGTGGTGGACCGGAAAGCTGCCCGCCGGCGCTTCGGCAGGCTTGTCCATCAAAGCGTAGCCTCCCGCGACGGCCAGAGCCACCACGCCTACACTGCCCATCCCGATAAGCTCGCGCCGCGTCATTGCGCTGTCTCCGCCAAAATGGTCCGGTCGATCTTGTCGATTGAGGTGGCACCGGTGAGCGCCATTGCCACCCTCATCTCGGCCTCGATCAGCCGCAGCACATGCGCAACCCCGGCCTGGCCGCCGCCGCCCAGCGCATAGACCCAGGCGCGGCCGAGCAGCACGCCTTTCGCTCCCAGGGCGAGCATGCGGACGACATCGAGGCCCGATCGGATGCCGCCATCGGCCAGCACGGCGAGGTCATCGCCCACCGCATCGGCGATCGGCGGCAGGGCCCGGGCGCTAGACAGAACTCCGTCGAGCTGGCGGCCGCCATGGTTGGAAACGACGATGCCGTCGGCTCCGGCCTTGACCGCTTCGCGTGCATCCTCGGGATCGAGGATGCCTTTGACGATCAGCGGTCCTTTCCACTCCGAGCGGATGAATTCGATGTCCTTCCAGCTGATGCCGGGATCGAAATTGCGGCTGAGCCAGCCGAAATAATCCTCGATGCCCGATTTTCCGCCCAGCAGCGGGGCGAGGTTGCCGACCCCGTGCGGTCGGCCCATCACGCCGACGTCCCACGCCCAGCGCGGATGGGTCACCGCCTGCCAGGCGCGTTTGAGCCGGTTGCCGAGAGGCGTGCCGCCGGCCATGCCGCTGTAATAATCGCGGTAGCGGGTGCC
>CANJRZ010000124.1 GCA_947476735.1 Sphingomonadaceae bacterium
CTGACGGAAGGCGCGCGCTACGGATTTCGCTGCGATGGTCCCCATGACAAGTCGCAGGGTCACTGGTTTGATCCGATGAAACTCCTGACCGATCCGCATGCCGTCGCCATCGACAGGCCCTATGTGTATGATGCGCGCCTGGCCGCGCCACGCGAGGCCGGGATCGACACGGCACCGCTGATGCCCAAGGCAATCGTCGCCGCCCTGCCCGCGCCGATCGCGCACAGGCCGCCGATCTTCACGCCAGGCGGACTGATCTACGAGCTTAATGTCCGCAGCTTCACCAGGCTCCACCCTGATATACTCCCCGCCCAAAGAGGCACGATCGGGGCGCTCGCGCATCCGGCAATTATCGCACATCTCAAGGCGTTGCATGTCAGCGCTATCGAACTCATGCCGATCACCGCCTGGATCGACGAGCGCCATCTCGGGCCTTTGGGGCTGACCAACAGCTGGGGGTATAATCCCGTCACCTTCATGGCGCTTGACCCCCGCCTGGCGCCAGGAGGACTTGCCGAGCTGCGGCAGACTGTCGACAAGCTTCACGCCGAAGGCATCGGAGTGCTCCTCGACGTCGTCTTCAACCACACAGGCGAAAGCGACGTGCTCGGTCCCACCCTGTCACTGCGCGGCATAGACAATCGGGCCTATTTCAGCACCCACCGCGATGAACCCGGCGCCCTCACCAATGACAGCGGCTGCGGCAACACGCTCAACTGCGATCATCCCGCCACGCGCCGGCTGATTTTCGACGCGCTGCGACATTTCGTCATCTATGCCGGGATCGACGGTTTTCGGTTCGACCTCGCTCCGATCCTCGGCCGCGCGCATGAGGGATTCGAACCGGATGGCGCTTTCTTCCGCGACCTCCGCCGCGACCCGCTGCTGGCTGACCGTATCCTGCTCGCCGAACCATGGGATATCGGTCCTGGCGGGTATCAGCTGGGCAATTTCCCGGACAGCTTCCTCGAATGGAATGATCGGTACCGTGATGACGTTCGTCGCTTCTGGCGCGGCGATCCGCACAGCGTTGGCGATCTTGCAACACGTCTGGCTGGTTCATCTGATATTTTCGGGCTTTATGGACGAAATAAGAGTCGCAGTGTGAACTTTCTTGCTGCGCATGATGGGTTCACGCTCGCTGATCTGGTCGCCTTTTCTCACAAGCATAACGAAGCCAATGGCGAAGCCAATCGTGACGGCCATGACCAGAATCTGAGCTGGAACAACGGGGTCGAAGGAGCAAGTGATGATCCGGCTCTCACCGAAAAGCGGCGCGGCGACATCAAGGCACTGCTCGCTACATTGTTCGCCTCGCGCGGGACGATCATGCTGACCGCTGGGGACGAGTTCGGCCGCAGCCAGCAGGGCAACAACAATGCCTATGCGCAGGATAATGCCATCAGCTGGATCGACTGGGAGCAACGTGATGATGAGCTCGAACAATATACGGGTCGACTCGCTTCGATCAGGGCCGACCATCCGACGCTTTCCGAGCCGGTTCTGCTCGCCGATGCAGATGTCGATTGGCTGACACTGGACGGCCAGCCTTTTGAGAGCGATGACTGGCACGATCCCTCCACGGCAACCCTCCTGATGCTCCTCCACCTCCCCTCACAACCTCGTCGTCTGGCGATTGCCTTCAATCGCAGCGAGGCTTTCCGCGATATAGCGCTGCCCCTGAAACCCGGACATCAGTGGCGAAGGCTGGACATGGATTGCGACGCCTTCCGCCTCGCCCCCCGGTCGGTGGCGTATCTGGTCGAGGAAGAGCGAAACGCATGAGCGCCCCCGTCGAACGAATTGTGAGCAAGCCTGACTGGTGGCGCGGGGCGGTTATCTATCAGGTCTATCCGCGATCTTTTCAGGACAGCAATGGCGACGGCGTCGGCGACCTCCAGGGTATAACCGCACGCCTCGACCATATCGCCTCACTGGGTGTCGATGCGATCTGGGTTTCGCCCTTCTTCAAATCGCCGATGGCCGACATGGGCTATGATGTGTCCGACTATCGCGACGTCGATCCGATGTTCGGCACCCTCGCCGATTTCGACACAATGCTGGAGCGTGCGCATGCCCTCGGCATGAAGATCATCATCGATCAGGTGATCAGTCACACATCGGATCAGCATGAATGGTTCAGGGAAAGCCGGGCCAGCCGCAGCAATGCCAAGGCCGACTGGTTCGTTTGGGCAGACGCCAGGGAAGATGGCACCGCACCGAATAATTGGCTTTCAGTGTTCGGCGGTCCTGCCTGGGAGTGGGACGGGACGCGGATGCAATATTATATGCATAGCTTCCTGACGTCGCAGCCCGACATCAACTTTCACTGCCCCGACGCTCGCGATGCGCTGATCGAGACAATGCGTTTCTGGCTCGACCGCGGTGTTGATGGCTTCCGCCTCGATGCCTGCAATCACTATTTTCATGACGCAGAGCTGCGCAACAATCCGCCTGCAAAACGGCCATCGGCCAACGATGTGCCTGATACCAACCCATACGGGTTCCAGGAGCATGTCTACGACAAGACCCAGCCCGAAAACCTTCCCTTCCTGCGCCGCATCCGGGCTCTGCTCGATGAATATCCCGGGACGTTGGCGGTGGGCGAAGTTGGCGACGGGGATCGTTCGCCCGCGACGGTGGGTCTCTACACCGCGGACGGCGACAAGCTCCATTTCTGCTACACCTTCGACCTGTTCGGACCTGAATTCAGCAGCCGCTACTTCCGCGAAACGGTGACCAAGTTCGAGGCGGCGGCGCAGGACGGATGGGTATGCTGGGCCCTGTCGAACCATGATGTCCGCCGCCACGTCAGCCGTTACGCGCAGCCGGGCGACGATCTCGACCGGATCGCCCGGCTCGCGCTGTCGATCCTGATCGCACTCAGAGGCACAATCTGCATCTACCAGGGCGAAGAACTGGCGCTGCCCGAAGCCGACATCGCCTTCGAAGACCTGCGCGACCCCTATGGAATTCGTTTCTGGCCCGCCTTCAAGGGACGCGACGGATGCCGCACACCGATTCCCTGGGCGGGAGACGAGAAACAGGCGGGTTTCACCAGCGGAAAGCCCTGGCTGCCGATCCCCAGGGAGCATAAGGAGCGCGCCGTCGCGACTCAGGAGAAGGACAAGGGCTCGGTGCTCGCCTTCTACCGCAAGGCACTGGCCTTCCGGCGAAACAGTGCAGCCATCCAGTGCGGCGACATCAGCTTCCACGATACGCGCGACGAGATTTTGGCTTTTACGCGCACGCACGGCGGCGAAACCTGGCTGTGTGTCTATAATCTCTCGCGCGAGCCGATTGACTGGCCATTGCCGGCCGCCTTCGCCACTTCGATCCTCGATCCGGTGTCCGCGCCAGGGATAACCCTCAACCGCAAAAAGCTCCGGCTTCCGGCGCTCAGCTGGGCGTTTCTCCGGTAAACCCCTCGCCGCTTTTGCCGAGGAGGGGGCGGGTATGGCGGAGCGGCCTAACTGGCCAGCCCGTGATAATTGGCCATGCCACCATCGACGGTGACGATCGTTCCCGAGACGCGGCGGGCCCGATCCGATGCAAGGAAGACCACCATGTCGGCGATGTCCTCGGGCATAGACATGCTGTTCGCCGGCTGTGCATCCAGCAACTCCTGAAACCGGCTCTCGTCACCCCAGCGGTCCCGCGCGACCGATCTGAACATGCCGGTCACCCGGTCGGTCAGCACCGCGCCGGGATTGAGCCCGACCACCCGAACATTTTCGATGAGACTGGCGCTGCCGAGAGCCCGGGTAAATGCCATCAATGACGCGTTTCCCGTCGAGCCCGCGATATAATTGTGGGTCAGCCGCTCGCCACCGGTGCCGATGACGTTGACAATGACGCCGCTCTTCCGCGCCAGCAGCTTCGGCATGATCAGCCGGCACAGGTTGATATAGCCGAACACCTTGAGTTCCCAGGCATGGCGCCAGGTCGCCTCGTCAACCTTGTCGAGAGTGCCCCCGGGGATGTCCCCGGCATTGTTCACCAGGATGTCGATGTCGCCTGCCGCGTCGGCCAGCGCCCGAAGCGCCGCACCATCGCGCAGATCGGTCGGCACCACTTTCACATTGACCTGGTGACGGCCGCGAATCTCGCGTTCGATCTGCGCCATTTTGGCGCCGTCGCGGGCAGCAAGGATGACATCGGCTCCCTCGGCTGCGAAACCATAAGCGACCGCCTCACCAATTCCCTTCGATGCGCCGGTTACCAGCACCTTCTTGCCACGCAGATTGAGTTCCATCGTCTATCCCCAGCTGAAACGGATTGGCATCTCCACGCCATGCAGTGCCTTGTGCACCGGGCAGGTATAGGCAGTTGCTTCCAAAATCTTCACATCCCGATCACTGAGTTTGTGAGGGACCTGGATGTGGACCGCCAGTTTGTGGATCATGCGGCTTGGCTCACTGACCATTTCCTTGTCGATCGTCGCGGTCGCCCCGCGGATGTCGACTTCCATCGCCGCCGCCTTGATGCCCATCACGCTGAGGATGCAGCTCCCCAACGCGGTCGCCACCAGATCGGTCGGCGAGAAGCTCTCAGCCTTGCCGTGATTGTCGGCCGGCGCATCTGTCCTGAGCACCGCGCCCGAAGGCCCGTGCACCGCCCGGCAATGCAGATCGCCCTCATATTCGATCCTGATCGTGACCAACGAATGCCCCTCCCGCCTCGGTGCTTCGTACTGCCCCCGTTGTAGGGATCAGGTCCAGTTGAGCCTGGCCTTGCGGAACGGCGTCTGACGCAGACGTTTGCCGGTCGCCGCAAAGATCGCGTTGCCCAGCGCGGCGGCGACCGGACCGACCGGCGCCTCACCGACCGGCTGGAAGCGATCATCTCCTGACAGCGCGTCAAAATGGATGTTGATGACGGGCGGCACGTCGCCGATCCGCATCATCGGATAGACGTCGAAATTGGTTTCGACCACAGCGCCGTTCTTCAGGGTGATCTCCTCGTTGATCACCGAATTGAGGCCGAAAATGACAGCCCCCTCGAGCTGGGCGGCGACCGCATCGCGATTGGCGATCTTTCCGCAGTCAAAGGCGAGATCGACCTGCTTGACCGAAAGCGCGCCCGAACGGCTCACCGCCACATGGACGACGCAGCACACCGTTGTTCCGTTCTTGCGAAGGCCGGCATTAGGCCAGTTGGCGATCGCAATCCCGCGGCCCTCGCCTTTCGGCAACGGCTTGCCCCAGTCGGCTTTAGCCGCTGCCGTCTTGAGCACGACACCCCAGGCGGGATCCCATTTGTCGATCAGTCGCAGCCGATAGTCGAGCGGATCGATTTTCGCGGCCGCCGCACACTCGTCGATGAAGCTTTCAACCATGAAGGAATGCGAATTGTAACAGGGGCCGCGATAGGCCCCGGTCTGCACATGGTAAGGCAGAAAGGTGCTGCTGATCTCGGCATTGGGGATCGCGCCCGAGACGACATAGGGCGAATCCTCGAGGCTGCTCATCATCGCGATGAGTCCGCCCAGAATCGTGTGTGCGGTGAAGGCCTCTGGCATGCCCTCCTTGTCGAGCACTGCCTTGAAGCGCGTCATGATCGGAGTGCGGAAACGGCCCTGCGCCATGGTCTCCTCACGCGACCAGATCACTTTGACCGGAACGCCGGGATATTCCTTGGCGACGGCGACCACCATGCGGACATCATCCGATGCCGTCCGTCGGCCGAACGCGCCGCCGATCAGCGTCTGGTGCATATCGACCTTGTCGGGCATCAACCCGGTCTCATCGACTGCGACCCACAGGGCGGCATGCTGATCCTGTGCCGGCACCCACATCTCGCATTTGTCGGCTGTCACCATCGCGGTGCCGTTGAGCGGCTCCATCGCGGCATTTTCGCACCAGGGCGTAGCGTAGCTCGCGTCGAGGACCTTGCCGCCCTTCACCGAAGAAACGTCGCCGCGCGCACGGATCACTGGACCTTTGCCCTTGGCAAGCGCGGCCTTCCCCTGGGCATAAACCGCTTTCTCGTCGGCGAATTTGCCGCCCGGCCCAAGATCCCATTCGACCGGCAGTGCGTCGAGCGCCTTCTTCGCCTGCCAATAATGATCGGCGATCACGGCGACGCCGCTCTGGGCTGTCGTCAGGATCATCCCCATGCCAACCGGGTTGGTCAGGCCTTTTGGCACACCCCGGCTCTTGGCAGGATCGACCACCACCACTGCGCGTACGCCTGGCATGCCGAGCACCACCTTCGGGTCATGACTCTTCAGTTTCCCACCATGAACCGGGCATTGCTTGAGCGCGGCGTGGACCATGCCGGGCACCTTGACGTCGATCCCGTAGACCGCACTTCCGTCAGCGATCGCCGGCGCGGTGAGCTTGAACGGCGACGCCTTGCCGAGAAATGTCCATTCCGCCTCCGACTTCATGTCGGGTTCGTTGTACACGAGGACGTTTGCAGCCTCGGCCGCGACCTCGCCAAAACGCAGAGTGCGACCGGTCGGGCGGTGGGTCAGGACGCTGTCCTTGGCGTCGATCTCGTCCTGCCAGACCTTCCAGCGGAATGCCGCGGCGCGCTGCAACCGCTCGCGCGCGCTGGCACCAAGCTGGAGCGCCATCTTCATTCGTTCGGGATCAGTGCCGTGTCCGCTGAACATCGGCTGGCGGCCGACGGTGTAGATGCCCTTTTCGAGATAATCGCGGCGGACCGAGGCGAACTCGATCCTCACCTTCGACCAGTCGCACTGCAGTTCCTCGCAGACATTCATCGCGACCTGGGTGGCCGCACCGTTGCCGACTTCCGGCGTCGGGACCCGGATTGTTACTATGTCGTCCGGCGCAATCGAAATCCAGGGGTGCATTTCCACCCCGCCTGAGCCGTCGGTCGCCCATGGCGCATGGGACGTGCCGTCCTTCGGTTCTGCAGCGCTAGCGGGTGCGACGCCGAGCGCCATCCCTCCGCTGAACAAACCCGATGTTATCAGGAAAGAACGGCGATCGATCTCGCTCATGCCGCCGCTCCTTCGGCCACCATCATTCCGGCGGCTTTGTGGATTGCGGCGCGAATGCGCGGATAGGTTCCGCAGCGGCAGATGTTGGATACAAGCGCATCGATTTCCGCATCCGTGGGCTTCGCGGTTTGTTTGAACATGGCGGCAGTCGCCATCAACACGCCGGCCTGGCAATAGCCGCACTGTGATACATTCATGTCCGCCCAAAGCTTCTGCAGGACGGCGCCTCCGGTTTGCGAAAGCCCTTCGATCGTGACAACCTCGGCGCCTGAAATGGCTTCAGCGGTAACCGAGCAGCTGCGCGTAGCCTCGCCGTTGAGATGAACGGTACACGCTCCGCATTGCGCTATGCCGCAACCAAATTTGGTGCCGGTCATTCCCAGATGATCGCGCAAGACCCACAGCAATGGTGTGTCCGGCGCTACATCGACCGACAGTAGCTGGCCATTTACCTTCAGGGTGATTTCAGACATCGCCATTCCCACGCCCAGTAAAGTGAAGCTGCTTATATTTTATAGGTTGCAGCATCTCTCAGACTTAAAAGGGGCTGACGTCAATGCGCTTCCCGCAGGCAGCTCTAATTGGATGGTGTTTGTAGCCCGCTCTCTATGGTTCGAATGAGCGATGGACGGCACCCCGGCGTGGAACGGTTTTGCGGGTTCGATACCTTAAACGCCATTGAGGACGATGACGGATGAATCTGGCGGTTTCCTGTCCTTAACAGCGTCTGAAATTGCGATTGATATAGTATATCATCTCTAATATGCCGATCCCAATACGGGATGATATAACATGATTCGCTTACACCTCGCGCTGAACGGTTCCTTCCTCGGATTATTGATTGCGACCCCCGCCCTCGCCGAAGGTGCTCCGGATTACCATTCACCTAACGCCAACGACATCATCGTATCGGCGCCGATCCACCAGGATCGGATGGATATCCTGTCGGGCGCATCGGTGCTGACTGGAGCCCAGCTCACCACTGCCCTCCGGCCAACCATCGGGGAAACGCTTGGACACACGCCGGGCGTCTCCGCTACTTCCTTCGGCCCCAATGCATCACGTCCGATCCTGCGCGGACTTCAGGGCGAGCGCATTCGTGTACTCACCGACGGCATCGGCTCGGTCGACGTATCCAACACCAGCCTCGACCACGCCGTGGTCATCAATCCGCTTCTCGCGGAACGCATCGAAGTGCTCCGTGGTCCGGAAGCGCTGCTCTACGGTTCGGCCGCCATCGGCGGCGTGGTGAACGTCCTGGACAAGAGAATTCCGCGCGCCATCCCGGATGAACCGATCCATATCGATGCGACCGCGACATATGGCAGTTCCGCGGACGAGCGTTCGGGTGGCATTGCACTGGATGCGCCGATCGGTGGAGGTTTCGTCGCGCATCTCGACGGCAGCTACCTCAAGACGGGGAAGCTCCGCATCGGCGGCTATGCCTTGAGCCGGCGGGCGCGTTCGGAAGCGCTTGCCTCAGCGCAACTTCCTCCGGACCCCTCCGCGGGAGAACCGGTTGATTTCATCGCCAATGCCGCCGTTCGCGGAAGGCTGCCGAACAGCAAAGCTCAGACCTGGGTGACCGGTGCCGGTCTGTCCTATATCCGGGATAACGGCCATTATGGCGTCTCCTACAGCCATTATGACAGCCGGTACGGCGTACCAATCCGCTTCGCCACCACACCGGGCGCCGGGCAGGAGGCGCCCCGTATCGATCTTGTCCAGAACCGCATCGATGCGCGTGCCGAAATTGATGTCGACGGTCCGTTGATCAAGGCGATCCGCTCCCGCCTTGCCTATGCGCAATATCGCCATTTCGAGCTTGAGGAGGATGGCGCAGTTGCCACCGCCTTCTACAATCACGGTTATGAAGCACGTCTTGAACTCGTCCAGGCTGATCGCGGACTCTGGCACGGCGCGACAGGCATGCAATTTTATTCGCGCGATTTCGATGCGGTTGGTGCCGAAGCGTTCGTGCCGCGAAATCAGACAACCCAGCTCGGTTTCTTCACGCTTCAGCATCTCGATTTCGGTTCGTTCAAGATCGAAGGCGGGCTGCGCTATGAGCGGAGCTGGCTGAGCTCCGACCCTTTTGCCGATCAACCGCAATTCTTTAACGGAAGTCGCACTTTTTCCACAATTTCAGCATCTTTGGGAGCATCGCTTAAACTCGATACGAACTGGCGTATTGGCGCTAATCTGGTCCGTTCCGCGCGCGCGCCCTCAGCCGAGGAGATGTTCGCCAACGGTCCGCATGCCGGCACCGAAGCCTTCGAGATCGGCGACCCGCTGTTCAAGACCGAGAGGAGCTGGGGGATCGAGGGCGTCGTTCACGGCAAGGGCCCGGGCTTCACCGTCGATGCATCGGTCTATCACAGCTGGTTCGACAATTTCATCTATGACAGCCCCGACGGAACTCTGCTTGAAGGGCTGCCCGTGTTTCGCAATTTCCAGGCCAAAGCGCGCTATTACGGCGCCGAAATCGAAGCCACGTTCGACCTCGTCACGATCGGCAATTTTGCCGTAAACGCCGATATGATCGGTGATTATGTCCATGCCACCATCACCGGCAACGGCCCTGCTCCTCGCATCCCGCCGCTTCGCCTGCTCGGCGGATTGACGGCAGAGAGCGATAGGCTCGATGGCCGGATCGAAGTGGAATGGACAGACAAGGCACGGCGTCTCGCTCCGTTCGAAACATCGACCTCCGGATTCACGCTGGTCAACGCCGCGATTACCTACCGACCACTGCCCGACAAAAAGGCCGTGAGCTTGGTATTTTCCGCGAACAACATCTTCGATGTCACCGCACGCCGCCACGCCAGCTATCTCAAGGATTTTGCACCACTTGCCGGGAGAGACATCCGCGTAACCGCCCGTCTGGCTTATTAAGACGATATCGAATTGTTCCGGAACATGGGCTCCATGAGCGCCCTCAATGCCCCCGGCTGGCCTGACTCCCCGGACAAGAGCCGCTGGACCCACCAGAATTTGGCGTCATAAGGCTGCAACGCTGGAGGCCTAAACGATGGTGATGATTTCCCGCCGCAATCTGTTGATCGGTGCTGGTGCAGGCCTGATCGCATCACCCTCTATCCTCCGCGCGCAGCAGCTGTTTACAGCCTTCCCCTTTCGCCTGGGCGCGGCTTCGGGGGATCCCAGTCATGATGGCTTCGTGATCTGGACTCGCCTCGCCCCCGATCCGTTCGAGGAGCATGGCGGCATGCCCATGGGGGCGGTTGATGTCGAATGGTTCGTCTACGAGGACGAGGGCATGAGGCGCATCGCTCGGCAGGGTATCGCTCAGGCCTGGCCGGAACTCGGTCATTCAGTGCATGTGGAACTCACGGGACTGCAGCCCGATCGCCCATATTGGTACCGTTTCGGCGTTGGCCGGGACCGGACCCAGCTTGGGACCGCGCGCACCCTTCCCCTTCCCGGCAAGGCGCTCGATCGGATCCGCTTTGGAGTAGCAGGGTGCCAGAATTTGGAGGACGGGCTGTTCACCGCTTATGCCCATCTGGCACGCGAGGACGTCGCGTTTGTCTGGCACTATGGCGACTATATCTATGAGGACCGCCCCCGTCAGGTGAACTATAACTTCGACGGATCGCCTCGGGAGCATGTTCGAAGTCATGTCGGCACCGACTGCTTCACTCTGGGCGATTATCGTCGTCGCTACGCCCAATATAAAATGGATCCCGATCTACAGGCCGCGCATCTGTCGGCATCATGGTTCACCACGTTCGATGACCACGAGATCGTCAACGACTGGACGGGAGACGTCAGCCCAAGGCAACCCGATCCTGCGCTGTTTGCCTTCC
>CANJRZ010000125.1 GCA_947476735.1 Sphingomonadaceae bacterium
ACCTGGTCAACGATGCCTGGACCGACGTCGCCCGCATCTTCCTGGGCAGTGCCGACGGTAAGCCGGTCGATCCGGAGGATTTGCATCTTTCCGGGTTGCGCAAGATGGAGCGGATTCGGCAGCGGGTGGCCTCAACGGTGAAGAATCCGACGACCGCAGAGGCGCTCAAGCCCTATTATTATTACATGTGCAAGCGGCCCTGCTTCCACGACGAATATCTGGATGCTTACAACCGTCCCAACGTCACGCTGGTCGATACCGAAGGCCGGGGCGTCGAGCGTATCACCGCAAAGGGCGCGGTCGTCGCGGGCCGCGAATATCCGCTCGATTGCCTGATCTATGCGACCGGTTTCGACTGGCTGGCGCAATATGACCGTCATTCGGGCATCCAGGTGAACGGAATTGGCGGCGTGTCGCTCGGCACCCATTGGGCCGATGGCGCGCGGACCCTGTTCGGAATGCAGACGCGCGGCTTCCCCAATTTCTTCCTGATGAGCCTCATCCAGGCGGGCACGTCCTTCAACTATTTCCATGGAGCCGACGAGCAGGTGAAGCATATCGCCTATGTGGTGGCGTCCTGTCTCGAACGCGGTGCAAGCAGGGTCCAGCCGACCAAGCAGGCCGAAGACGGCTGGGTGGACGAGATCATGGCGTCGGCCGGACCACGTCGTGCCTTCCTCGAACTTTGCACGCCGGGCTATTATAATTTTGAAGGCCGGCGGGACCGGGCAAATGAACTGAATGATTTTTATGGCGGCGCGCCGACCGAATATCTGAAGCAGCTCGTCGATTGGCGGGCTGCGGGTGAACTGCCCGGGTTGGAGCTAGGGTAAGGCTGGTCAGGGTCACCAAGGCATAAGGCCTATCCAACTACGAACTGAGGCTGGGCTGTCAGGGCTAAAGTGCGGGGCAGGCGTGGTGCCGTTGGCCGGCTTTGGTGAGCAAATCCGCGGGTCAGTTATCCGCTGAGCCTGCGAAAATTCGAAGACATAGTGTTCGACCGTGGCATAGATATTTACCACGAGACGGTGCGGTTATGGTGGAACCGGTCCGGGCCGCTGTTCGCGGCCAATATCGAGCTGCGTCAGTCGCGCCGGGTTGAGATTGAACTAACAACCCCTCGGTGATGCTCGCCTTCGCAGCTTGACGAGGGAGAATTGTCTAACCTGGGGCGATTGCACGGAAACGCCGGTAAGATCGAAAGAGGTGGAGGCCCGAGCCGGAATCGAACCGGCGTGCAAGGATTTGCAGTCCTCTGCGTCACCACTCCGCCATCGGGCCGTCCAGATACGATCGCGTGGTTTTCGATCGCCGGCTAGGAAGCCAGAAGCTTCCCTGTCCGTCGAGCTTGCCATGGGCTCCCTCGACGGAAGCGCGCTGATAGCGGGTCGGCATGGCGCGGGCAAGGCCCTGAGATCAGCCCCTGGTGAAGACCGCGATCGACCGAAGCGCTCGCTGGCTTTCCGGCAGGTCGGGGAACATCATCGGCCAGACATGCTGGGCGCCGGCGGCGAGATGCATTTCGACGGAGACACCCGCTTTCCCCAGCGCCGCCGCCAGTGCGAGGTCCTCGTCGAGCAGGATCTCGTGGCCTCCGATGAAGATCTGGACCGGCGGTAGGCCGGTCAGATCGGCGTGTAGCGGTGAGGCAAGGGGATGGGCCGGGTCGATTCCCTGCAGATAATGCCCCGCGGCTTCGCTTGCTGCTTCCCGCGAGAAGAGGACGTCGGTCTCGGCGCGCGTCGTATAGCTTGCGCCGGCGAGGGTCAGATCGATCCACGGAGATAACAGGACCAGCTTTGACGGCATCGGCGCTCCTTCGTCGCGGCAGGCGAGCGCGAGCGCCAGAGCGAGGCCACCACCCGCGCTGTCGCCGGCGAAGATGATGTCGGTGGTTCCTTGCGCGACCAGTTCGCGCAGCACGGCCATGCCGTCATGGAGCCCGTTAGGGAAGGGCTGCTCGGGTGCCAGTCCGTAGCGGACGCCGATCACGCGTGCGCCGGTCAGTGCTGCAAGTTCAGAGAGATAAGAGGCGCTGATCTTGGGTGAACCGCCGCAATAGCCGCCGCCGTGGAAGTAAAGAATCGTCGACCGGTACCTCTCCGGCGTGAAGATGATGCAGTCGACCCCTGCTACCGCCACATCCGATCGGGCGACATCGGTGCGCATCGCGAAGGGCAGGCTCTCGGGATAGTTCGCCCGGGTTTCGACCAGATGTGTCGGGGCGGGCCTGCCTTCGCGACGTGGTGGCAATGTGCACGGGCGATTCATCAGATTGCTCCTGTTCCTGGGGTTAGCGTGGTGCGAGGCGGAGCGAGGAGGCGACCTTCTCCCAGCTCTCGTCGCCTGAGGTCTTGACGTCGATCAGGGTCGATCCTTTGGCCGCCAGGGCCTCGGCGATCGCCTGGCGGACTTCCACTTCGGTCTCGGCCCGGATACCGTTCCAGCCCAGTGTCCGGGCGATGGCGGCGTGGTCATATTCGCCGAGCGTGCTGGCGATGATCCGGTTGCCCTGGACATGCTGGACCCAGCCAAGGATGCCGTTGTTCATGACGATCACGATCAGCGGCAGATCGTTCTCGCGCGCCGTCATGAGTCCCGCCATGCTCATCGCGAAGCCGCCGTCGCCGAGAACCGCTATCACGGGCCTTTCGGGATGGACAAACCGTGCGGCCATCGCGGCGGGAATCGCGTAGCCCATCGATCCGGTTGATGCCGGCTGCAGGAAACCGCCGGCGGATTTGGTGCGGAAATGATGGACGAGGAAGATGCGGTTCTCGCCGGCATCAGCGGCGATGATCGCGTCGTCTGGCAGCGTGTCGCAGAGAATTTCAACGAGCCGCTGCGGAAGCATCGGTAGTGCGCTGCTGAAGCTTTCCTCACCCTGGTAGCCGCCGCGCTCCATCGCGGTTCGGACCCGCTCCTCGGCATCAACTCGATGGCCGGGTGGCTGTGGCGCCAGATGCGTCGCAAGCGCCTCGAGCGTGCATCGCGCGTCTCCGGCCAAACCGCAGTCGACTGGCAGCGACCAGCCTACATGGCGTGGCTCGGAATCGATCTGGACGATCGTCTGGCGCCTGGGATCAATCAGCGCGGTGTGGTGGCGGACGGTATCACCCGGCGCGAGTCGCGTGCCGACTGCCAGGATCAGGTCGGAGTCTGCGACAATTTGGTTGGCGGCCTCAATTCCGAAGTCGCCCATCACGCCGCCCGCGAGGGAGTGGGTCTCGGCGATCACCCCCTTGCCTCCGCTCGTGGTGACGATCGGCGCAGAGATGCGTGCCGCCGCCTTCATCAGCGCGTCGGTCGCCCTTCCGATGCGGACGCCATTGCCGGCGATGATCACCGGTCTTTTGGCCGCGTCGATCAGCCCGGCGGCGGTCCGCAGATCATGTTCGCCGGGCAGGCTCTTGAGAAAAGGCGGATAACCCTTGCTGGGATAAAGCGGCAGTGTGCTGTGCGGCCCCACCCGTCCGCGCAACGCCGCGCCATAATAGATCACCGCGACAGGGCCCGGACAGCCCGACATCGCATGCTTGATGGCCAGTTGGGTCATATGGACCGCCTGCTCGGGATGCTGCGCCTCCATGACCTCCTTCATGAAGCCGCGGAAGCTGGCAGCTGCATTCCACACGCCATAATCGCCTGTCCCGGTCTGGGTGGGCGATAGATGCGAGAAGGGGATCTTGTCGCTGAGATCGGCGAGGATAAGCATCGGCGACGACCCGGTCAGCGCCTCAAGCACGCCGATCCCTGCCTTCGACAATATCCACGCGCCCTGGGCGATCATCGCGGCTGGCTTGCCCGTCAGGCGGCCATAGGCCTCGGCCATGATCGCGGCCTGCGATTCGTCGCGGACCAGCACCGTACGGATTGTTTCGCGATGATCGCAAAGCGCATCGAACAGCGCCATGATGTCGCCGCCGGGCAGGCCGAAGACCAGATCGATGCCGCTGTCTTCCAGAACGCGGCAGATTGCCTCGGCCGCGCTGACCTCCTCTATGAGCAAGCGATCCATCGCCCGGCGCCCCTCCGCTTACCGAATTCGTTCCTCAATCTGTCTTCCGCGATTGCGTCGAACACAAGCTCAATCGGCAGATATGAAGGAAATCGGCGCTTGCAGAGATCGCGTATTGCGGAAATGATGCAACGCGGTAAAGCCTTGAACCCGACTTAACTGTATTGTATGAATAAGACAGTGGAAGCGAGAAGTCTCCGTGACCGAGCATAATTACGAGCAGATGCGCCACGCGATGGTGGTCAGCCAGCTCCGGACAACCGGGGTGAGCGATGCGCGCGTGGTTTCTGCCATGGGCGAGGTGCAGCGCGAGCGGTTCGTGCCGGCAGATAAGGCGTGTATCGCCTATGCTGACATGGCGCTGCCGATCGGTAACGGCCGCGCGCTCAACCCGCCGATGGTAACCGGCCGCCTGCTGACAGAGGCTCAGGTGGTTCCGGGCGATCACGCGCTCGTGGTTGGAGCGGCGATGGGTTATACCGTGGCGGTGCTTGAAAAGCTCGGCGCGACCGTCGTCGCGGTCGAGGAAGACGCCGATCTGCTTGCCGCCGGCAAAAAAGCAGTTCCGGGCGCCACCTGGGTAAAGGGTCCGCTGCACGCTGGCTCGAAGAAGGGGGCGCACTATTCGCTGATTGTGCTCGATGGCGCGGTCGAGCAGATTCCCCAGGGTCTGGTCGCCCAGCTCAGCGATGGCGGCCGGCTGGCTGGAGCAGTGATCGAGGACGGCGTTTCGCGGCTTGTCCTTGGCGTGCGCGTGGGAAGTGGCTTCGGCACTAAGGCATTCGCCGATGCCGATACGGCTATGCTGCCCGGCTTTGCGAAGCCGGCGGTGTTCAGTTTCTGACAGGGATGGATCGGGTGACGGTGAAGCGCATGGGTGGGGCCGCGATCGGCCGTTGGACGGTTTCGATCGCGGCGTTGATCGCCGCTGGCTTGCCCACAGTCGCCTCGGCGGACACGCTGCGCGACGCACTCGCCCAGACCTATGCGTCGAATCCGACCCTGACCGGGGCCCGCGCAGGACTGCGCGCCACCGATGAGGGTGTCGCGATCGCTCGCGCACCGGGGCTGCCCGATATTAGCGCGGAGGCCTCTTACCGTCGCTTCGTCAAGCGTTCGGCCAACAGCTTTACGTCGCCGAAGAAGGCTCTCGGGGGCTCGGTGACGGCGACCGTTCCGCTCTACGAAGGCGGCTTCGTGAGAAACTCCATCAGCGCCGCAAAAGCGCGGGTCGAACAGGGTCGCGCCAGTTTGCAGGCGACCGAGGGCGATGTTTTCACCCAGGCGGTGGCGGCCTATATGGATGTCATCAGAGATTCCGCGATCGTTGATCTCAATGCCGGTAATGTGAAGGTACTTGAGACCAACCTGCAGGCAAGCAAGGACCGCTTTCAGGTTGGTGATCTGACCCGCACCGACGTTGCCCAGTCAGAAGCGCGCCTGTCGGTGGCGCGGAGCGACTTGCAAAGGGCTCAGGCAAATCTCGATTTCAGCCGGCAGACTTATCTTGAGGTAGTCGGTAAATTCCCGGGGAATCTTGAGGCACCGCCGGTGCTGCCGGGACTGCCTGCAGCGTCCGACGATGCGGTTGAGGTCGCTGTCGCAAACAACCCCGATCTTGCTGCGGCGAGGCAGGCTGCGCGTGCGGCAGAATATGATATCGGTGTCGCAGAAGGGCTGCGAATGCCGAAGTTCAGCGCCTTCGGTACGGGCAATTATGTCGACTATCAGGGCACGCTCGGCGGCGGACGCGCAGGCCTCAAGCAGATCGACAAGACCGCGACGGTCGGTCTTCAGGCGTCGGTTCCGATCTTCCAGGGCGGTGAGCCCGGTGCGAAGGTCCGTCAGGCGCAGGCGCGCAAAAGCCAGGCACTCGAGGCCCAAACTGCCGCCGAGCGCGCGGTGATTGCAGATGCCCGCGTCGCATTCTCGCGCTACCAGGCTGCGCTCGGTGTGATCGACTCGTCGCAGGAAGCTGTGTCGGCGAATGAGCTTGCACTTGAAGGCGTTCGTGCCGAGCAGGGCGTCGGTACCCGCAACGTGCTCGACGTGCTCAACGCCGAGCAGGAACTGCTCAATTCGCGCTCGACACTCATCTCCGCAAAGCGCGATGCCTATGTCGCCGGTTTTGCTTTGCTGGCCGCTATGGGCCGCGCCCAGGCGAGGGATCTCGGGCTCGATGGCGGTTCGCTCTACGACCCGGTGGCCAATTACCGCCGGGTCCATGGCAAAATCTGGGATTGGGGAAGCGATCCCAAACCGAAGCCGATTGCGGCATCTACCAAGGGCGAACCGAGCGTTGCGGCCGTTCCGGCGCACAGCCCGGTGGCAACTCCCGAGAAATAGGCTTATATCGGTCGCATGGCCGATCCGCGTTCAGAACCGTCGATGGAAGACATATTGGCTTCCATCAAGCGTATTATCGCCGATGAGCCGGCGCCTTTGTCACAGCCGCAACCGGCCCCAGCGCAGCCCGCCGCCCCGCGCGTTTCACCGGTCATGCAACCGCGAGCGCCGGCCGCCGGCAGTCCTTTGGCGGAGCCGCCGCCGCCCTGGCCGGCGCGGCGTGAAGTGCGCCCTGATCCTCAGCCGCCCGAGTCGATTCTCGAGCTGACCGACCGGATTGCCGAGCCGATCCCGCCACGCGCACCGGTGCCGGAGCGACCTGTTGACCAGCCGGCAGTGCAAAGGGCGGCCGAGCGGATACGCCAGGCTGAGGCCGAGATGTCGAGGCCCGCAGCGCCACGGCCTGTCCCGCGGGACCTGCTGCCGCGCGCGCCGACACCGCGCGCGCCGGGCGGCGACGTCACGCTCGATGCGCTGGTGCGCGAGATGCTGGAGCCGATGCTCGCCGACTGGATCGAGCGCAACCTGCCCGAGATGGTCGAGCGGATCGTTCAGGCCGAGATCCGCCGGATGACCGACAGGGACGGCTGACGACTTCAGCATTGAACTTCCAAGGCGCTTGACCAGGCGCTTGCCCATGCAGCTTCCGCTCCTGACCAGGAGCCTTGCTGCGGGTTGACGCCCAAGCGGATGCCCGCCCACTAACAATCAACGATCTTGCCCGTCGCGAATCCATGCCGCCGTACGCTTTCCGGTTGACTCCGCGCGTCAAAAGGCAGCTCTTTTTGTGAAAATCGTCGAGAGGATCAAAGGCATGACGAATGTAGCAAGCATCGAGCGCCCGGTCAGTGCGCTCGCTTCCTTCGCACTGGCGCCGCTGACCGGCACGATTGGTGCGGAGGTGACAGGTCTCGATCTGACGCAAGACCTTTCAGACGAGATTATAGACGGACTGTCGGAGGCGCTGGTAGTCCACAAGGTGCTGTTTTTCCGCGATCAGCCAATTACGACTGACCAGCATCTGGCGCTTGGCCGCCGGTTCGGTCCGCTCGAGATCCATCCATTCGCACAGATGTCGATGTTCGCTAATGATCCGGAACGGCCCGAATTGATCGTGCTCGAGAGCACGGCGGAAAAGCCTGGAGCCGCGCACGTATGGCACAGCGACGTCAGCTTTCGTCCGGAGCCGTCTATGGCCTCGATCCTGCGCTGCCGCATTGCTCCGGACGTCGGCGGCGATACACTCTGGGCGAATATGGCGGCCGCTTATGAAGGGCTCGACGACAAGACCCGGTCACTGATTTCAGGGCTGACGGCGGTCCATGACTGGGAAATCTTCCGCTACGGCTTCCGTAAATTTGGGGCGGCCAGCGATGATATCATTGCCGAACTTGGACGCGACCATCCGCCGGTAGAGCATCCGGTGGTGCGCACCCATCCCGTGTCGGGCGAGAAGATCCTTTATGTGAACGCCAACTTTACGAGGTCGATCAAGGGCATGAAGGAGGCCGAGAGTCAGTCGCTGCTCGAGCGGCTCTACCGGCAGGCAAGCATCCCCGACTATCAGGTCCGGTTCCGCTGGCGCACAGACTCGATCGCCTTCTGGGACAATCGCTCGACGCAGCATTATGCCTCGGCGGACTTTTTTCCGCGTCACCGCAAAATGGAGCGGGTGACGATCGCGGGCGACAGGCCGTTCTGAACGCAACCCCTCGAATGTTCTGAGTAGATAATTGGGGTGGCGCACCGCAGCATTCCCCCGCTAAAGCCGGCGCCATCATGACGATCGACAAGACTTTCGACCCCGCCGCGATCGAGGCGCGCTGGTATGGCTATTGGGAGGACAAGGGTCTGTTCCGTCCCGAGCGGCCCGATGCCGAGCCCTATACGATCGTCATTCCGCCGCCGAACGTCACCGGCAGCCTCCATATCGGCCACGCCCTCGACGACACCTTGCAGGATGTGCTGATCCGCCATGCCCGGCTGAAGGGCAAGGACGCGCTCTGGGTGGTCGGCACCGACCATGCCGGCATCGCGACCCAGATGGTGGTCGAGCGCCAGCTCAATGCGGCTGGGCAGAAGCGCACCGATTTCACGCGCGAGGCCTTCATCGACAAGGTCTGGGAATGGAAGGAAGAGAGCGGCGGCACGATCACCCGCCAGCTCCGCCGCCTCGGCGCGTCGTGCGACTGGGCCAACGAACGCTTCACCATGGACGAGGGCTTCTCGATGGCCGTGCTCAAGGTGTTCGTCGATCTCTACAACCAGAAGCTGCTCTATCGCGACAAAAGGCTGGTGAATTGGGATCCAGGCCTCAAGACCGCCATTTCCGACCTTGAGGTCGAGACGAAGGAGATCCAGGGCAAATTCTGGCATTTCTCCTACCCACTGGCTGACGGTTCAGGGACGATCTCGGTCGCGACGACGCGGCCGGAGACGATGCTCGCCGACATGGCGGTCGCAGTGAACCCCGAGGATGATCGTTACCGGGCGCGGGTCGGCAAGATGGTGAAGTTGCCGATCACCGGCCGGCTGATCCCGATCGTTACCGATGAGCATGCCGATCCCGAGCTCGGTTCGGGCGCGGTGAAGATCACGCCGGGGCATGACTTCAACGATTTCGAGGTCGGCAAGCGCGCGGGTTTCAAGGCCGGCGAGATGCTCAACATGCTCGATGGCGAGGCGAAGCTGATCCAGACTGCGGATGGTCTGATCCCGGAAGATTATCTCGGCCTCGACCGCTTCGAGGCGCGCAAGAAGGTGGTCGAAGCGATCGACGCCGCCGGCCTGCTCGAGAAGATCGAGGATCGAGTCATCCAGACGCCCTATGGCGACCGCTCGGGCGTGGTGATCGAGCCCTGGCTGACCGACCAATGGTATGTCGATGCCGAGACGCTGGCGAAGCCCGCGATCGAGGCGGTGCGCTCGGGCGCGATCAAGGTGGTGCCGGAGAGCTGGACCAAGACCTATTATAACTGGCTCGAGAACATCCAGCCCTGGTGCGTCTCGCGCCAGCTGTGGTGGGGGCACCAGATTCCCGCCTGGTATGACGAGGAAGGCGAGGTTTATGTCGCCGAGGACGAGGCGGGGGCGCAGGCGCTGGCCGGCGACCGGAAGATCACCCGCGACAGCGATGTGCTCGACACCTGGTTCTCGTCGGCGCTGTGGCCGTTCGGGACGCTCGGCTGGCCCGATGCGCCGTTGAAGGGCGATCCGGCTGGTGGCGGCAAGTCGCTCCTGAACCGCCATTATCCGAACGATGTGCTGATCTCGGGCTTCGACATATTGTTCTTCTGGGATGCCCGGATGATCATGCAGGGCATTCACTTCATGCGTGAGGTGCCGTTCAGGACCCTCTATCTCCACGGGCTGGTCCGTGCAGCGGACGGTTCGAAAATGTCCAAGTCGAAGGGCAACACCGTCGATCCGCTCGGCCTGATCGATAAATATGGCGCCGATGCGTTGCGCTTCACCCTGACTGCGATGGAAAGCCAGGGCCGCGACATCAAGCTCGATGAGAAGCGGGTCGAAGGCTATCGCAATTTCGCGACCAAGCTGTGGAACGCCGCCCGCTTCGCGCAGGGCAACGGCATCGGTGCGTCGTCGTCGATCGAGGCGCCCAAGGCTGAGCTCGCGGTCAACCGCTGGATCATCGCCGAGATGGTCAAGACCGTCCAGGCGCTCGACCTCGCCATCGCCGACCTGCGCTACGACGAGGCCGCAAACACCATCTACCACTTCGTCTGGGCGAGCTTCTGCGACTGGTATATCGAGCTCACCAAGCCGCTGCTCGCAGAGGGCGCCGATGCGGCGCAGGCCGCCGAGACCCGCGCAGTGGCCGGCTGGGCGCTAGATCAGATCCTCGTCATGCTCCACCCCTTCATGCCCTTCATCACCGAGGAGCTGTGGCATGCTATGGGCGAGCGGCCTTACGAGTTGATCGTCGCCAAATGGCCGATGGCGGATGCGCGTGCAATCGATCCGGCGGCGCAACAGGAGATCGACTGGCTGATCCGCATGGTCAGCGAGATACGTGCGGCACGTACCGGCCTGAACGTCCCGCCCGGGGCCCGGCTGCCGGCTTATGCTCGCAGTGCAAGCGAGACGACGAAAGCACGCCTTGCCGCGAACAGTGTCGCTATTGCACGACTGGCGCGGATTGACCTGTCACAGGGCGATGCCCCGTCCGGAGGTGCCGCGCAGGTGGTCGTGGACGAAGCGACCTATGTTCTGCCCCTCGAAGGTGTGATCGACCTCGATGCCGAACGGGTGCGCCTCGCTAAGGGCATCGCAGCGGCGGAGAAGGAGCGTGACAGTCTCGCTGGCCGGCTCAACAATCCGGCCTTCGTTGAGAAGGCTAAACCGGAGGCGGTGGAAAAGGCGCGTAGCGATC
>CANJRZ010000126.1 GCA_947476735.1 Sphingomonadaceae bacterium
CGGGACTCATGCCGGGCATCGGTGAACCGGCGGGGGGGATATAGGCTGCGGTCCATTTCTGCATCTTGGCGATGAAGTGCTTCGGGTTCTGCGCCAGCAGCGCCGCGCGCATGCCGGGATTATTCTCGCACTGTTCGGCCCAGCCGAAATGCTCGACGGCACCTTGCATGCCTTTCACGCTGACCGCCGTCGCCGCTTCGGCGGCATAGACCCGCATAAGTCCGGCGAGGCCGGCATGCCCGCCGGTGATCCACCACACGACGACATGGGTGAACAGATCGGGATTGCGCGACGCGGTGATCAGGCTGATCCGCGATCCCGCCGATCCCCCGGCAATTACCATCGGGCCGAGGTCGAGCTTGCGGATCAGGCCGGAAAGCGCTTCGCCGTGCATTTCCGACTCGGCATCTCCCACGATCGAGAAATCTGACTGACCGCAATTGGGCCGGTCCCACAGCAGCACGCGGCGCCCGCCCGCGACGAGCTTCTCGCCCAGTTCGCGAAGACCGGGGGTCGTCATCGGGAAGCGCCCGCCGGGCGTGAGCACGATCGCGGGATCGCTCTCCTTGCCCATCAGTTCATAGGCAATGCCGATCCCGTTGATGATTTCCCGCGCCATATCCCGCTCCTGTCTTGTCGTTTGAGACAGGCTAGGGGCGTAGGGAGAAGTCGGTCAAGAGCCAATCAGCCAGCAGGCTTCAGCCGGTAATGGCTCACCGCCCAGGGTACGCCATCCTTGTGGCCGAACAGCCCGGCGGTCGCGAGGAAGAAGAGTCTCCAGCGCCGCTCCCAGAGCTTCGAGTCCTTGCCATAGGTTTCGCGGAAGATTTTTGAGATCGCCGACTGGTTCTCGTCGAAACGGTGGAGCCAGTCGAACGCGGTCTGGGCATAGTGCCGGCCGTTCCAGCGCCACTCCTCCTCGACCGTGAACAACTTCGGGAAATGCCGCAGCAAGCCGTGGCTGGGCATAATCCCGCCGGTAAAAAAATGCTGGGCAATCCAGTCCGACTTGTCTGCGTGGTCGAAGCGGTAGCAACTCTTGTCGTGGGTGAAGATATGGATGAACAGATAACCGTCTGACTTGAGCCACCCCTTCACCTTGGTCAGGAGCGCCTCCCAGTTCGACATATGCTCGAACATCTCGACCGAAACGACACGATCGAACTGGGCATCGGCCTGGAAGTCGTTCATGTCGCAGGTGATAACCCGGAGATTGGTCGATCCCTGCTCTGCGGCAAGCTTTTCGATATGCTGACGCTGGCCGTGCGAGTTGGAAACGGCGGTGATCCGAGCATTGGGAAATCGTGCCGCCATGTAGAGACTGAGCGATCCCCAGCCGCAGCCGAGCTCCAATATCTCCTGCCCATCCGCAAGCTTTGCATGCTCGGCGGTCTGGGCGAGCGCTTCTTCCTCGGCGTCGCCGATCGAGGTGTCGGGGCTGGCATAATAGCAACAACTATATTTGCGCCTTGGCCCGAGGCAGAGGTCGAAGAAGGCGGCCGGCACCTCATAATGCTGGGCATTGGCGTCGTCGGTGTGGATCGCGATCGGGAAGTCTTTCATCGTCCGCGCGAAGGCTTCTTCGTTCGATGGCTCGCCGGCGAGGCGACGGCCTGTTCGCCCGACGAGGAATTCGACCCCCGCCAGTGTCACGGCGTCCGGAAGGGGCAGCCGTTCGACGGCGGCAGTGGCTGCAGCGATAAGGTCCATCAGTTTCGATCCGTCAGTTTTTTCGGGGTGGCAGAGGGATGAAGGCGCTGGTTCGGGCCATATAGGCCTTGAAGGCGTCGCCCCGACTTTTGAGCATATGAATTTCAAGTGGCGGAATGCCCGAGACATGGACGAGCAGCCAGTACATCAACAGTGGCCCTATCAGGCTCAGCCAGCCTTGCCACCAATAGGGGTGAAAAGAGATGGCAATCACCGGATAGGCAACCCAGCCGAGCCATTCGAAGAAATAATTGGGGTGGCGCGACCAGCTCCACAGACCCTTGTCGCAGACCTTGCCGTGGTTCGCCTTGTCCAGTGTGAAGGCACGCAACTGTCGGTCAGCCAGTGTCTCGCCGATTACCGAGACGATCAACAATCCGAGACCAAGACAGTCGGTAATGGCGAACGCCGGACCCGGGCGATGCGCCGCGGCATAGACAGTTGCGACGAGGCCAATGCCGCACAGCGCCTGGATCTGGAGAAATCCAAACAGCCTTGCCTGGAATTTGTCGCCCCACTCGCGGCGCAGATCGGCGTATCGGGGATCCTCGTAAGTCGCGGTCGCGGTGCGCGCGAGAATGTGAAAACCGAGCCGTAACGACCAGAATCCGACCATCGCGCCGGCCAGCCAGCTCCGCTTGATCGGCGCGTCGCTCACCGTCATCAGCGCGACGATGAGCCCGCCGATGCCAATCGCGAAGGACCAGAAGACGTCGGCCCAGCCGGCCTGATGGGTGGCCTTCTGCACGGCCCAGGCGATCATCATCATCACCGATACGGCCAGCGATGCGAGGATGATGCTCGAGATTGCAGTCATGAAATCGGCGGCCCCCGAAAGTTTGCCCGATCCCGTTGCGGGAGGAGCTTAAGCGATCCGTCTCTAGCCTTATACGATGGTCGCAGCCAATGCGTTGCGTGCGGATTCGACATTGCGCTTTCGATGACGCAGTTTAGCAGCGGGAGGAGATTGGGCCGCAACTCGATCGCTCCGGCGGACGTAGCTGGAGCAGACGGAGTTGAGCGGTAACGCAAATGACGGGGAACAGGGCATGACGAGTATCCGCAAAGGCCAGCGGATCGCCGTGATCGGAAGCGGCATCAGCGGCCTCTCGGCAGCATGGCTGTTGTCGAAGCGGAATGACGTCGTGCTTTACGAGGCGGAAGGGCGCCTTGGCGGCCATACCCGCACGATCGATGTCGCAATGCCTGACGGCTCGACTCTCGGTGTGGACACCGGCTTCATCGTTTACAATGATCGAACTTATCCCAACCTGATTGCTATGTTCGAGCATCTCGACGTTGCGTGTCGGGTGACGGATATGAGTTTCGCAGTCTCGCTCGACGATGGTAAGCTGGAATATGCCGCCGGCGATCGAATCTGGCAGTTGTTCGCCCAGCCATCGAATCTCTTTTCCCTGCGATTTTGGTCGATGCTGCGCAACCTCGTCCGCTTTTATCGAGAAGCAGCGGCAGGAATGGGCAGCTTCGGGGACATGACCCTCGGCGAGATGCTTGAAAAGGGCCGATTTGGCGACGCGTTCCGCGACGATCATCTGTTGCCGATGGCGGCAGCAATCTGGTCAGCGCCGGCTCAGTTGCTGCTCGATTATCCAGCCGAGGCATTCGTCCGCTTCTGCAACAATCATGGCCTGCTCGATCTCGGCCGCCGACCGAAATGGCGCACAGTGATCGGGGGAAGCCGCAGCTATGTCGAAAAGCTGATGGCCGATTTTGCAGGCGAGGTTCGCCTGAACGCTCCGGTCGCGAAGGTCGAACGGAAGGCCGGCCAGGTGACGATCACCGACAAGGCAGGCAATGCTGATCGTTTCGACGAAGTCGTGATTGCGGCTCATGGCAATCAGGCACTGGCGATGCTTGCCGATCCGAGCCCGGCCGAACACGAGCTGCTCGGCGCCTTCCGCTACAGCACCAATATCGCCGTGCTCCACGACGATCCGGCGCTGATGCCGAAGCGTCGCGCCTTGTGGGGGGCGTGGAACTATTTCGGTCGGCGCCACGCCAATGACGCAACCGGCGATCTGTGCGTCAGCTACTGGATGAACCGGCTGCAGGGCTTCGCGACCAGGCGCCCGCTCGTGGTTACCCTCAACCCCAATCGGGCAATCGGGCCGGGACATGAGATCGACCGGACCAGTTTCGAGCATCCGATCTTCGATCATGCTGCGATGGATGCGCAGCGGCGGATCTGGGCGATCCAGGGCCAGCGCAACACCTTCTATTGCGGCGCGCATTTCGGCGCGGGTTTCCACGAGGATGGCCTTCAGTCGGGCCTCGCCGTCGCCGAGATGCTCGGCGCCCAGCGGCCCTGGACGGTCGCTGATCCCAATGGCCGGCTCTCGATGGAACTCGCCGTTCGCACGCCATTGCTCAATCGGGACGCTGCAGCGTGAAATCGGCGATTTACGCGGGCAAGGTTTTCCACCAGCGATTCCGACCGCGCGCGCACCGGCTGCGCTACCGGGTCTTCCAATGCCTGTTCGATCTTGACGAGGTCGACGTCTTGGCCGGGAGGCTGCGTCTCTTCTCGCGTAACCGCTTCAATCTCCTGTCATTTTACGATCGAGACTTTGGCGACCGTTCCGGTAAGCCGCTGCGGCCGCAGATCGAGGCGTTGATGCGCCAGGCGGGTCAGGAACCCGATGGCGGCCCGATCCGTTTGCTGACCATGCCGCGGATGCTCGGCCATGTCTTCAATCCGATCTCGGTGTGGTTCTGCCATCGCCGTGACGGGAGTCTCGCGACGATCGTCTACGAGGTCACCAATACTTTCAAGGAACGCCACAGCTATGTGATCCCGGTAGATGACGGGCAGAAAAGTGCGTCGCAGATCCGCCAAGCTTGTGACAAATGCTTCTATGTTTCGCCCTTCATGGACCTCGACATGCGCTACGACTTTACTGTCGAGCCGCCGATGGAGAAGACCAAGGTTGTGGTGGCCGGTGGCGATGCGCATGGTCCGCTGATCGTTGCGGCCTTTTCGGGCGAGCGCCGTGAATTTTCCGACGCCGCGGTATTTCGGGCCTTTCTTCGGCATCCGCTCCTCTCGCTCAAGGTGGTTGCGGGCATTCATGTCGAGGCGTTCTGGCTCTTTCTGAAGCGCGTCGGCATTCGCCGTCATGTAGCTACGACCGGCGACGGCGTGTCGATCGTGGCGGTCGCATGAGCGTAGCTTTCCGCCGGGAACAGGATGATGAGCATCTCGAACCGAAGTTCGAACTGCCGATCCCGCCGGGGCCCAATCTCGTTACCGAGCGCGGTGCCAAGCTGATCGAGGCGAAAGCCGCTGAGCTCGAAGCCGCAATCGAGGCGGGCGGCACCGAGGACGAAGTCAAGTCGCTCAAGCGAGACCTGCGTTACTGGAAGACTCGCCGTGCGACGATGGAGATCCAGGACCCGGCGGATGGAGACGAAGCGGCGTTCGGAACCAGGGTCCGCTATAAGCTCAACGGCAAGGAAAATGCGGTTTCAATCGTCGGCGACGACGAGGCCGATCCGGCGGCGGGGCTGATATCGTTCAGCTCACCGATCGCGCGGGCGCTGATCGGGGCAGGCGAGGGGGACTTCGCCGATTTCGGTGGGAAGTCCGATGCGATCGAGGTTTTGGGGGTCGCCCCTCTTTGACCACCATCATCCTGAAAGTGTTTCAGGATCCACCCTGCATCCGCACGTTCCCCTCGTGCCACGTTGGATGCTTAAACGAGTTCAGCATGACGGCAATAAGTGGGAACGCCGATGAGGCTCCGCGGGAGGCGAAAACGCCCTCGGCGAGGGAGCCGAGGGCGTCTGCATGTAGCCGAATTGGCAGTCAGGCTGAGTGTGGCAAGCAGATATTGCCGGTATTTCAATCGCCGATCGTTACGCCGACCACTCGCCATGTGCCACCTTCGCGATCAAGCGTCACAGTTTCCACGACATCGGCTTTCTTGGCAAATTGGGTGCGGAATTTGACGAACTTGTAGCCATTTGGCGGAGCCGCAACGCTTTCTTCGCCGACAAGGCTTCGGCTCATCGCGGCTCCAAGAGGCGCGCGCACCTGCTTGGACGTCGTCGCCCAAAGCTCGAGAGCGTTCGCGGCGCGGAACGATGCACTGGTCGCCTGATAGCTGTCTTCCCAACGCGCTTGATCGATCAAGATCAGCCATTGACGAGCCTTTTCCGCAACCTCTGAGGATTGCGTTTCCGAGGTAGGAATGGTGGGTTGCGATGTTGGCCCATCGTTTGGCAACGCAATCATCGCCAGGATACCAAGAGCAAGGGTCATGAAAAACACTCCGAAAATGATCCAGGGATAGCGGCTTGCCCGCCGCCCGACGCCGATGCTCGGCGCGCCCTCCTGATCGATCGGAGGTCGGATCACGTCTTCCCCGATTATTGCGTCCCCCAAAGAATCGGGGGCCGATGATTTGATTGTTCCACCTTCAGCTTCGAACAATAGTCGCGCGGCCTCGCGGCTACTGGATACGGCCATCTTATGCCGTGCGTCGCGTAGTCTTTCGTTGATCGTGTGTACTGAGAGGCCGAGGCTGCGCGCAGTAGATTTTGCATCATGACCACGGACAATGAGGCGAAGCGTCTGCTTCTCTTTCTCCGATAGCGCCCAGAGGCCCTCATTTGCCTGGGGTTTCATATAGCTTGAAGCTAAATGACGGCTGGACGCGTCGCTACCCCGAAAAACTTGTACTTGGAAAATGACGTTCGAGACGGCCCTTCTAGTATGTTCTCTGTTTGTTCTTGAGTTTCCGGTCCAGTTCTGTTACCGGGCCGAGCCCGACGATGATCGTCGCACGGCAGCTCTTTCTCACCATCCCGACCGGTCACGAGAATCCGGACGGATGCGAAGTATTAGAGAAGGGGCAGAGAGCCCCCCACCCCCTGTCGATTCCGGCATTTAATCCCATGCACCCGGAAAACTGTCATTTAAATGACGACAACCGGCCGCCTAGCTGACAGCCCTCACCGCTACCGGTAGGGGGCCATCCGCGGCATGCCGTGCTTGGTAAGCGCCATCGTCGTCCCACGATGTCAGCTGGTTGACGTTCGCCCCATCGCGCTTCGGGTCGTTATCCCTGCCCGGCATGCCGCCGAAGCCGTGGATCACCGCAATTAGGCCAGCACGGCGGGGCCGGACCTACGTCGGCGCATGACGAAGCCCGCCGCAAAGAAGCCCGTCATCATCATCAGCCAGCTCGACGGTTCAGGTGCGGCCGGAATGACCGTGGGCGGTACATTGCCAATTCCGCCACCGCCGGACAAACCGCCTCCCGATTCCTCCCCGCCCTCTTCTTCGTTTCCGCCATGATGGCCGCCGCTTCCGCCATGATGGCCCTGATTGTCGTAGCCGTTGCAGTCATAGCCACTGCGGTCATAGCCTGCGCGATCGTAGCCCTCTTCATCATAGCCCTCATGATCGTAGCCGTCCCGGTCGTGGCCACTGCGGTCGTAGCCCCGGCGATCGAAGCCGTTTCGGCCAAAGCCTTCCTTGTCATAGCCGACCCGATCATAGCCCTCGCGACCATAACCATCGCGATCATAGCCGTCCCGGTCGTATCCTCGACTATCATAGCCTTCGCGATCGCGGCCCTTGCCGTCATAGTCGCGATAGCCTTCGCGGCTGTAACCGTTGGCATTCCTGCCGTCCCGGTCATAGCCGTCCTTGTCGTAGCCGTTGCAGTCATAACCGTCGCGGTCGCGCCCTTCGGATTCGTTGTAGCCGGATCGGCTATATCCGCTCCGGTCATGGCCCTGCCGATCATATCCGTCGGCGTCATAGCCTTCTTTGTCATAGCCATAACTATAACTGTCGCCTTCGTAGTCGTAGCTGTCCTTGACAAAGTCATATTCGGAATAGTCCCGAGACTTGTTGAGGCGGGTCCAGCTATGGGCAGGTGCGGTCGGAACGCCGGTAAGCAGCGTCGCCGCCAACAGCGCAATGGTGGTCGTGCGTCGGCGTACAGCGCCCGGCAGATGGACTGAAACGATCACGATCCCGGCTCAACCCTGTCAAAAGGAGCGAGCGGGAGGCTAGGTATGGCCTTCAGGCCGTCCGTATACCGTCCACTTCGCCTTCGATTGGGCAGGGATCATGCCATCGAAGTTTTAAGAAACTGCCACCGGTGCACGGCAACCGTTGTGCCGCCACGTGGTCTTCGCCCTACGGTACATTACGGATAATCCGGGAGGCCTGCCCAGCCTATTGGTTAGTCCGACTGTTGCGAATGCAAATAGGTCGCATTAGACGGGAATCTCGTTAGGGGAGAACCATGCGAAATATCTGTTTGGCCGCATTGCTGATGGGTTCCTCGACTGCTGCGCTCGCGACTCCCGGGGTGGGAGATCCGATTTACGGCGCAACCGTCGAAAAGGGGGTCACCGAGTTCGAGACCCGCTATGGCCGGTTGACCGGTGGCGCTGCAGATGGCGAGGATGGGCTGGTCTTCGAAGCCGAACATGCCTTCACTTCGAACTTTTCGCTGGCGGGCCTGGTGGAGACCAGCCGCACACCTGGAAGTGGACGCAAGGTCGAGGCCATCGCAATCGAGGCGGTCTACGCCCTCGGCAGGGTGGAAGCGCTCAGCCTCGATACCGCGCTCTATGCCGAGTATAAGCATGGCTTTCATGGTGAGCCCGAAGAGATCGAGATAAAGGCTCTGTTCCAGCACCGCGCGGGTGGGTTCGACGCCCGGCTCAACGTGATCGCCGAACAGCCGCTGCGCCATGGCGAGAAGATGGAGTTTGGCTATGCAGCCTCAGCGGACTGGGCGATTTTGGGCGACGAGGTACGTCTTGGCCTTGCCGCGTTCGGTGATTTCGGAACGATTAACCATTTCGGCGGCCACGAAGAACATTTCATCGGCCCCGAGGCCAAATTCGAGATCGAGCATGTCGGGCCGGGCGAAATCGAGATCGAGACCGGCTGGCTGCGATCATTCGGCGCTGCCCGCGACATCACCGATGGCCAGGCGCGTCTGCTGATCGGTTATGAGGCGCATTTCTAGTGCCATTCTAGCCTGACAAGAATGGTAGCCAATCACTGTGTGGCAGGCATCGCTAGCCGACCGCCTTCACCGACACCGGTAACGCTCCCATCCGCGGCATGCCATGCTTCGGGTCGCCATCGTCATCCCATGATGTCAACTGGTTGACGTTGGCTCCATCGCGTTTCGGGTCATAGCCCTTGCCCGGCATTCCGCCAAAGCCGTGCATCAGGGCGACCACGCCACTTCGCAGGCCCGGGTCGGGCTGGCTGAAAGCGCGGACCTGACCGTGGTGGGAGCGGATGTCGACTGCATCACCGGGGTTGAGCGCGAGCCTGGCCATATCGGCGGGGTTCATCCAGGCAGGATTGTAGCCGGTCTTCACCACACCCGGCATCCGCAATGAGCTGTTCTGGCTGTTCTGCATCCGGCTGGGAATGAGCTGGAAAGGGAAGTCTGCATCGGTCTTGCGCCGTGCGGCGACAGATTCGGTCGCGACGCCGTGCAGCTCGGCCATCATCTCGGGATCGGCCAACTGGAGACGATCGGTACAGTCTCAGTCGCGGGGGCCGACTAATTGGCGGACGCGGTCGAAGATCTTGCCGTCCGGGTGGCGCATCACTTCCTCGAGAGGGATGGTCGAGCCGTTGCACATCATCGCATAGACCTGATCGGTGGTCGGCTCGGTCTCCATGTCGACCACCGCCGGCGGGCCGGTATAGACCCAGTTGGCGGCCTTCATCGACAGGCCGAGCCGCTGCGCCATGCGGTAATAGATCTGCCAGGATTCGAGCACGTCGGCGCCCTCGGGCGGCGCCATGACCGCGGGTTGATAGGCGCCGAACGGCTCGTTATGGCCATAGCCGGGGTGGACATAGGCGCCGATCATCTCGTTGAGGATGGTCAGCGATGGTACCTCGAACTGAAGCTTGGTGGCGATCACATAGTCCGCCATCCGCGCGGTAGGGGTCAGCGTGTAATCGTGGATGACGAGCAGATCGAGCGCACGCAGCGCCTCGATCGTGCGGCTCTGCTGCGGCCAGCTCTGCATGATACCGCCATGGACGAACAAGGCCCTGATTTGTCCTTCCCCGGGCAGGAGGATTTCTTCGGGCAGGGCGGCGAGCGGCATGCCGGCCATCGTCATCTGGAGGTCGCGGATGCGGGTCTTGAGGCCGAAGCCCCAGGCAGGGCGGGGTGCCGATGGCTGCGCCTTGAACGGGCGGGGCGGGAGCAGCACCGGCGCCTGGGTCACCTCCTCGCCTTCGCCGGCCCAGAAGCCGCGCAGCGATTGCAGGCAGAGGCCGAGATAGGCGCTCAGATTGCCGCGGGTCGCCATGTTGGGGCCGGTGCCCAGCACGATGTCGCCGGCATTTGCCTCGATCAGGATGCGCGCGGCAGCACGGAGATCGGTCTCGTCGATCCCGGCGCGCTTCGCCACATAGGCAGGGGTGAAGGGGGCGACCGCCTCAGCCAGCGTCTCGACACCATCGGCATTGGGCACGGTGAAGTCCCGGTTTACGCCGTCGAGCGCGAAAATCAGGTGGATCAGGCCGGCGAGGATCGTCGGATCCTCACCGGGATAAGGCTGGAGGTGAACATCGGCGAAGCGCGCGGTCTCGGTGCGGCGCGGGTCGATGACAACGAACTTCGTGCCCTTGCGGCGCAGCTCCTTGATCAGCATGCCGGGGTTCTGCGGCAGATATTGCTTCGAATTCATCGGGTTGCCGCCCACGATCAGAAAGGCATCCCAGCTCTCGGGTCGCTGCCGCCCGCCCATCCACTTGCCGTGGAGCGCATCGGCGATCGCACCGCCGGGCTGGTCGATGGTCGAGGCGGTGTAGAAATTGGGCGAACCGATCGCTTTGGTGAAACTCCGCATGAAGGTCGTCGCTGCCGGCTGGTCGACCACGCCGCCGCCGAGATATGTGGCGATCGAGCGCGGCCCGAAATCGCGGATCATGGCGCCGAC
>CANJRZ010000127.1 GCA_947476735.1 Sphingomonadaceae bacterium
GAGGGCGAAGCGGCAGCCGCGGGGCGGGCTCGCGAAGTGCTGACCGGGCTCTACAACCGGATCGTCCAGGGCCAGGATCTCGATAATGGCGCCGTCGAAGCGGTGATTGCGATGTCGGCCGAGCCGACGCTCGAAGGCATCATCCGCAGCGATGTGTCGGATCCGCCCAAGGTGATGATCCGGACCCGCAAGAAGACGATCGTGCCGCGCTCGGCCACCCAGATCAGATATATGGAAGCGCTCAACCGCTCCGACATCATCTTCGCGCTTGGGCCAGCGGGTACCGGCAAGACCTATCTGGCGGTAGCGCAGGCGGTGCAGCAGCTTATCCAGGGCACCGTCGACCGGCTGATCCTGTCACGCCCAGCGGTCGAAGCGGGCGAGCGTCTCGGTTTCCTTCCGGGCGACATGAAGGAGAAGGTCGATCCCTATCTCCGTCCGCTCTACGACGCGCTCTACGACATGCTGCCGACCGAGCAGGTTGAGCGGCGCATTGCCAGCGGCGAGATCGAGATCGCACCGATCGCCTTCATGCGCGGCCGCACCCTCGGCGACGCATTCGTCATCCTCGACGAAGCCCAGAACACCACGCCCGCACAGATGAAGATGTTCCTCACCCGCTTCGGGCAGAACAGCCGGATGGTGGTGTGCGGCGACCCGCGCCAGATCGATCTGCCCGACATCGGCAAATCGGGCCTCGCTGATGCGGTCACCAAGCTGGAGGGAATCGAAGGGATCGCCACGATCCGCTTCGGCGCCGCCGACGTCGTCCGCCATCCGATCGTCGGCCGCATCGTCGAGGCTTATGAAGGCCCGGACGATGCCTGAGACTGCGCCGTGATCGAGGTTGCGGTTCAGCTCGAGCCCAGCTGGGAAGATGGTACGGATTGGGACAAGCTTGCCATCGAGGCGGTCACCGCGGCAGTGCGGGCCAGTCCCTATGGCGAGATTCTGACGGCGGCCTATTCAGCCGAGATTTCGATCCGGCTTGCCGATGATGACGAGGTACGGGCGCTAAACCTGCAATATCGCCAAAAGGACAAGCCGACCAACGTACTGAGTTTTCCGATGGTCCAGGACGACTTCCTCCGGACGCTCGCCTACAGCGATGATGGCGAGTCGCTCATCGGCGACATCATTCTTGCGCGCGGGGTGTGCATTGGCGAGGCTACTGAGAAGGGAGCAACCGCAGCGCAACACGCCACTCACCTGATGGTCCACGGCACGCTTCACTTGCTCGGCTTTGACCACATCGACGACGAACAGGCCGAAGCGATGGAGGAGCTGGAGCGAGCCGCACTGGCAACACTCGGCATCGACGATCCCTATTTGATGACGGAATAGCCTGACAACAGAAGGTGATTGCTCCACCATCATAATTTCGGATAGCCAAGCGACAATCAAGGACGGCACACAAGAACGACAATGCCAGACGACAGCAGTAGCAGCGCCGCGGACAGCGGCGGACGATTGTGGCGCGGGTTGCGCTCGCTTTTCCTTTCGGAACCCGAGCCCAGCCTGCGCGACCAGATTGAAGAAGTCATCGAGGAGCATGAGAGCGATGGCGCTGAGGACAATGATCTGTCGCATGTCGAGCGCGAGATGGTCCGCAATATCCTCCATTTCGGCGAGCGAACGGTCGGTGACATTGGGGTGCCACGCGGCGACATCATCGCGGTGGCCGAGACGATCTCCTTCGACGAACTGATCATCCGATTCGCCGAGGCCGAGCACAGCCGGCTGCCGGTTTATCGCGAAGATCTCGATAACGTCACCGGCATGGTCCATGTGAAGGATGTTTTCCGGATCATCGCGACCGGGGCAGAGCGCCCCGCGGCGATCGCCGGGCTGATTCGGCAGCCGCGCTTCGTGCCCTCCTCGATGCGGATTCTCGACCTGCTTGCCGAAATGCGCGAGACGCGGACCCATCTCGCCATCGTGCTCAACGAATATAGCGGCACCGACGGACTGGTAACGATCGAGGACCTGGTGGAGGAGATCGTCGGCGATATCGAGGACGAACATGACGAGGAGGAAGACGATCTTCTGATCCCGCTTGGCGACTCGATCTGGTCCGCCGATGCACGCGCCGAGCTCGAGGATGTCGCCCGACTGATCGACCCACGGCTCGCCGACATCGACGATGATGTCGAGACGCTTGGTGGCCTGGCGTCGGCGCTGGCCGGCCAGGTCCCCAGGATCGGCCAGATCGTCGAGCATCCAAGCGGCTGGCGGCTTGAGATCGCGGACGCCGACGAGCGGCGGGTCAAGAAGCTGCTGCTCCACCCGCCCGCGGCACCCGAACCGGAAGAGGGATAATCGTCCTCCGCTTTGAGCGGACATGACCAAGGACCATCCTTCGCGTTATATTGGCTGACCTCACTGCGCTGCGAGAGACATTAGATGTCCACCACCAAGAAGCTGTCGATCGCCCTGCCGCTGATGATCCTTGCGGCACTCCTGGGAATTTTTCTGTGGTCCGCGACCGAGCACGCCGACCTCGAATTCGCCGAGACCGTCGGCGCACAGCCCCAGATTCCGATACCCAAGACCGTGCTGCTGCCGACAGTCAATGTCCCCAAGGCCGTCGGCTGGCGCACGAGCGAAAAGCCGGTGGCGACGGCGGGTCTGTCGGTCGCCCCTTTCACCGAAGGACTTGACCACCCGCGGTGGCTCTATGTGCTTCCCAACGGCGATGTCCTGGTCAGCGAGAGCAATTCGCCCCAGCGAAAGGGCGGCGGGATCAAGGGCCTGGTCATGCGGGCGATGATGAAGCGCGGCGGCGCGGGTGTAGCCTCACCCAATCGGATCAGCCTGCTGCGCGACGCCGATGGCGACGGCAAGGCCGAGCTCAGGACGGTGCTGATGTCGGGGCTGAACTCACCCAGCGGCCTGGCCTGGGCCGATGGCCAGCTCTATATCGGCAATACCGACGCCCTTATCCGCGTGCCTTTCACCCCGGGGCAGACAAAGATCAGCGCCACGCCAGTAGTAGTGGCGAGATATCCGGGCGGCGGCAACCATTGGGCCCGCAACCTGCTGCTGACCCGTGACGGCAAATCGATCCTGGTGGCGATCGGATCGGCATCCAACATTGGCGAGAACGGCCTGGAACAGGAAGAAGGCCGGGCGCGGGTGATCGAGGTGCAGCTGTCAACGGGGCAGATTCGTGTCTTCGCCTATGGTCTGCGCAACCCCAACGGACTTGCCGTTGAGCCGAGCAGCGGCGACATCTGGACCACCGTCAACGAGCGAGACATGATGGGGTCGGATACGCCGCCCGACTATCTCGCCGAACTTCAGCTCGGCGGCTTCTATGGCTGGCCCTGGTATTATTGGGGCGGGCTGATCGACAAGCGCGTTGAGGAGCCGGCCGAGGACATGCGGCCTTATGTTATCCGCCCCGACTACTCGCTCGGCCCGCATGTCGCGGCGCTGGGACTGACGTTCACCAAAGGTGCGGCGCTAGGGCGCAGATTTTCCGGCGGCGCCATCATCGCCCGGCATGGCTCATGGAACCGGCGCCCGCTGTCGGGCTACGATGTCGTCTTCGTGCCGTTTGTTGCAGGCAGGCCGAAGGGCAAGCCGATCGCGATTCTGGGCGGATTCCTGTCGCCGAATGAAGAAATCCGGGGTCGGCCGGTCTCAGTGGCGATCGGCAGGGACGGCGGGTTATTGATCAGCGATGATGTCGGTGGGAAGATCTGGCGGGTAAGCGCAGCAACAAGATAAGGGCGTTCAAACCAGCTGCGAGAGCTTGGACGGCGCCGGGAACCCAGTGTTGGAGCCCTTGTCGGGAAGCGGCGGAGCCTCGAACCGGTGCCAGCCGCCCGCCGACAGCCGCTCAAGCGGCTGGAAGCGCGTCTTGTACTGCATCCGCGGCGAGCCCTCGACCCAATAGCCGAGATAAACATAGGGCAATCCGGCTTCGGCCGCGCGGCGGATATGATCGAGGATGACGAAGGTGCCGAGCCCGGGACGAGCCTCATCCTCGGTCTCGAAGAAGCTGTAGACCATCGACAGCCCGTCCGACTGCGCATCGGTCAGGCAGGCGCCGATCAGCTTGCCCTGCCGCCCGTCGACACTGGGCTCGCGATATTCGATGATGTGGGTCTTGACCGGGGTCTGTTCGACCATGTCAGCGAAGTCCAGCTCGTCCATCTGCGCCATCCCGCCACCCGGGTGGCGCGCCTTCAGATAGCGACGCAGCAGAGAGAACTGTTCCTCGGTAGTCCAGGGCTTGCAGATACTGATCTCAAGATCGCCATGACGGCGAATCAGTTTGCGCTGACTGGCGTTGGGCTTGAACTCGTCTGCGATCACCCGCACCGAGACACAGGCCTGGCAGTCGACGCAGGTCGGGCGATAGGCGACACCCTGGCTCCGGCGAAAGCCGATGCGTCCAAGCGCGTCGTTGAGCTCTCCTGCGGTTGGACCCGACAATTCGGTGAACACTTTCCGCTCGGTACGGCCCGGAAGATAAGGACATGGTCCAGGCGTCGTCACGAAGAAACGCGGGAAGCGAAACTGCGCCGTCATCCGAAAAATTGCCCCATCACAAAATGTCAGCCCTTGTCCAGACTATGCCTACGCACGAACGTCATGAAAAGAGCATTAACCTCGATTCTTTTTTTGACTTTTCTGGAGCTCTTCAAACTCCAGGCGGAGCGTCTTGTTGAGGCCTCAAAAGCCTGGCTCAGAAACTCTGCCCTCCCTGGGAGAGGGTGCGACCGTCGGCATCTGAGACTGCAGGCTAGGCAGCTTCAATCGGCGTAACGTCATAACCTTCGTGGCGAAGAGCCTTAAGCAGCCGTTCGAGGTGCGCCGCGTCGCGGGTTTCGCACTCGATCTCTGCAATCAAGCCCTTGGCCGGCAGCGTGGTGAACACTCGCTGGTGATAGACTTCGACGATATTGACCTGCTGTTCGTCGAACACGCGTGCGACGTGGAATAACGCGCCCGGCCGGTCCTGAAGCCGAACGCTGAGACGCGCGAGCCGGCCCGAACGGGCGAGATCGCGCAACAGAACATTGGCGAGCAGCCGCGTGTCAATGTTGCCGCCGGTCAGAATGATCCCGACATTACGGCCGCGGAACAGCTTTGGATGCGCGAGCATGGCAGCGAGGCCAGCCGCACCGGCGCCTTCCACCACCGTCTTTTCGATCTGCAGCAGCATCGACAGCGCCGTCTCAAGTTCGCGTTCGGCGACCAGGACGATGTCATCCACCAGCGCGCGGACGATGCCCGAGGTGACGGCGCCGGGTTGCTTGACGGCGATGCCTTCGGCCAGAGTGTCGCCGTCGCAAGGGAGCATCAACCCCTTCATCTTGGCGTACATCGAGGGATAAAGCTCGGCCTGGACGCCTATGACGCGCATCGACCTTTCCGAAGCGCGCGCCGCAATCGCGGAACCGGAGATCAGGCCCCCGCCGCCAATCGGTACGACGAGCGTATCCAGTTCCGGCGCATCCTCAAGCATCTCAAGCGCAACGGTGCCCTGTCCCGCAATCACATCAGGGTCATCGAACGGGTGCACGAATGCGAGGTTTTCACGCTCGGCAAGGACCAGCGCCGCCTCATTGGCGTCGTCAAAGCGCTCGCCGGTCAGGATGACCTTGGCACCGTGCCCTTCGGTCTGCTGAACCTTTACCGTCGGCGTCGGCTTCGGCATCACGATCGTTACCGGAATACCGAGCCGCGCGCCATGATATGCGAGGCCCTGGGCATGGTTGCCGGCGGACGCCGCAATCACGCCACGAGCCTTCTGGTCGGCCGTAAGCTGGCACAGCCGGTTGAGCGCACCGCGCTCTTTATAGGCCGCAGTGAACTGAAGATTCTCGAACTTCAGCCAGACATTTGCGCCGGTAATCTCGCTGAGCGTGCGACTTTGGAGGATCGGGGTACGGACGATCGAAGGTGCGATCCGCGCATGGGCTGCGCGGACGTCTTCGATGGTCACGGGAACGCCCTCGGCGTCGATTTGCTTGTGCACGCTTGCCATAATGCGCGCGCCATAGCGGATTGCGGCGCAGAGTCCTAGCATCGCCGGAAATTCCATCTTATGCGGGGCTCTATGACAAAGGTCACTTTCCTGGGGCTGGGCGCGATGGGCGCCCCGATCGCACGACATCTGGCCGCAGCCGGCCATGAGGTCACCGTTTACAATCGCACCCGTGAACGGGCCGAGGCTTGGGTGGAGAAGTATGGCGGACGCTGGGCGCCGACCCCCGCCGCCGCCGCCGAGGGCGCCGAAGCGGTGCTCAGCTGCGTCGGCGCCGATGGCGATCTCGAGAAGGTCACGCTGCGCAAGGACGGATGCTTCGCCGCGATGAGCAAGGGCGCGCTCTATATCGACCACACAACCGCTTCCGCGCGCATCGCCCGCCAGCTCGCTGTGGAGGGGCGCGACCGCGGGCTGCTCGTCGTCGATGCGCCGGTTTCGGGGGGGCAATCGGGAGCCGAGGCGGGGACGCTGTCCATTATGTGCGGCGGGTCCGACAAGGCAGTTGCTGCTGCAATCCCGCTGATGGAGGCCTATTCGTCGCGGATCGTTCACATCGGCGGTCCCGGCGCCGGCCAGACAACCAAAATGGTCAACCAGATCTGCATCGCCGGAGCGATGCAGAGCGCCGCCGAAGCGCTGCGCTTCGCCCAGAATGCCGATCTCGATCTCGACAAGGTGTTCGAGGCGATCTCGGGTGGGGCGGCGGCGAGCTGGTACATGGTCAATCGGTGGAAGACGATGGCCGACGACAGCTTTGATTTCGGCTTCGCGGTCGACTGGATGCGCAAGGATCTCGGTATCGCGATGGACGAAGCGCGCGCCAACGGCGCCTCGCTCCCCTTCGCAGCTCTGGCGGATCAATTTTACTCGGATGCTCAGGCGCTCGGCTGCGGCCGGCAGGATATTTCTTCGGTGGTGAAGAGGCTTCCGAAGACGTGAGGCTTGCCGCGGCGCTGATCGCCTTGCTGCTCAGCCAGCCGGTCCTGGCTGATGGATTGATCGACAACGCCAACGGCTACAGCTTCGACGGCAAGGGCCAGCTTATCCGATTCAACGGCGTGCTGATCGACGGTCAGGGCCGGGTTGCCAGGCTGCTCGACCGCTTCGAGAAGCGACCCGACAAGCTCGACTTCCGACTCGATGTTCAAGGCCGCACCCTGATCCCCGGCCTGATCGATGCGCATGGCCATGTCATGGCACTGGGCGAGGCCGCGCTGTCGCTGGACTTCTCAGCCACCAGCAGCCTTGTCGAGGCGCAGGGCGCTCTTCGCAAATATGCTGCCGATCGGCCGACACCACTCTGGATTCGGGGGTTTGGCTGGAATCAGGAGCGCTGGCGACTGGGACGCTTTCCCACCGCGGCCGAAATCGATGCCATCACGCCAGGCCGCCCGGCCGTGCTCGACCGGGTCGATGGCCATGCGCTGCTTGCCAATTCTGCAGCCATGGTCGCTGCCGGGATAGGCGCGAAGACCAAGGATCCGCCGGGCGGAAGGATCGAGCGCGATGCCAGGGGCAACCCGACGGGTGTATTCGTTGACGCTGCGCAGAAACTGATCCTCGATGCGGTACCGGCCATGCTGCCGCGCGACCGTGACGCCGCGCTTGCCAAGGCACAGGACATATTGCTGAGCAACGGCATCACAGCGACGGCCGACATGGGCACAAGCAGCGACGACTGGCAGGTGTTACGCCGGGCGGGCGATGGCGGGCGGCTACGCATCCGGATCATTTCCTATGCTGCGGGTGTGCCAACCATGCTGGCCGTGGCAGGAACGGGCCCGACGCCATGGCTCTATGACGGACGGCTCCGTATGGTCGGCGTCAAGTTGATCGCCGATGGCGCGCTCGGATCGCGCGGCGCCCGGCTCAAAGCCCCTTATTCCGACGCGCCAGGCCAGCACGGACTGCAGCTGATCGACGACACGAGGCTCAGGAACCTGATGAGCCGCGCCGCTATGGATGGCTTTCAGACGGCAGTGCACGCCATCGGTGATGGTGCCAATGCGCAACTGCTGGGAGCGATCGAAGAGCTCGCGGCGACGTACCAGGGCGACCGGCGATGGCGGATCGAGCATGCCCAGATCGTTGACCCCGCCGATCTGCCTCGCTTCGGCAAGAACGGTATTATCGCCTCGATGCAGCCGGTCCATCAAACATCGGACCGATTGATGGCCGAAGCGCGACTGGGGTCGGCTCGGCTCGCTGGCGCTTATGCCTGGCGAGCCATGCTCGATAACAAGGTGCCACTCGCCTTCGGATCTGATTACCCGGTTGAGAGCCCGAATCCCTTTCCCGCGCTCGCCGCCGCAATCAGCCGGCAGGATGCGGCCGGTCAACCGGCCGGCGGCTGGCAGCCGGAGCAGGTCATCAGCATCGCCGAAGCTTTCCGCGCCTTCACCGCGACCGCCGCATACGCCGCCTTCGCCGAGGATCAAATTGGCAGCCTTGCTCCCGGCCATTTTGCCGATTTCGTCATCGTTGACCGCGACATCTTCACCACCACCGCGCCGGACATCCGTGGTACACGGGCTGTGGAGACCTGGATCGGTGGCAAGCGTGTCTGGGTCGCGAAATAGCGTCATCCTGCGGTCATGAAGCACAGGCTAGGAAGCCCTATGAAGAACTTGATCCTCGCCGCGACGGCGATTGTTGCCCTCCCATCGGCCGCTTATACGGCGCCCCCGACAAAGCCCAAGCTTATCCTGGCGATTTCGGTCGACCAGTTTTCCAGCGAGCTGTTCAAGCGCTATCGCCCGACTTACACCAGCGGGCTCAAGACGCTGGCCAGCGGGATCGCTTTTCCGACGGGTTATCAGAGCCACGCCGCGACCGAGACCTGCCCGGGCCATTCGACGATCCTGACCGGACGGCATCCTTCCGGCACCGGTATCGTTGCCAACAGCTGGTACGACAGTAAGACGGCGTCGAGCGTCTATTGCGTCTCTGTGCCCGGCGCTGATCCGAAGGAGCGCGGCCACCAGAATCTGAAGGTCACGACGCTGGGCGACTGGATCAAGGCAGCCCGTAAGGGCTCGCGTACTTTCGCGGTCGCGGGAAAAGATCGCGCAGCGATTACCATGGCGGGAAAGAACGCCGATGGCGTTTATTGGTGGGTTGATGGCACCGGCTTCGGCACCTCATCATATGCCGGCCCAGCAGATGCGGCCTCGCTCAGACCCGTTGAAGCATTCAACGCATCCCTGACGGCGACTTGGAAAGCAAATCCGCCGATCTTCTGGCCAGCGCCTTCGACCGCCTGCGCAGCCCTCCGCAAGCGGCAGCAATTTGGTCAGCTCACCCTATCTGGCGACGTTCCGCCCGATATGGCGAAAGGCGTCACCACAGGCGAGAATTTCTGGACAACGAAGAAATTCAACGAGGCGCTGCGCGCTTCACCTGCTTTCGACACAATCATTGTCGATTTCGCCCTCGATCTGATCAAGCGCAAGAATCTTGGCCGCGGCCCCGCGACAGACGTGCTGGCAGTCTCTCTCTCGGCGACCGATTATGTAGGCCATCGCCTCGGCAATGGCGGCGCCGAAATGTGTGTCCAACAGGCCGCGCTTGACGAGACGATTGGACGGCTGCTGAGCTCGATCGAAGCACAGCACATCCCCGTGATGGTTGTCCTCACCGCCGACCATGGCGCGACCGACGCTTCAGAACGCTTTTTCGATGCGGGTGGAGAGGCGTATCGTATCGACGACAGATCGCTGATGATGCGACTCAACGCCGATGTGTCGAAGTCGCTGTCTTTGGTCCGGTTACCGGTGAATACCGACGATCCGCAGCAGATTTACGTTACCGCCGACTCCAAGGAAGCGCCCAGGGACCAGGTCATCGAAGCGACGGTCAAGTGGCTCAAATCGCAACCCGACGTGAAGGGGGTGTTCACCCGCACCGAAATCGAGGCCACCATCGTGCCGCCGGGCACACCACCTGATCAGCTGAGCATGATCCAACGCTTCCGCGAGAGCTATGACCCAGAACGCTCGGGCGACATCTCGGTCGCCTATGCCCCGCGCGCAAGCTTCGGAGTCCCGCGCAATATCGGCGATAGCGTAGCCGGACACGGCACTCCCTGGGATCATGACCGGCAGGTACCCGTGCTTTTCTGGTGGCCGGGACTATCAACCGAGAACCGCGATGTGCCGGTCGAAACCGTGGACATCGCACCGACGCTCGCAGCCATTGCCGGGATCAGGGTTACAGTACCGGTTGACGGTCGCTGCCTCGATCTCGGGGGAAACTGCCCGCGCTAGCTCGATCCTTCGCTCCAGGAGCGGTTTTGATTTCATTGCACGCGTCGTCCGCAAAGATTCAAGACGACGCATGATCAGCCGATCAGGCTGTCCCTGATTCTTTTTGCGTAGCCGCGTAGCAGGGCTTTCATCCTCCCCATGAAACTGGGCCCGCCAATCTCGCTGACCAGGGCGATGCGTTTCCCTACCCGATTGCCTGTAACGCGCTTTGCCGAACCGCTGAAATCGAGCAGCAATGCGCTTGGCCAGTCCGCTGCCCGAACCTGGCCAGCGTCA